>NZ_DAMBGD010000002.1:243234-321489 GCF_032060985.1 Mobilicoccus sp.
GAGTGGTTCACTCCCGTGACCATGAACGTGAGTGGGAGTGAGCCGCGGGTGCGGCCGGGACCATTCGCGCGTCGGTGGGCAGGGAGTGGTTCACTCCCGCGACCGTGAACGCGAGTGGGAGTGAGCCACGCGTGCGGCCGAAGCTCTCCACGGCTGCGGGGAGGTGAGGACGCTGTTCGGGCGTATCGCGGCAGGGCGCCGGCACACGGTGGCGGTGACGTCGGCGGGAACAGTGGTCACGGCCGGGATACCCGGCGAGCCCGAGTGCCGTGTTCAGGAGTGGCGTGACATCGTCGCGGTGGCCGCGGGCAGCGTGCACGCGGCGAGGAACACCGGCCGTTCGCACACGCTGGGGCTGCGCGCAGACGGCAGCGTCGTCGCGGCCGGGTGGAACGGTGCCGGGCAGTGCGAGGTGGACGAGTGGGCCGCGGTCGTCGCTGTCGCCGCGGGGTGGCGGCGGAGCCTGGGCGCTCGAGCGGACGGGACCGTGCTTGCCGCGGGTCGGAGCTCGGAGGGCGCCTGCGACGTGAGCGCGTGGCGGGAGATCGTCGCGGTGTCGGCGGGGGACTGGCACTCCGTCGGGCTGCGCGCGGACGGCGCAGTCGTGACCGCCGGGCTGGGGAGTCGTGGGCAGTGCGATGTCGGGGGCTGGCGTGACGTCCGGGGGATCTCGGCCGGATACCTGCACACGGTCGCGGTCACGGCGAACGGGCGGGTGTGCGCGGCCGGCGACGGTCGCTCCGGCGCGACGCAGGTGGGCCGTTGGCGCGACATCATCGGGGTGGCCGCGGGCAGCCACCACACGCTCGGGCTCGATGGTCATGGCCGCGTCATGGCCGCGGGAAGCGACGAGCACGGACAGTGCGACGTCTCGTCGTGGCGTGACGTCGTCGCGGTCGCGGCCGGTTCGCGTCACAGCGTCGGGGTCCGCGCCGACGGCACCGTCCTCGCCACGGGTGGCGACGAAGGGCAGTGCGACGTCACCTCGTGGTGCCTGAGCCGCATCTGAGGGCGTAAGTCACGTGGCGCCCGGGGAAGGAAGCCACGGGCGATGAGGCGACGAGGAGGCGCGACGATGGCCGGGGCTCGCCGCGGGGTGGGCACGGCCGGAGGAGGAACGGTGTTCGGAGGACGACAGCCGGAGCGCCTCGCCCGGGTGGAGGCACGGATCCCCAGCCGGGACACCGTGCTGCGCCGATGTCCCGGTGGACGCACGCCACGAGGCGCAGCCGGGAGGACACGCGGTCGTCGGTCTCGGGGTGGGCCCTGCACGAACCCTCGGTCAGGTCAGGCCCGCCACCACCTGCCGGGCGAGTTCGTAGGTGGCGTGGTCGAAGAGGACCAGGGTCGACGTGGTGACCTGGGTGGGGGTGTCGCGCAGGGTCGTCACGGCGAGGCGCACGGCGTCGTCCTTCGGCCAGCGGTACACGCCGGCGGACACGAGTGGGAACGCGACCGTCCTCGCACCGATCTCATCGGCGACGCGCAGGCTGGTGCGGTAGCAGGACCGCAGGAGGTCGGACCTGTCCTCGGTCTTCGCCCAGGTGGGTCCGACGGTGTGGATGACGTGCCGCGCGGGCAGGTCGCCCCCGGTCGTCACGACGGCCTCCCCGGTGGGCAGACCCTCGGGCCACTCCTCCTGCCGGATGAGCCGACACTCGGCGAGGATCGCCGGCCCGCCGGCCCGGTGGATGGCACCGTCGACGCCCCCGCCTCCGAGCAGGGAGTGATTGGCGGCGTTGACGATCGCGTCCACGTCGTAGGTCGTGATGTCACCCTGCGCGAGCACGATGTCCATGGGGTCCTGCCGATCCTGGGGTCGAGGGCGAGGGGGTTGTGCGCCGTCGTCGTCCGTCGCGCGGACCGAACGTCCGAACTCGCACCCTAGACGCCCGACGAGGACACCGGGAGGGGCCTGCCTGTCGGAGTCGGCTCCGCGCACCCTGCCGGGGTGGAGACGACAGTCGTCCCCACCCCGGCGCGGAGTGATCCGGGCGGACCCGGCTCGATCAGCTGCGGCCGTTGACGGCCTTGGTGCTGGTGGCGAGGGTGAGCACCGCGTGCGCGATCGCGTCGCTGTTGATCTCCAACGCCGTCTTGTCGATGTTCGTCAGGTCGTCCTGGGGCGTGTGGTAATTCGGGTCGTAGGTCTCCCCGACCGTGCCGCCGAACAGGGCCTTCTCCTCGGCGCTCTTCTTGCCGTCGGCACCGGTGAACAGGCCGGAGGCGGGAACGCCGTTGACGATGAACGCCTGGTAGTCGGAGCGCCCCGAGAACTCGGTGTCGACCCACGGCTGCTTGACGGCGTGGAAGTAGTCGGTGAAGACCTTCTCGGTCGCGACGGAGCCCGGCGGGACCGGCACGGGCGCCTTGTAGGTCGACTGGTCGGCGTCGTAGACGCCGATGATGTAGTTCGGGGAACCGACCATGTCGAAGTTGAGGTAGGTCGCGATCTTCTTCAGCTGGTCGGGCTTGGTGGCGACGAGGTCGTTCACATAGTGGGTCGAGCCGAGCAGACCGATCTCCTCCGCACCCCACCAGGCGAAACGCACCTTGTTCGGCATGCGCTTGAGGTTGCCCTGGATGTTGCTCTGCTTGTTGAGTTCCCGGGCGACCTCGAGGATCGCCGCCGAGCCGGAGCCGTTGTCGTTGATGCCGGGGCCGCCGGTCACCGAGTCGAGGTGCGCGCCCACCATGACGACGTTGTCGGAGCTGCCCCACGGGGTCTCCGCGATGATGTTGAAGGTCTTGCGCTGCTCCATGATCTTGTCGAGCACGAACGTCATCCTGACGGGACCGGCCTTGGTGGCGGCGAGCAGGGATTCTCCTTCGGCCTTCGTGATGCCGGTGGTGGGCACGTAGTCGGGGGCGGGGCCGCCGAGGGTGCCGCTCAGCGCGTCGTCGGTGCTGTTGTAGATGATCGCGGCGGAGGCGCCGGCGGCCTTGGCCATCTGCGACTTGACGGCGAAGGAGCACGTGCCGCGCTGGACGAGCGCGATCTTGCCGGTGGCCTGGACCCCCTGCCAGGCGGCGGCGTCGCAGCCGGTGGCGACGGCGGGGACGACGAGGTCGGCCGTGATGCCACCGACCGGCGCGCCGGGACTGTAGGACATCGGGTTGTGCTCGACGCTGCGCTGCTGCGGGCTGACCTGCGTGAGGCTCGTCCTGGTGACCTGTTCGAAGCGGAACTCGAAGTACTGCCGGGTGGGCTTGTACCCGGCGTTCTTCAGCTCCTTCTCGACGTAGGCGGCGGTGGCCTCGTACCCGGGGGTGCCGGCGGCGCGGTTGCCGCCGTTCGCCTTCGCGAGGTCCTCGAACCGCCGGAGGTGCGCCATCACGGAGTCGGCGCTGACCTGGCGGCGCAGCTTGGCCGAGCGTTGCAGGTCGTCCTTGCCGGGGGGCTCGCGGGTCGTCGCGGTGGTGACCGCGGAGCTGGTGGACGTCGAGACGGCCGGGGCGGCCGTCGCCGCTGCGACGCCGGTGAAGGACAGGCCGGTGACGACCAGGGCACGGTGGTGGTACGGCGGGGGTTCCTCACGCGCTTCTCCTGACTCTGGGCCGCGGTTGCGGCTCGGTGTCAGGCACCGTAGGGGGATTCGTCACCGTGGCGATAGACAGGTGGGGAGATGCGGTCCTGGTCGATACCGAGTCGTGACCTTGTGATCCACGTCTCAGTTGTGGTCTCGAAGCACGTTGCCTCCGCGACGAGACGGCGCTGCACCTGGGTGTCGCCCGTCTCAGCGGACAGAAGTGGGGAACGTGTCGCCGACGACGGTGAGGGTCGGCGTCCTCTCCCCGGGCCGAGGTCCGGCGCGCTGATGGGGAGCTCGTGGGCGCGGGCGTGAACCCCTCTGGGGTCATGATGGATTCGCGGACCTGCGCGCGCCGGGGTGGGTGGTGTCGCCGGTCCGATGTCGGCCCGCATGTCCATGCCGCCTCCGGCGGTGACCCGAGAGGACAGACCGATGACCCATGACTCCGACATCTCACGCCGTGCGCTCCTGGCCGGTGCGGCCGGTGCCGCCCTCACCGTGGGCGCCGCGAACCCGGCCTCGGCGGCCCCGGGCCCGGCCCGCCGTCATCTCCCGCGGCCCGGTGGCACCGGCATCGTTCCCGGTGTCACCGCGTTCGTGCAGGTGTCCGTGGCGACGGCGTGGAGCGAACCACGTCTCGCGAGGCCGCTCGACCGCCCGTCCCTCACGAACCCCGTCGACCTCGACGCCTGGAACGCGGCGATGCCCGACACCGCCACCCGCGCGTGGTTGAGCGAGGGCAGCAAGCTCGAGACCCAGGCGATGTTCGGGCGTCGGGTGATCGTCGACCGCATCGACGGCGACTGGGCCAGGATCCTCGTCGTGGACCAGCCCACCCCGCGCGACCCTCGCGGGTACCCGGGGTGGGTCCCGGTGTGCCAGCTCGTCGCCGACGAGCGATTCGCGCAGCTCACGTCCTCGACGTTTACGGCGATCGTCAGGGCTTCACGCGCCCGGCTGTACGGCACGCCGCTGGGCGGCCGGCGCGGACTCCCGGTCTCGCTCGACACCGCACTCCCGGTGCTCGGCGCCGGGCACGGTGTCGTCCGGGTGGCGATCCCCGGAGGCGGGTGGGCCCTCGTGCGTCGGCGGGACGTCGCCCTCCGCGCCCCGGGCCGGAAGCCCCCGACGCCGACCGTCGAGGACGTCATCGCCACGGGGCTGCGATTCCTCGGGCTCCGCTACCTCTGGGCGGGCGTGAGCGCGTGGGGCTTCGACTGCTCCGGCTTCACCTCGACGATCTTCCACCACCACGGCATCACGCTGCCGCGCGACTCCGGTCCGCAGCTCAACGCCTCGGGATTCCCCAAGGTCGAGCGCTCCGACCTGCGCCGCGGCGATCTCGTCTTCTTCGCGTCCACGCCCGGTGGCAGCCGCATCCGGCACGTCGCCGTGTATCTCGGCGACGACATGATCCTCCAGTCGCCGAACTCCGCCCGCAGTGTCGAGGTGATGTCGCTGAGCGAGTACGACACCAAGGGTGAGTACGCCGGCGCCGTCCGCGTCATCCCCTGACGCCGAGGATGCAGCCGACGATGTGGTGAGGAGGTCGTCATGACAGCCCCCTCACCACATCGTCGGCTGCGATCTCGTGGTCGGGTCGAGTCGGGAGGGTCGAGGCGGCACCTGTGGTGCGGACGGCCGTAGTCTGGGCGCACCAACCGGGTCGATCGAAGGAGCGGATGATGGCGGAGCAGTCCTCGGTGCGGGCGACGGTGCAGGGCTACTACGACGCGCTCGATCGCGACGACATCGACGCGGCACTCGACTACTTCGGCGGCGAGATCCTCTACCGCCGCCCCGGTTACCCGCCGATCACCGGTCTCGAGGGCCTCCGCGACTACTACACCCGCGGCCGCAAGCTCGCCTCCGGGCGGCACGTCATCCGCGAGGTGGTCATCGACGGCACCTCCGCCGCGGCGCACGGCACCTTCGAGGGCGAACTCAAGGAGGGCGGCCGCACGACCATGGGGTTCGCCGCGTTCTTCCGGTTCGACAACGCCCGGGACCGCATCGTCGAGCACACGACGTACTTCTTCACCCCCGCCGTCTGAGCCCGTCCGAGGCCACGACGATGAGCGCGCCGCCGCTTCCTCGACCGATCTCGGAGCCGGAGGTCGCCGCCTGGCGCGGCACCGTGCGCACGGGCGCGGCAGCGGCGCTCGGGTCGGTCGCGCTCATCGTCGTCCAGCTCGTCGTCTTCGCGGTGTGGCCCCCGCCCCACACCGCCCCCGAGGTGCTCGACCTCATGGCCCGGGAGCCGCTGCTCGGACTCGTCTCGCTCGATGCCCTGTACGTCGTCAACAACGTGTTCGTGCTGCTGCTCTACGTCGCCCTCGCGATCTGCCTGTGGCGCGAGCACCGAGGTGTCGTGACCATCGCGCTCGTGCTGGGCGTACTCCAGATGGCGTCGTACATGGCGTCCAACCCCGCGGTCGAACTCCTCCACCTCGCGGGACGGTACGCGGACGCCACCGGCCAGGATCGCCTCGTCCTCCTCGCTGCGGGCGAGGCGCAGCTCGCGGCGTGGAAGGGGACGGCCTTCCTCGTCTACTACGAACTCGGCGCGATCGTGCTGCTGCTGTTCGCGTCCGCGCTGCTGCGCTCGTCGCTGTTCTCTCGCGCGACCGGGGTGTGGGCGCTCGCCTCCGGGGTGCTCATGCTCGTGCCGTCGACGGTGGCCGGCCCCGTCGGACTCGCCTTCGGGGTCGGCTCGCTCGTGCCCTGGTCGGTGATGTGCCTGCTCCTCGCCCGGCGGTTGGGCGTGCTGTCCCGATCGACCTGAGTGACCTCAGGCCGGTGCGATGACGGCGTGGCCGGGTCGCTCGTGGGGGCCGCGCATCGCTTCGGGGATGTAGCCGCAGGTGGGGTCCGAGCCGAGGATGTCGCCGGTGACGGCGTAGGCGTGCGAGCGCGATCCGCCGCAGACCTGGTTGAACTCGCAGACGCCGCACTTGCCGTGGTACCCGTCGGGGCGGCGCAGCGAGCGCAGGAGGTCGGACTCCCGGTAGATGCGGGTGAAGCCCAGATCCTTGACGTTGCCGCAGTGCTGGGGGAAGAAGCCGCTGGGGTAGACGTTGCCGCGGTGGTCGACGAACGCGAACCCGCGGCCGGAGTTGATGTCGATCGGCGGACGCGGTGGCCGCTTGGGTCGGGCGTGACCCTCCTGGGCGCGCTCGGCGAGCATCCGCTCCGTCCCGGCCGTGAGCTGTGCATACGTGTCGCCGCGGTGCTCGAGCTCGCGGGGGTCGCGGCCCTCGGCGCTCGCCCGGGCCCGTTGGGTGAGCACCCGGCGGTACTGCGGGGCCTCGGTGGTCTTGACGGCGATCATGTCGGAGATGTCGGCCATCCAGTGCAGGACGTCCTCGATCTGCGGCGGATCGAGGGTCTGCAGGCGCTGCCCTCGGCCGGTCGGGACGAGGAAGAACAGGCTCCACAGGGAGGCGTCGACCTCGAGCATGAGCCGCAGGACGTCGGGCAGCTGCGTGACCGTGTCACGGGTCACCGTGGTGTTGACCTGCAGCCGCACCTTGTCCTCGCGCATCCAGTGCGCGGCCTGGATCGTCGCGTCGAACACCCCCGAGATCCCACGGAAGGCGTCGTGGGTCTCGGGGCGCGCGGCGTCGAGGGACAGCGACATCGAGTTGGCGCCCGCGGCGTGCATCTCGCGCACCGCCTCACGGGTGAGCTTGGGGGTCACCGACGGTGAGAGTGCCATGTGCAGCCCGAGCGAGGACCCGTAGGAGATGATCTCGTGCAGGTCGGGTCGCTCGAACGCGTCACCGCCGGTGAGGATGACGATCGGCAGCGGCCTGCCGAACGAGGCGATGTCGCGCAGGAGGGCCTTGCCCTGCGCGGTCGTGAGCTGCTCGGGGTGAGCGACGGGTTGGGAGTCGGCGCGACAGTGCTTGCACACGAGCTGGCAGGCGCGGGTGACCTCCCAGATGACGATCATCGGTCGGTCGTCGATGTCGTGCTTGAGGCGGCGGACGGCCCTCTCGGGTGCGGCGGTCATGCGGGCGTGTCTCCTTGCGCGGCGGTGCGGTCGGGCCGAGTGGACGGGATGGAGCGGTCGAGCTCGGCGAGCTGGTCGAGCAGGGTGTCCGCGGCGCGGGCCGCGGCGGTGAGGCACGAGGCGATGCCGACGCCGTCGTAGGACGACCCGGTGATCGTGAGGCCGGCGGGCAGCGCGGCGCGAGCGGTGGTCATGCGGTCGGGGTGACCGACGGTGAGCTGCGGCATCGCGTCGGGCCACCGCTGCACGTGCACGTGACGGGGCGCGACGTCGAGGCCGATGAACGTGCGCAGGTCGCGCCGCACGCGGGCGAGGAGTTCGTCGTCGTCGAGTCCGGCGAGGCGGGCGTCGCCGGCGCGACCCGCCGACAGACGGGCGAAGTACCACTCCGGGTGGTCGAGCTGCGGCCACTTGGTCGTGAGGAACGTCGCCGCCTTGAGCAGCGACCCCACGCTCGAGGGCACGAGCACCCCGGTGCCGCGGAACGCGGGCAGGGCGTCGACGACCCGGCGCGGATAGGCGAGGACGATCGTCGCGACCGATGCCCGGTCGGTCTGCGTGAGGGGGGACGCGGCCGCCGGGGCGAGGTGACGGAGAAGCCGGGCGGCCACGTCGCCGGGGGTCGCGAGGACGATGCCGTCGACGTCGAGGGTGCGCGGGGTCGGGCCGCCGACGACGAGGTGGTAGCGATGGACCGCACCCGGTTCCGCGGCGGTGACGGACTCGACCGGCGCGTTCGTCGCGACGTCCAGCCCGTCGGCGAGGGCGTCGACGACACGCTGCAGCCCCGCGCTCCAGGAGACGAACGACATCGGCGGGGCCGCGGCCACCCCCGGCTTCGGGCGCGGCGAGGGTCGCCGACCGCGGACGAGCGACCGGCCCGTCGTGGCGGCGGGGACGAGCGAGGGCGCCGTCGCGCGCAGGCTCAACGCGCGCACGTCACCGGCGTGGAGGCTTCCGAGGAGGGGGTCGACGAACCGGTCGACGACCTGGGCGCCGAACCGCGACCCGACGAACTCCCCGACCGAGCGGTCGTGACCGGGGGAGAGGTCGGTCGTGCCGGCGGTGCGGGCGAGGACCGGTTCGAGCCCGGCGCGCACGAGCCCCGGTACCGTCATGACCCCGCTGCGCAGGACGGGTCGCAGGCGCGTGGGCCCGGCGGGCCCCACGCCGGCCGGCAGCCGGCGCAGCCCCTTGGGCGTGACGATCCACGACGCCCCGGGGCGGGCCGTCACCATGTCCTCGCGAAGGTCGAGCGCATCGAGGAGCTCGGCGACACCGGGCGCGCCGAGGTGCATCGCCTCCGCACCCGCGTCGACGGGGACACCGGCGACCTCGACGGTGCGGATCTGTCCACCGAGCCGCGGGGAGGACTCGAGGACGGTGACCTCCGCCCCGGCCTCGGCGAGGCGTCGCGCGGCGCGCAGGCCGCTCACCCCGCCGCCCACCACGGCGACGCGGCACCGCCCGCCCGACTCGACTTCCGACACCGCAGTCCTCCTCGTTCAGGGAGTTCAGCGTATCCCCGGCCACCGACGACCCATCGGGGGTCCCGGAGCCGACCCCACCCAGACCTCAGGGGTGTGCCGACGCGCAGGCGTCCGTGCCGGGGCCGGAGGTTGCCGCTGCGTACGGCACTCTTGTGGAGAGGGGTCGAACACTCGGGGCCACGTCGGCTCCGCGGGTCCCGGACGAGGGGTGGAGGCACGCAGGGATGAGCGGGTGGGGAACCGGTCGGGTCGGCCGGGTGTTGGTCGCGCTGGGCGGGCTGGCGGTGGCGGCGTGCGTCGTCCTCGTCGTGTGGACCCACCTCGGGCAGCGCGCCGACGAGCGAAGTCGGTGGTCGGTGGCCGTGCCCTGGCGCACGTCCCGGATCCTCGAGGAGTGGCTGGGCCTCGTGAGCGTCGAGTTCATCGCGGTCGTCCTCGTCATCGCCGTGCTCCTCGCCCTCGCCCGCCGACGCACGTCCCGCGGGCTCGCCGCGATCGTCCTCGTCGCGGGCGCGAACGTCGCCACCCAGATCCTCAAGGCGGGCCTGCCCCGCCCCGACCACGGCATCGGCTCGGAGAACACCCTGCCGAGCGGTCACGTCACCGTCGTCACCTCGCTCGTCCTCGCGGCACTGTTCGTCGTCCCGGCCCGATGGCGGCGCGTGGTCGCCCTCCTGGCCGCCGGGGCGGGGACCCTCACCGGCGCGGCCGTCCTCCTCCAGCGCTGGCACCGACCCAGCGACGTCATCGCCGCCTACGGCGTGTGCGCGGTGTTCGCGGGCCTCGGACTGCTGCTCGCCGACCGCACGTCCCGCCGGGTCGACGCCGCCTGGACCGGACCGATCCGCGTGGAGTCCCCGACCGGGTCGGTCCTGCGCCGCCACGCCCTGCCGGCGTTCGCCGGCGCGCTGCTCGCCGGGGTGTTCCTGCTCCTCGCGGGGATGGTGACTCACGGCGAGACCTCGAACGTCGTCGTCGGCGCAGTCGTGCTCGGGGCGATGGGCGTCGTGTGTGCGACCCTCGTCGCCCTCGTCTCCGCGGGGCTCGACGCCCTGCCGGCCCCGCCCGCCGTGTCCGAAAAGAACCGTGCCCGGCCGCCGTTAGGCTGACGCCGTGCCCCGGAGAACAGCCGCCCCCCGTACGCCCCTCGCCGTGCTCGCCGGCAAGGCGGCCCGCGTGGCCGCACGCCTACGGGGTGGTGGCGGTTCGGCGATGCCCGGGCTCCTCGCCGAACGCATCGACCCGCGGTTCCTCGCGACGGCGCTGCGTGACGTGCCGCACGTCGTCGTCGTCACCGGCACGAACGGCAAGACGACGACGACCCGCATGCTCGCCGCCATCCTTCGCGCGCACGGACTGGCGGTGTTCAGCAACCCGACCGGGAGCAACTTCACTCGCGGGGTCATCTCCTCGATGCTCGGCGAGGTGGGGTTGAACGGCCGGTTGAGTGCCGACGCGGCCGTCCTGGAACTCGACGAGGCGCACGCGCTGCACTTCGCGAAGGTCGTCGCTCCGACCCACGCGCTGTTGCTCAACGTGGCCCGCGACCAGCTCGACCGCTTCGCCGAGATCGACTTCACCGCCGACCTCCTCCGCAGGCTCGGCGTCCAGGCCACCCGGGGGGTCGTCGTCAACCGTGACGACCCGTTCGTCGCCAAGCACGCCCGCCAGATGACCGCTCCCGTCACGTACTTCGGGTTGCACGACGCGATCGCCGATCGCCTGCCCGAACTCCGGGAGGCCGACGTCGACGCGACGGTCTTCGAGCCGCCGCCGCCCACGGGGGCCGACGGACTGCTGCGTCCGGTGCCCGGTGAGGGGGAGGAGTTCGTCGTCGAGTTCGGTGCCGGTCCGCACGTGGGCCCGGTGCACCTGCGCCAGCGGGGACTCGCCGCCATGATCAACGCGACCGCCGCGAGCACCACCGCGCGGGTGGTCCTCGGGGACGCGTTCGACCCGGCCACGACGGCCACCTCGCTCGCGCAGCTCGCGCCTCCGTTCGGTCGAGGTGAGGTCGTCGACCTCGGCGACGGACGCACGCTCGAACTCGTCCTCGTGAAGAACCCGGCCGGGTTCACGGTCGCGCTCGGCACCTACGGCGGCCGCCCCGCCGCCACGATGATCGCGATCAACGACAACACCGCCGACGGACGCGACGTGAGCTGGCTCTACGACGTATCGTTCGCCTCGCTGCGCGAGCGCGGCGTCGCGCTCACCAGCGGGATCCGCGCCTACGACATGGCGTTGCGCCTCGAGTACGACGGGGTCGCCACCGAGGCGGTGATCCCCGACCTCGACGAGGCGCTCGACGCGTTCCTCGCCTGCCGGCCGGGCGAACCGCTGCGGCTGTTCTGCACCTACACCGCGATGATGCACCTGCGTCGGGTGCTCGCCGCCCGCTACGACCTGTCCGCGTTCGGCGAGGAGGGCCAGTGAGCACGCACGCCCCGCACCCCACCCCGGGAGCCGACGGACCCGGTTCCCGCGACCTCGTCGACGTGCCGATCGACGACCCGACCGGCGCTGGCCCTGCGGTCGGCGCGCGCAAGGGCACGGTGACGATCGTCCACCTGTATCCGCGGGAGATGAGCATCTACGGCGACCGCGGCAACACCCGTGCGCTCGCGATGCGGGCCCGTCGTCACGGGTACGACGCGGTCGTCGTCGAGCACCATCCGGGCAGCACGCTGCCGTCGGACGTCGACGTCGTCCTCGGCGGCGGCGGGCAGGACTCCGGGCAGGACCGGGTGCGTGAGGACCTCGCCGCCATCGGCCCCACCCTCGCCGCGCTCGCCCGCGACGGGGTGCCGATGTTGATGATCTGCGGGATGTACCAGCTCTTCGGCCACGATTTCCGCACGCACACGGGGCGGGTCATCCCGGGCTTGTCGATCCTCGACGTCACGACGCGCGGCAACGACGTCCGGATGATCGGGCCGGTCCTGCTCCGGACGGAGTTCGGCGACATCGTCGGGTACGAGAACCACTCGGGCTCCACCGAACGCGGCGAGGGGCAGGAGCCCCTCGGCACCCTCGGCTACGGCCGGGGCAACAACGGGCGCGACGGCACCGAGGGCGCCGTGCGCGACCACGTCTACGGCACCTACCTCCACGGACCGGTGCTCCCCGCCAACCCGGCGTTCATCGACCGGCTGCTGCGGCAGTCGTTCGGGCGCACGGGAGCGGACTTCGAACCCGCGGTCATCGACGACACCCTCGCCGACCAGGCCCGACTGCGCCAGGTCGAGCGCCTCCGCACCGCGGCGGCGGAGGGCCGGGAGGTCTGAACCGCCACCGCCCACCCCGGTCGCCGGGGTGGGCGGTCGCGGGGCGGGCGGTCGACGCGAGTGCGGGACCCGAGCGGCCTCGGGGAGCGGTGGGCGTCAGGCGCGGTCGCGGTGCCGGCGGGAGAGGGGGCCGGCGAGGAGTCCCACGAGCCCGAGCAGGACGCACGCGGCCCCGATGACGAGCAACCACGTGCTCCAGCCGAGATGGGGAAGCCACGGGGTGCCCGTGACCGCCGGCCCGGCGGTGAAGATCGCGACCAGGAGCGCGAGGACCCCGAGCAGCAGACGCCCGGTCTGCACCTGGCGGACTCCGCTGCGGCCCTCGTCCCGGGGGGCGGGGCCCGGTGCGGTCGTGGAGCCGTGCGACACCTCCGGGGTCGTCGGGACATGAGGTGGCCGAGGCGGCACGGGGGAGGGCGACGCGGGGGAGGCCGAGCCGGGCGGCGTCGATCCCGGACGTCCCGGGTCGCCGGTGGGAGAGTCGGCTCCCACGGCCGGCCCGGTCGGGGGGGACCACGTCACGTCGTCCCAGGAGGGCTCGCGCCGGGGGTCGGACGGGGGCGGGAACGGCGAGCTCATCACAGGACTCCCGTCACGTCGGTGGCCGGAACACCGGCCGCGGTGGGGGCAGGGGTGTCGGCGACCTCGATGACGACGTCCCCGAGGCCGCCGCGCAGGTCGAGGTCGTAGGCCTGCGGTCCGCTGCCGACGGTGAAGGTCGTCTCCCGGTTGCGCGAGTCGTCCGCGTCACGCCGCGTGTCGCCTTCGACGACCACGTCGCCCAGGCCTCCACCGACCGTCACGCGGGCGCTCGCCTGCGCAGGCAGGACGACCGTGAGATCACCGATGCTCTGCGAGACCCGCACGTGGCGCACGCCGTCGACGGGCACCGCGCTGAGGTCGAGCTCGGCGTCACCGATGCCATGCCGGTACTCGTCAGGGATCTCGCTCGCCGAGGTCGGCGCCCACCGCACGTCACCGGTCCCCTCCCGCGGGGCTGTCGAGGCGGCGACGGAGGACAGGAGGCTGACGGCCATGACGAGGGTCGCGACGACGAGCAACGTCGGGCGGTACCGCGTGAAGGCTGTGGCGATGAGGGTGAGCCCCATGACGGCGAGCGGAGCGGCGAGCGCGATGACCCAGGGCCGCTCGATGGCGCCGGTGACGGCGAGGGAGCCGGCGGCGAGGTAGGCGAGCAGGGACAGCCCCGCGACGAGGAGTCCGAGCAGGAGATTCGTCCGTCGGTCGCGTCGCTGGTCGAGGGTGGTCGACGTGCGTCCCGGTGGCGTCATCACGCTGCTCGAGACGCTCCCACGCGTGTCCGCCTGCGGGGTCCGCGTCGTCGCGGGGTGTGGCCACGTCGAGGACTGCGCGACCCCCGACCGATCCGGGACGACGTCCTGGATCGGGATCGGGCGAAGGCCCTGACCCGCGGGCGGGGCCGTCTCGTGGGCGGAGGGGAACATCGGGGCGTCGGTCACGGGTGCGGTTCCGTCCCCGGATCGGTACTCGTCGGGCCGGGCCGTGGGGCCGGAGCCTGAGGGCCCGCCGGAGCCCTGGGCGTCGGGCCGGAGGGGGAGGGCGCCGCGGCGGACGAGCCACCAGACGAAGCCGCCGAGTGCGAGCGCATACACGACGGGGGGGACACCACCGTCGCCGTAGGGCGAGAGTGAGCCGATCGTGATGAGACCGGTGAAGACCAGCAGGGTGATCGCCGCGCCGTCCCCGCCGCGGAGCGCCCGGTCGAGGGCCACCGAGCCGTCCTCGGCGGGGAGGAGGAGCCAGCACCACAGGTAGAGCGCGATCCCCACCCCGCCGAACACCGTGAGCACGATGAACCCGGCCCGCACGAGTACCGGGTCGATGTTCCACCGGTCGGCGAGGCCGACGCTCACGCCGGCGACCCACCGGCGTTCCCGCCGCCGCCGCACACCCGTCTCCCGGCAGCGGGCGATCAGGCGGTCCAGCGCAGTGCCGGCGTCGGATCGCGGCGCTCCGCCGTGCGCGGAGGCCTGCGAGCCCGCGGGCTCCGGGTCCCGGTCCCTGCGGCCCGACTCACCGGGCGGTCGGGGAGGCTCCGTCGTGTCGTACCCCATCGTCGTACTCCCGTCTCGTGTGTATCGACTCGCCGCGTCGTCCTCCACCGGTGGGCCGGTCCGGCCTCCGCGGTTCGCTGATCGGGTCGTCTGTGTCGGCCGCCCGGCCACGGCCGAGACCCGCACCATGACCACGTCCGTCGTCCCGGCACCGTCGTGGGGCCGTGCTCCCATCCTCGGCTCGTGGGGTCGGGCGCGGTATGGGGATCGCCCCTGAGTCGCCCCTGGAAGGCTCGGGTTCCTCCCGGATTTCGGCGACGAGCCGTGACGGTGCAGCTCGGGGTGGGTGAGGATGGAGGGCATGACGACGCCCACCGCCCCCACCGGGCCGCACGTGCCCCCTGGGCCCGGTGCGCCCTCGGGGTCGCGACCGCCCGTGGCGTCCTCCCGACCGCCGGGGCCCACCCCCCCGGCAGGATCCTCCGACCTCGAGGCGCCGAGGGGCCACGAGGCGCCGCCGCCCCGCCTCGTGCGGGGTCGGGGAGTCCTGGCAGGGGTCGCCGACGGAGTCGCTGACCACCTCGACCTGCCGGTGAGCACCGTGCGGTGGGTCTTCGCCGGCGCCTCCCTCTTCGGCGGTCTCGGCGTCGTCGTCTACATCCTCCTCTGGCTCATGACGCCGCGCGGCGGTCGGAACACGGCCGCCCGCCGTCACCGCCTCTCACCGGCGGTGGCGCTGCTCGTCGTGGGGTCGGTGCTCCTGGCCGTCGGGGCGCTCCTCGCGGCAGGTCTGCTCGCCGGCGCCGCCGGTGCGCCGGTCCGGGGCGTGCCGGCAGGGATGGACGGTCTCCTCTCCGTGGGGAACCTGCTCCCGCTCCTCGCGGTCGGCGGTGGGGCGGTCATCGCCTGGTCCCAGCTCGACGAACGCAACGGCCGACGTCAGGGGGCGATCCGGGTCCTGCTCGGCGCGGTGCTGGCGGTCACCGGCGTCGCGGTGATCGTCGCCCGCGAGCAGGGCGGCCGCGTCCTCACCGACGTCGCGTTCGCGACCCTCGCGGTGCTCGCCGGGCTCGCGCTCGTGCTCGGACCCATCGTCATGCGGTTCTGGCAGCGGTTCCAGGACGAGCAGCGCACCCGCATCCGGGAGACCGAACGCGCCGACCTCGCGGCCCACCTGCACGACTCCGTCCTGCAGACCCTCGCCCTCATCCAACGCACCGAGGACCCGACCCGCGTCGTCGCGCTGGCCCGTGCCCAGGAGCGTGAGCTGCGGGAGTGGCTCTACGGTGCGGCGCCGGCCGCAGAGGCCACCCTGGGTGCGGCACTGAGCGAGACGGTCCACGAGATCGAGGACCTCCACGGCGTCCCGGTCGACCTCGTCGTCACGGGAACTCGTCCCCTCGACGACGACGGCACCGCACTCGTCGCCGCCACGCGTGAGGCGCTCGCCAACGCGGTGCGCCACGGCGCGCCTCCCGTCTCGGTGTTCGCCGAGATCGGCCGCGCCGGCGTCGAGGTGTTCGTCCGGGATCACGGCCGGGGTTTCGATCTCGACGCCGTCCCGCGCGATCGCCTGGGGGTGCGCGAGTCCCTGTTCGGACGCATGGAGCGGCACGGCGGCACGGCCCGCATCCGGCGACTCGACGAGGGCACCGAGGTGACGCTCACCCTGCCCACGGAGGCGCCGGAGGCCGCACCGCCGCCGACGCCCGCAGCGCCCGACACCCGCGGGACCCTCGACACCTGCGAGGTCCCCGACGACCCCGAGACCCCCGAGACGTCCGACACCTCCGAGACGCATGCCCGGCCCGACGCGGCCACCCCGACCGACGCGGGTGCCTCCGCAGGCGGGGTGACGTCGACCTCGACGCAGGGCGGGCCGACGACGACCCCGTCGCGCGATGGCGCGACGACGAAGGAGCAGCGATGACCGACGCCATGCAGACGAGGACCGGCCCGATCCGGGTGGTGCTCGTCGACGACCACCGCATGTTCCGCACGGGGGTGCGCAGCGAACTCGCCGAACTCACGGCTGCCGGCGGCGTCGCGATCGACGTCGTCGGTGAGGCGGCGAGCGTCGAGGAGGCCGTCGCGATCGTGCGCGACACCCGGCCCGACGTCGTCCTGCTCGACGTCCATCTGCCCGGTGGTCGGGGCCGCGGCGGCACCGACGTCCTGCTCGACTGCGCCGGGCTGACGACCGAGCCCGGCCCCCCGGTGCGGTTTCTCGCCCTGTCGGTCTCGGACGCCGCGGACGACGTCATCTCGGTCATCCGGGCCGGTGCCCGGGGGTACGTGACCAAGACGATCTCCCCCCGCGACCTGCTCGCCGCGATCCGCCGCGTCGCCGACGGCGATGCCGTGTTCTCCCCGCGCCTCGCCGGATTCGTCCTCGATGCCTTCGGTGCCGCGGCCGGTGAGGTGGCCGAGGTCGACGAGGAGCTCGACCGCCTCAGCGCGCGGGAGCGGGAGGTCATGCGGCTCATCGCCCGCGGGTACGCCTACAAGGAGGTGGCGAAGGAGCTGTTCATCTCGGTGAAGACCGTCGAGACCCACGTGAGCAGCGTGCTGCGCAAGCTCCAGCTCTCCAACCGCCACGAACTCACCGCCTGGGCCATGCACCGGCACCTGCTCTGACCGACCGGCCGAGCGATCACGCCCTGTGGCGCCGGGCCCGCGCCAGGTCACCGTCGGCGACCCGGACTCGTCGCGGTGACAGGGACATCGCGCCCGGGCCCCCTAGGATGGCGACATGGCCACCGCGATCCAAATTCTCGGCTGGGCCCACTGGGGTGGGCTCGCGCTGATCGTCATCGGGTACATCATGAGCCTCGCCCAGGGGGTGATCCACCCCGTGATGGTGTGGGGTGCGCGCCTCCAGCTCCTCCTCGGCCTCGCGATCGTCGCCGTCATGGAGATGAACGGTGGCGGTCTCGATCACATGTGGGTGGGGATCAAGCTCGTCGTCGCGCTCGCGATCGTCGCCCTGTGCGAGATCTCGGCGGCCCGCGCGCGCAAGGGCCGCAACCTGCCCGTCCTCATGCACGTCGCCGCCGGCCTCACCGCCGTCAACGCCCTGTACGCGATCTTCGCCCTCTGACGACGCTCGCTCCGGCGACGACGGCCCTCCCGTGATGGCCGTGTTCCCTTGATCCCCTGGCCCTTCGACCACTCGGGCCGACACGACGAAACCGGCGCCCTCCGCTTCTTGCGGTGGGCGCCGGTTCCTCGTTCCGGACGTGCGACGGGTGGCCGTGCGGCCGGTGCGGTGGACGAGTCCGCTCCATGCCCGTCGAACGCGGTGATCGCGGTGGATTCGAGATCACACGTCCGTGCTGAACGTGGACGCGCTTATCGCGCGATCACCTCACAAGTCCGAGAAATCATCACTACCGGACCACCTCCTTTCCTGTGTACTCACGACGGTAGAACCGGTCCCGGGGGGTGCGCAACGGATTAATCCGGGGGAGTCCTCGGCGGACACACCGTCGCGTCGTCACGGCCCGGCGACCGAGGTCTCGGCCGACCCACCCCGGAGTCAGGCACCTCCGCGTGCGCGCAGGCTGAGCCACCACGCGGCGGCGACGTCGGGGTCGTCGAGGTCGACGTCGAGGATCTCGCGCACGATCCCCATCCGGTGACGCATCGAGTTGCGGTGCAGCCCGAGTTCCGCGGCGGCCTGGTCGATGCGACCGCGATGGCGAAGGTAGGCGGCGAGCGTGGCGACGAGGTCGGCGCGCGGGTAGGACGCGAGCGCCTCGACGCGGGCCTCGTCGACGAGCCCGACGAGACCGGTCGCACCGTCGACGAGGCCGGCGAGCCCCTCGAGGCCGCCGGCACGGTCCGCACGGCGCGCCGGTGCGGCGAGGTCCCGCCACGTCCCCGGAGGCGTGTGGACGAGCGCCTCCTCCGCGCGGGTGAGCAGGCGAGGGAGGTCGGCCCAGGACCCCGTCGCGGTGAGCACGCCCCCGGTCGGGCCCTCGCCCCGGTCCATGGGTTCGGCAGCACCGGTGGTCGTGTCACCGGTGGTCGTGTCGGCTGTCGCCCTCTCGGGGTCGGCGGCGGCCCCGGTCCGATCCGCCGCGGGGCCGGCCCGGCCGTCGCGTCCGTGCCGTCCGTGGCGACGCAGCGCGTCCCAGGCGCGCGCGGCACCGCGGTCGTCGAGGACGAGCAGTGCGGGTTCGTCCGCCGAGGCCCCTGGGGCACAGACGTGCTCCGCGGCCACCCGATCGAGGTGGCTGCGGGGGAGGTCGCGGACGAGCGCGACCCGCACCCGGTCGGGGGTGGGTCGCCCCAGACACGCGCCGAGGTCCCCCGCGGCGCCGACATGGCCGAGACGCGCCAGGGTGCCGAGGACGAGGGGCAGGGCCGAGGGCAGGGCGCCGGACGGCCTCGCCCACCGCTCCTGGAGCTGCAGCAGCGCGCTCGCGGTGACGAGCAGGTGGCGGGCGTGCGTGGGGAGGGGGCGGGGACGGGCGACGAGGAGGTATCCGTCGAGGTGTCCCTCCCGGCCGAGGCCGTGGACGAGGACGTCCTCCTGACCGAGGGGGAAGGTCGCCGCCGAGTGGGGGGCACTCAGCCGCATCCGGGTGATCTCGGAGATCGCCTGGCGCGCTCGCGGCGCGGCGGCGCGGGGGTGGACGTGGGCCACGGCGGCCTCGGGGTCGAGGACCGCCGACCACCCGCCGACCGACGTGGCGATCGCCCGCACGACGGCCGCGCCGGGGTCGTCGGTGAGGGCGGCGCGCACGAGGGCGTGGGCCGAGCCGACGGCCGCCTGCAGGTCGCTCTCTCGCACCGTCCCGACCTGACGCCAGAACTCCCGCACGACGGCCTGGAAGGGGGTGTGTTCCGGCACGACGAGAAGGGGGAGGCCCGCCCGCTCACAGGCCGGCGGCAGCCCCGGGGGTACGTGGTCGAACACCGGCCCGAGCCCGATCCCGAGGCCCACCACGCCACCGGCGGCGAGGCGGGCCGCATAGGCATGGAGGGGCAGGTCCTGGTCGAACAGCGTGAGCCCGGTGGTGAGCAGGAGCTCCCCGCCGTCGAGGAACGCGGTCGGGTCGGGCAGCTCGCTCACGTGGACTCCCGAGACCGCCGCGGCCGGCACGGGCACCGGTGCCACCGGCTGCAATCGGGTCGGGATGGCCTGGCACAGGCCGGCGAGCGTGACGACCATGGCACCTCCTTCGGGGTCCGCGCATGCGCTGTGCGTGGCGCACCACCGCGGTCCATTCTTCGTGCAATATGCACGATGACACGGATGCGGCGACGCTCCTAGCGTGGCGGCCATCACCGATCGTCAGGAGTCATCGTCACCGTGGACGACACCGCCGCACCGCACCGCACCTCGGGTGCCCCGCCGCGTCCGCTCGAGGGAATCCTCGTCGCGGACTTCTCGCGGGTGCTCGCCGGCCCCCTCGCGACGATGACCCTCGCGGACCTCGGCGCGACGGTGGTCAAGGTCGAGCGGCCGGGCTCCGGGGACGACACCCGCGCCTGGGGCCCCCCGTGGCGCACCTCGTCCGAGGCGGGAACGGTGGCCGAGGGCGCCGCGGCCGAGCAGGGAGCGGCGGCAGGCGCGAGGGCGTCCCGGGTCGCGACCTACTACGAATGCGTCAACCGCAGCAAGCGCAGCGTCACCCTCGACCTCACCGACGCCGAGGACCGCGCGCTCGCCAAGGAGCTCGCGCTGCGGGCCGACGTCGTCGTCGAGAACTTCCGCACCGGTGCCCTCGACCGCTACGGCCTCGGCTACGACGACGTCGCCGCGGAGAACCCCGGGGTCGTGTACGCCTCGGTGACCGGCTTCGGCTCGGGGGCGGGCGCCGACCTCATGGGGTACGACTTCGTCGTCCAGGCGGTCGGTGGCCTCATGAGCATGACGGGGGAGGCCGGCGGGACGCCGACCAAGGTCGGTGTCGCGCTCGTCGACGTGCTCACCGGCAAGGACGCGACGATCGGGGTCCTCGCCGCACTCACCGCGCGTGCCCGCACCGGGCGCGGATGCCGGGTCGAGGTCAACCTCCTCTCGAGTCTGCTCGGGGCGCTCGTCAACCAGGCGTCGGGCTACCTCGGCGCCGGTGCCGTCCCGCGGCCCATGGGCAACCGGCATCCCTCGATCGCGCCGTACGAGACCCTGCGGTGCCGCGACGGCCTCCTCGCCGTCGCGTGTGGCAACGACGGCCAGTTCGTGCGGATGGCCGGTGAGCTCGGCGCCCCCGAGCTCGCGGTGGACGCGCGCTTCACCCGCAACGCCGACCGCGTGACGAACCGGGAGGCGCTCGTCACGGCCCTCGAGGCGATCCTCGCGACCGACGACGCCGCCTCCTGGCAGCGTCGCTTCACCGCCGCCGGGGTCCCTGCGGGCGGCGTCAACGACCTCTCGGCGGCCTTCGCGCTCGCCGCCGATCTCGGGCTCGACCCCGTCCACGACCTCGGCGAGGCAGCCTCGCCGCAGGTGCGGCACCCCGTCACCTACAGCGAGCCCCTCCTCGCGGCGCCGGCGCCGCCACCGCGTCTCGGGGAACACGACGGCCCCGTCCGCGCCTGGCTGTCCGGGGCGCGCGACGTCCCCCTCACCTGAGGCCCGGCCCCTCCCACTCCGCGGCCGACATCCGTCCCCCACCCGAATCCCCCGAACCCTCCGACGAGAGACGAGAGAGCGAACCCATGGCCCACCCCACGCCCCCGAAGACGATCCACCCCCTCGACCTCGCCGACATCGACGACCTCCTCTCGGACGAGGAGAAGGCGATCCGTGACACCGTCCGTCGGGTCTGCGACGAGCACGTCGACCCCTACGTCGCCGAGTGGTTCGAGAAGGGTGAACTGCCCGTCGTCCGTGAACTCGCCCAGACGCTCGGTGGGGTCGGCCTCCTCGGCATGCACCTCGAGGGGTACGGCTGCGCCGGCATGAGCGCCGTCGACTACGGCCTCGCGTGCCTCGAACTCGAGGCGTCGGACTCCGGCATCCGTTCCCTCGTGAGCGTCCAGGGCTCCCTCGCGATGTTCGCGATCTGGCGGTGGGGCAGCGAGGAGCAGAAGCAGGAGTGGCTGCCTCGCATGGCCGCCGGCGAGGCCATCGGCTGCTTCGGCCTCACCGAGCCCGACCACGGCTCGGACCCCTCCTCGATGCGCACCCGCGCCCGCCGTGACGGCGACGACTGGGTCCTCGACGGCCGCAAGATGTGGATCACGAACGGCTCGATCGCCGACGTCGCCGTCGTCTGGGCCCAGACCGACGAGGGCGAGGGCGGCTCGGGCATCCGCGGCTTCGTCGTCCCGACGGACACCCCCGGATTCTCCGCGCCGATCATCCACCACAAGGCGTCGCTGCGGGCGTCGGTGACCTCCGAGCTCGTCCTCGACGGGGTGCGCCTGCCGGCCGATGCGGTGTTCCCCGAGGTCCGCGGCCTCAAGGGCCCTCTGTCCTGCCTCAACGAGGCGCGGTACGGCATCCTCTGGGGCGCGATGGGGGCGGCGCGGTCGGCGTTCTCCACGGCGCTGCGCTACTCGACGGAGCGGGTGCAGTTCGGCGACCCGATCGCCCGGTTCCAGCTCACCCAGAACAAGCTCGCGACGATGTCGATCGACCTCACCCTCGGCACGATGCTCGCCCTCCACCTCGGACGCCGCAAGGACTCCGTCGGCCTGCGCCCCGAGCAGGTGAGCATCGGCAAGCTCAACAACGTCAACAAGGCCCTCGAGATCTGCCGCACCGCCCGCACGATCCTCGGCGGCAACGGCATCTCCCACGAGTTCCCGATCATGCGCCACGCGGCCAACCTCGAATCCGTCCTCACCTACGAGGGCACCCCCGAGATGCACACGCTCATGATCGGCAACGCCCTCACCGGCATCCCCGCCTACCGCTGACCGCGGGAGACCGGGAACCGGCGACCCCGGGGCTCGTGGCGACCTCGGCGACCAGGCCCCGCCCTTCTCACCGGCACCTCGGTGCCGACCCGACCGCACCCGTTCGTCGACGCCGCACGTGAACGTGACCACGTGCGGCGTCGGCGCAGCAGGACGTGACCGACCGGATCGGCCCGGCCAGGGCCCCAGCAGAAAGCGCATCGATGACGATGAGCAGACAGCACGAGAAGATGGACAAGGTCCTCGGACGGTGGGACGTCCTCGCCGTCGCCTTCGGGGCGATGATCGGATTCGGATGGATCGTCCTCACGGGCACCTTCCTCAACGGTGCGGGCACGCTGGGCGCGGCGCTCGCCTTCGTGGTGGGCGGCATCGTCGTCGCGTTCGTCGCGTTGACGTACGCCGAGCTGGTCGCCGCCCTGCCGCACGTCGGCGGCGAACACTCCTACGTCTTACGCTCGATGGGGTCGCGGGTGTCGTTCTTCTGCTCGTGGACCCTCGTGCTGGGGTACGTGTCGGTGGTGGCGTTCGAGGCCGTGGCCCTCCCTCAGACCCTGCTCTACGTCTTCCCCGACATGCTCGTCGGGCAGATGTACACGGTGGCCGGATACGACGTCTACGCGAGTTGGGTGGCCGTCGGCGTCGTCGCCGCGATCGTGATGACGGCGATCAACATCATCGGCGTCCGACCGGCGGCGGTGTTCCAGACCGTCGCCGTGCTCTTCCTCGCGAGCGTGGGCGTCTTCCTCGTCGCGGGGGCGTTCATCGGCGGCTCGGTCGAGAACATGCAGCCGCTGTTCAACGGCGGCTCCGCCGGGTTCCTCGCCGTGCTCGTCGCGACGCCGTTCCTCTTCGTCGGCTTCGACGTCATCCCGCAGTCGGCCGAGGAGATCCACCTGCCGTACAAGAAGATCGGCGAGGCGCTCATCGTCTCCGTGCTGCTCGCCATCAGCTGGTACGTGATGATCATGCTGACGACGAGCTCCTCGATGCACGCCGTCGACCTCGCGAAGTCCGACCTCGCCGTCGCCGACGCGATCACCGCGATGTTCGGCCACCCCGCCTGGGGCACGCTCCTCGTCATCGGCGGCATCGCCGGAATCCTCACGTCGTGGAACGGGTTCCTCATCGGCGGCAGCCGCCTCATCTACGCACTCGCCCGATCCGGCATGTTGCCCGCGTGGTTCGGGCAGCTGCACCCGCGGTACCGCACCCCCGCCAACGCGCTGCTGTTCATCGGCGGCCTGTCGGTCCTCGCGCCCTTCTTCGGACGCAAGAGCCTCGTCTGGCTCGTCGACGCCGGCGGCCTCGCGATCGTCGTCGCCTGGATCATGGTCGCGCTCGCGTTCATCGTGCTGCGCAAGCGCGAACCCGACATGGAACGGCCCTTCGTCACCCCCGGCGGCACGGTCACGGGCGTCATCGCCGTCGTGCTCGCCGCGGCCATGGCCGTGCTCTTCCTGCCGGGGATGCCGGCCGCGCTCACCGGGCCGGAATGGGTCATCGTCGCCGCGTGGACCGTGCTGGGCGTGCCGCTCATCCTCCGGATCCCGCACATCAAGGGCGGCGCCGATGCCGAGCACCGCCTCATCGAGGCGACGCACGCCCGGTGGGGCGAGGAGGGCGCGCACGAGGCGCCGGCCGAGATCACC
Organism: Mobilicoccus sp.; assembly: GCF_032060985.1. NCBI lineage: Bacteria > Bacillati > Actinomycetota > Actinomycetes > Micrococcales > Dermatophilaceae > Mobilicoccus > Mobilicoccus sp. The sequence continues at coordinate 267,126 of NZ_DAMBGD010000002.1, forward strand.
CGTTACCACGGTGACCATCCGTCGCCCGTCCACGCCGACGGTGCGTCCGTGGACGAGTCGGCTCGCTCGGACGGCGGGTCCTCGGGTCGGGGCCACGACCCCGCCTGAACCGTGGCCCTCCGACCGGACGTCGGTCGCCGTGGTGGCCGCGGCCGCGGCCCACGGGGAAGGACGGTCTCGGGGACGCCTCGTGCGACGGCCGGCGTGGAAGGGGTGTCGGGCGGCGGACATAGACTCGGACCCACGATGAGCCTCTTCGACGAACTCCCCGATCTGGATCTGCCGCCCTCGTCCGCCACGCCCCCGTCCGGGTCCCCGGCGCGCCGGCGTGCCGCCTCCGCCCAGGCGGTCGACGACGCCGGGGTGCCGCTGTGGGCCGTCGGTGGTGAGGGCTCGCCGAAGGCCGCCGGGGTGGCGACCGGCCCCCGGGCCGCCGGGCCCACGGCCGGACGGGGCACATCCTCGGAGCCCGACGTCGAGACCCTGCTCGCCGGGCTCAACCCGCAGCAGCGGGAGGCCGTCGTCCACGAGGGATCGCCGCTGCTCATCGTCGCGGGCGCGGGCTCGGGCAAGACCCGGGTCCTCACCCACCGCATCGCCTACCTGCTCGCCCGCCGGCACGTGCATCCGGGGCAGATCCTCGCGATCACGTTCACCAACAAGGCGGCCGCCGAGATGCGGGAGCGGGTCGAGGCGCTCGTCGGTCCGCGGGCGAGGGCGATGTGGGTGAGCACGTTCCACAGTGCGTGCGTGCGCATCCTGCGCAAGGAGGCCACCCGCGTCGGGCTGCGCAGCAACTTCTCGATCTACGACGCCGCCGACTCCCAGCGCCTCATGGCGATGGTGATGCGCGATCTCGACCTCGACCCCAAGCGCTACCCCCCGCGCTCGTTCAGCCACCAGGTCAGCAACCTCAAGAACGAGCTCGTCGACCCGGAGGAGTTCGCCACCCGCGCGAGCCGCGAGGACGCGAGCCCCGGCGACTCCGTGCTCGCCGACGCGTACACGCTGTACCAGCGCCGCCTCGCCGAGGCGAACGCGATGGACTTCGACGACCTCATCATGACGACGGTCAACATCCTCCAGGCCTTCCCCGACGTCGCCGAGTACTACCGTCGCCGGTTCCGCCACGTGCTCGTCGACGAGTACCAGGACACGAACCACGCCCAGTACGTCCTCGTGCGCGAGCTCGCCGCACCCGTCGAGGTCGGGCCGGGGGAGCACCCCGTCGCGCCGGGGGAACTCGTCGTCGTCGGCGACGCCGACCAGTCGATCTACGCCTTCCGCGGCGCGACGATCCGCAACATCGTCGAGTTCGAGGCGGACTACCCCGACGCCCGCACGGTGCTGCTCGAGCAGAACTACCGCTCGACGAACACGATCCTGTCGGCGGCCAACGCCGTCATCGCGAAGAACACCTCCCGCCGTCCCAAGCGGCTGTGGACCGACGCCGGCGACGGCGCCAAGGCCATCGGGTACGTCGCGGACTCCGAGCACGACGAGGCCGCGTTCGTCGCGCGCACCATCGACCGGCTCGCCGACGACCACGGCGTGCGTCCCGGTGACGTCGCGGTCTTCTACCGCACGAACGCGATGAGCCGTGCGCTGGAGGAGGTCCTCGTCCGGGTCGGGCTGCCGTACAAGATCGTCGGCGGCACCCGGTTCTACGAGCGCCGCGAGGTCAAGGACGCCCTCGCCTACCTGCGGGTCATCGCCAACCCGGCCGACACCGTCAACCTGCGACGCATCGTCAACGTGCCCAAACGCGGCATCGGCGATCGGGCCCAGGCGTGCGTGTCGATGCTCGCCGAACGGGACGGGCTCTCGTTCGTCCAGGCCCTCGCGATGGCCGAGGACGCGCCCGGCATCGCGACCCGCTCGGTCGCCGCGATCGGCAGGTTCACCGCGCTGCTCGAGTCGCTGCGGGAGGTGCGGGACTCCGGCGCCGGGGTCGGTGACCTCCTCGAGGCCGTCCTCCACCAGAGCGGGTACCTCGACGAGCTGCGCGGCAGCCGCGACCCCCAGGACGAGACGCGCCTCGACAACCTCGCCGAACTCGTCGGCGTCGCCAGGGAGTTCGACGAGGCCGCGCAGGCCGAGGGCACCCCGGGCACCCTCGACGAGTTCCTCGAACGCGTCTCCCTCGTCGCCGACGCCGACGAGGTGCCCGACGAGGCCGTGGCCGACGGGGCGCACGCCGGCGCCGCCGACGACCAGGGCACGGTCACGCTCATGACGCTGCACACGGCCAAGGGCCTCGAGTTCCCCGTCGTGTTCCTCGTCGGGCTCGAGGACGGCACCTTCCCGCACGCGCGGTCCCTCGTCGACACCGACGAGCTCGAGGAGGAACGCCGTCTCGCCTACGTCGGCATCACCCGCGCGCGCGAACGGCTGCACCTCTCGCGGGCGATCGTGCGCTCGGCGTGGGGGCAGCCGCAGTACAACCCGCCGTCACGATTCCTCGGCGAGATCCCCGAGGACCTCATCGACTGGGAGCGCGGCGACGCCTCCTCGATGGGCGCCTCGGCGATCGACACCCGCAAGGCGCCGGCGATCGCCACGCTCGCGGCCCGTCCCGGGGTGCGCACGCCCGGCAGCCGGCCGATCCCGTCGCTCAAGCCCGGTGACCGCGTCAACCACGACTCCTTCGGCCTCGGCAAGGTCGTCCGCGTCGAGGGGGAGGGCGACCGCACCATGGCGCACGTCGACTTCGGTGGCGAGGCCGTCAAACGACTGCTCCTGCGCTACGCCCCGCTCGAGAAGCTCTGAGCGGCGCGGGATCCGCGGACCTTCCGGGATCGCCCCCGGGGATCGCCCGACGTCTCCGGGCCGCCTCGGGGCATCGGATCTCGCCGCGTCGGTTCGTCGCGTCGATCGCCGGGGCCGAACCCGGCCGGGACAGTTCGCCTGGGATGCCGGCCGATGTCCCGCCCCGGCGGGTGGACCGCGGAGGGGGATTCAGTCGGAGTCCGACTTCTCCGACGTCGCAGACCTCTCCGTCTTCTGTGCCTTCGGCGGCGTCGTGGCCGCCGGGTTCTCCACCGGCACGATGCCCCGCGCCTTCAGCCACGGCATGGGGTCGAACGGGGCGCCCTCGGCGGTCCGGACCTCGAAGTGCAGGTGCGGTCCGGTCGATCGCCCGGCGTTGCCGAGGATGCCGATCGGGTCGGCGGCCTCGACCTTCTCCCCGACCTCGACATCGATCCGGTGCAGGTGGCCGTAGCGGGTGAAGCCGCCGTCCTCGTGGCGGATCTCGATGACACGTCCGTAGCCCGAGGCCGGTCCGGCCATGGTCACCGTTCCGGGGGCCACGGTGCGCACGACCTGCCCGACGGGGCCGGCGAAGTCGACGCCCGCGTGGAGGCGACCCCACCGTGGGCCGAATCCGGAGGTGAAGCGCGTTCCCTCGACGGGCCGGGCGAACCCGGCCTTGGCACCGAGCGTCGCGCGGGCGGTGGCGCGGGAGGCGCGGGCCTCCGCGTCGAGGCGGGCCGCGATCGCGGGGGAGAGGACGGACGTCGGCGGGAGGCCCTCGGCGGCGGCGCCGGCCGGGGTCGCTCCGGGCTTGGTGAGCGTGGCGATAGTGTCGGCCGACACCACCTCGCTGGGGGCCACGGCGTGGGCCCCCTCGCCCATGTCGGCGGGAGCCGCGTCGACGTGGGCCGCGCCGCCCTGCTCGAACGCCGCGGGTGCCGCGACGAGGTGCCCCGACAGCGCACCGGCCACGGGCTCCGTCACGTGGGTCGTCACGTCGGAGGCGGCACGCGCGGCGTCGGCCGGCGAGGTCGCCTCGCCGAAGGCCAGGCCGAGACCACCGATGGTCACGCCGGCGGCGAGCGCCACCGTGAGACGACGACCCGCCCGCCGGCGCCGGCGGGCGGCGTACTGGGACCCGTCGTCGTTCTCGGCATCCTCATGGGCGGCTGCTGTTGGGGCGCACTCGGAGGCGTTCGCCCCGGGGTGACGTGACGTCGTCGGCATGGCACCTCGACCGTGAGTAGGGGGTCCGTCTTGGACCATCGACCACCTCACTATGCATGGTCACGATCCGATCACGAAAGCCGTCTTGGACGATCGTCCGGTATGTCACGTTCGTGGGGTCGTCACGTCGGTCATCGTCTCGATCGGCGGATCCGGTGGCGGATCTGCAGGTTTCGTCGGGGTGCGGCGTCGGCCTCCACCGGGCGACCGCGGCCGCGCCGTGAGGGTGCTCACAGGGGAGTGCCCGAGTGCCGCGGGTCGCCGACGAAGGGTGTGCGCACCCACGTACCGAGACGCCGGGAGGCGCCGGTGAGGCGTCCGCGGGGCGGTGGTCAGGTGTCGGCGAGGTGGCGGCGGGGCCCGTGGGAGCGGGGCGAGGCGGGTCGGCGAGAGCCGTGCGGGACTTCGGTCCTCTCCGGCCCCTCGGTCACCTCGTGACGGCTACGCTGTGGCACATGAGTGAATCTCCGTTGCGCATCGTGGTGGCCAAGCCCGGACTCGACGGGCACGACCGTGGCGCCAAGGTCATCGCCCGGGCACTGCGTGACGCCGGGATGGAGGTCATCTACACCGGCCTCCACCAGACTCCCGAGCAGATCGTCGAGGCGTCGATCCAGGAGGATGCCGACGCGGTGGGGCTCTCGGTCCTCTCCGGTGCGCACATGACCCTGTTCGCCAAGACGATCGAGCTCCTCAAGGAGCGCGACGCCGCCGACATCACCGTGTTCGGTGGCGGCATCATCCCCGAGGACGACATCCCTCAGCTCACCGACATGGGCGTGGCCAAGGTGTTCACCCCGGGCGCCACGACGACCGAGATCGTCGACTGGGTCAAGGCCCACGTCTCGGCCTCCTGAACCGCCGCTCGTCCCCGTCCAGCGGCCCCCGCGTCCACGACCGGGGGTCGCTTTTCTTCGTGAGCCGCCTCACCCCGCATCGACCGATGCCCGCCGCACGTTTCGGCTGGTCTGCATCGTTAGACTCCCCTCGGACGTCTATCCATCGATGACGAGGAAGTGCCGTGGATCTTTTCGAGTACCAGGCCCGTGACATGTTCGAGAGGCACGGTGTCCCCGTGCTGGCAGGCAAGATCGCCACGACTCCGGCGGAGGCGAAGGCTGCCGCTGAGGAGATCGGCGGAAAGAGCGGCGGTGTCACCGTCGTCAAGGCCCAGGTCAAGACCGGAGGCCGCGGCAAGGCCGGCGGCGTCAAGCTCGCCAAGTCCGCCGACGAGGCGGAGCAGATGGCCGAGCAGATCCTCGGCATGGACATCAAGGGCCACACCGTCCACACCGTGATGATCGCCCAGGGCGCCAAGATCGCCGAGGAGTACTACTTCTCCGTGCTCCTCGACCGCGCCAACCGCACCTACCTTGCGATGTGCAGCAAGGAGGGCGGCATGGAGATCGAGCAGCTCGCCGTCGAGCGCCCCGAGGCCCTCGCCCGCATCGCCGTCGACCCCAACACGGGCATCGACGAGGCCAAGGCCAAGGAGATCGTCGAGGCCGCCAAGTTCGACGCCGAGACGGGCGAGAAGATCGTCCCCGTCCTGCAGCGCCTCTGGGACGTCTACAAGGGTGAGGACGCGACGCTGGTCGAGGTCAACCCCCTGGTGAAGCTCGAATCCGGTGAGATCGTCGCCCTCGACGGCAAGGTCACCCTCGACGACAACGCCGCCTTCCGTCAGCCCGAGCACGCCTCGCTCGTCGACGAGGCCGCCGAGGACCCGCTCGAGGCCAAGGCCAAGGCGCTGAACCTCAACTACGTCAAGCTCGACGGCAACGTCGGCATCATCGGCAACGGTGCGGGCCTCGTCATGAGCACCCTCGACGTCGTCGCCTACGCGGGTCAGGACCACACCGGCGGTGCGAGCAAGCCCGCCAACTTCCTCGACATCGGCGGCGGTGCCTCCGCGGAGGTCATGGCCAACGGCCTCGACGTCATCCTCAACGACGAGCAGGTCAAGTCCGTCTTCGTCAACGTCTTCGGTGGCATCACCGCGTGCGACGCGGTCGCCAACGGCATCGTCGGCGCCCTCAAGACCCTCGGCGACACCGCCACCAAGCCCCTGGTCGTTCGTCTCGACGGCAACAACGTCGAGGAGGGCCGCCGCATCCTCGCCGAGTTCGATCACCCGCTGGTGACGGTCGAGGCCACCATGGACGGCGCCGCCCGCAAGGCCGCCGAGCTCGCCGCCAAGTAATCGACGACCTGAGCAGAAGGACAGACACACTCATGGCAATCTTCCTCGACTCCGACTCCAAGGTCATCGTCCAGGGCATGACCGGCTCCGAGGGCATGAAGCACACGACGCGCATGCTCGCCTCGGGCACCAAGATCGTCGGCGGCGTCAACCCCAAGAAGGCCGGCCAGACCGTCAGCTTCCCCGAAGGCCAGGAGATCCCGGTCTTCGGCACCGTCGCCGAGGCGATGAAGGAGACCGGCGCGAACGTCTCCGTCGTCTTCGTCCCGCCGGCCTTCGCCAAGGCCGCCGTCGTCGAAGCGATCGACGCCGAGATGCCGCTCGTCGTCGTCATCACCGAGGGCATCGCGGTCAAGGACACCGCGGAGTTCTTCAACTACTGCAAGGACAAGGGCACGACGCGCATCATCGGCCCCAACTGCCCCGGCATCATCAGCCCCGGCAAGTCGAACGCGGGCATCACCCCCGCCGACGTCTCGGGTCCGGGCAAGCTCGGTCTCGTCTCCAAGTCGGGCACGCTCACCTACCAGATGATGTTCGAGCTCCGCGACATCGGCTTCACCACCGGCGTCGGCATCGGTGGCGACCCCATCGTCGGGACGACGCACATCGATTGTCTCGAGGCGTTCGAGAAGGACCCCGAGACCGTCGGTGTCGTCATGATCGGCGAGATCGGCGGCGACGCCGAGGAGCGCGCCGCCGCGTGGATCCAGGAGAACATGACCAAGCCCGTCGTCGGCTACGTCGCGGGCTTCATGGCTCCCGAGGGCAAGACGATGGGTCACGCGGGCGCCATCGTCTCGGGTTCCTCCGGGACGGCGCAGGCCAAGAAGGAGGCCCTCGAGGCCGCCGGTGTCAAGGTCGGCAAGACGCCGTCCGAGACCGCTCAGCTCATGCGCGAGATCGTCCAGAGCCTCTGACGCCTCTCGCTCCGCCTCGACGGCCGGATCCCCGTTGCGGGGGTCCGGCCGTCGGTCTGTGGCCGGGGACTTCCGGGCCGTGACCGCGCCCGGCGGCCCTCCGGCGACATGAGCGACGGGGGTCGGGGCGGTGCTCTCGACCGACGACGGAGTGCCGGGCGAGGGCGGCGGTTCGGACGCCGACGCCGTCCTAGAGGACGACGGCGAAAAGGGCGCCGAGACCGAGGAACGGTCCGAGGGGGATCGCGGTGCCCCGGTGCGCGGCGCCGCGGACGAGAGCGCAGAGCGCCACGAGGGCCGCGAGGAGCCAGGCGAGGGCAGCACCGGTGAGCAGGGTGTCCCAGCCGTGCCAGCCGAGCACGGCGCCGAGCGGACAGGCGAGCTTGACGTCGCCGAGGCCGATCCCACCGAGGACGAGGGCGGCGACGAGCAACGAGAGCGACGCGACGACCCCGGCGAGGAGCGCGCGCCGACCGGCCTCACCGCCGGGGCCGAGAAGACCGGTCGCGGTGAGTCCGAACGCCACGAGCACGGTGCCCGTGAGGGGGACGGTGAGGGTGTCGGGCAGCCGGTGGACCGCGACGTCGATGCCGGCGAGGGCCACCGTGGCGACCCCGACGAGGAGGTGGAGTCCGAGGACGAGGCGTTCGGTCACCGTGTCGTGCGGGAGGATCAGGACGAACCACGCCGCCGTCGCGACCGTCGGCACGAGAAGGGCCCCGGCCGGGAGGCGGCGGCGGGGCACCTCACCGGCCCGGAGGTGGGTCCCGCGTCGGTGGCAGGACTCGAGCCCCACGCCGGTGAGCGCGGCGAGCACGACGGCCGCGACGAGGAACGACGGATCGGGGTGAGGCATTCGCGCTCCTTCCCGCGGGACGTGTCGATTCGTGTGGGCGTTGCGGCGGGTCGCCGGCGCTCGGGGGCGACGGGACGCCGCCGTGGTGACCGGAGGGCGACACGTCGCGCCGACCGCTCGTGCGTCGACCTGGCGAGTCGATTCCTCCCGCGTCGATCTCTTTCGCCGATTCCTCAGGGGTCCCTCGCGTCGCGTCGTGCGGCGCACCGTCCCCGGACCCGAGGGTGGCACCCCGACGGGGGCGGGTGGGTAGGGCCGGCGCGGTCGTCCACAGCCGCGGCCCCTCGACCTGGCCGCTCGTCACGCACGGCGTGGCCGTCCGGCGTGGGAACGCGGTGGCGCGCGTGGGTCGGGCGAGGATGAACGTCCTATGCGTGACACCCTGATGCGTGTGAGAGAGCACCCCGGCCCGTCCTCGGAGGAAGAGGTCCTGCCCGACTGGTTGATCGCCGGTGGATCCGGCGTCGGCGCAGCCGTCGTGTCGGCGACGATGGTCGTCGTCCTCGCCGTGCTGGGGTGGCTGACGGGCGCCGGCGGCTCCGAGTCCGCCGGCACGACCGTCAGCGCCGGGCTCGCGGCCTGGTGCTTCTCCCACGGTGCTCCGCTCGCGCTCGACAAGGGCAGCGTCGGGCTCATCCCCTGGCTGCTCACCGGGTGGCCGCTGCTGTGTGCGTGGTTCTCGGCGCAGCGGGTCGTCCCGTCGCGCACCACCCGCTCACCCCGCATGCGGGGGTTCGGCGGGGTACGCCGCGACGTGGTGGCGACGATGGCGTCGTTCGTCGCGGGATACGTCCTCACGGGTGTCGTCATCGGCTTCGGTGCCCACCTCGGCGGGGCGCGACCGTCGTTCGCCGCCACGATCCTCGGGGCGTTCGTCGTGTCCGTGCTCGCGTTCGGACTCGCACTGCGACCCGGGTTCCACGGCCACCTCGGTGACCTCGCGCCGCGCGTGGAATGGGCGCGGCGCGAGTACGTGCCCACCTGGGTCGGGCACGCGATCCGCCCCGCGGCCGGAGCCGTGATCGCGACCCTCGTCTCGGGCGCGCTGCTGGTCGTCGTCGCGATCGCGCTCTCCGCGTGGCAGGTCGGCGAGGTGTACGCCCGGTTGGGCGGCGGGATCGTCGGGGGCACGTTGCTCACGCTCATCCAGCTCGGCTATCTGCCGACGCTCGCGGTCTGGGGAGCCTCGTGGCTCGCCGGTCCGGGATTCGGCCTCGGCGGTGACACCGCGGTCACGTGGTCGCATTCCGGGCCCGGGGTCATCCCGATGGTCCCGGTCCTTGCGGCCGTGCCGCCTCCCGGTCCCATGCCGGGGTGGACCCCGGCCGGCATCGCCGTCCCCCTGCTCATCGGCGTGCTCCTCGGGTGGTCGTGCGCGCGGCACAGCGAACGCACCTGGGCGGCGCGGATGCGGGTCACCGGGGTGGCGATCGCGCTCTACGCCCTCGCGATGCTCGTCATCTCCGTCGCGGCCTCCGGGCCCGTGGGTGCCGGGCGCTTCGCGCACGTCGGCGTCGACCCCGTGCTCACGGCGCTCGCCCTCACCGGCGAGGTCGGCGGCGTCGCCCTTCTCGTCGCGTCCGTCACCGGTGTGCGTCTCGCGCGTCGCCGAGAGGCCCCGTCACGTGACGAGGCGCGGGCCGAGGGCCGTGCGTCGACCCGACCCGACGTCGACGACCCCTCCGCCACCCCGGACGGGACGCGGGGCACGCGTCGGCGCACCGAGGTCGTCGAGACCCCTCCCCGCAGGACTGCCCGCGCGGGCGAGCGCGACGACGCTCCGAGGTCTCCGGGGGCGGACGGCCGTGACGGTGGCTCTCGCCGGAGGGTCGACGCCGCCGGACCCGATCGGTCCCCGACCCGGCGCCCGCGGAACGGCGTCGCAGGTCGCCCGGGCCCCGATGCGGACGCCGCTCGGCGTCGTGAGGGTGCGCCGCCGCGCGAGACCACGGGCGGCGGGGGGCGACCCCGCCGGTCATCGGGCGCTGACGGTCGAGAGGAGTCCGCGCCGCCCGGCACGGACCGCGGTGCGGGTGGTCGTCCTCGTCGGGACGGGGAGGCTGCTCGCCGCGACGAGCCCACGCGGTCTCGCGCGAGCTCCGGCGGGGCGCGGCGGCCCCGGGCGGCGGCCGACGCCGTCCGACGTGACGAGGGTGCGCCGTCCGAGGGCAACGGCACGGGTGGCGCGGTCCGCGGCCGTCGAGAGGAGCGGGGCGAGCGGATCGACGAGCGTCCCCCGCCTCGGACGGCCGAGGGCGAGGCCCGACGTCGTCGGCGACCCTCGGCGGAGGAACCCCGCGACGCGGATGTGACGGGGAACGGGCGGGAGCTCGGACGGGACGCCTCGGCGAGCGATCGCGCCCTGCGGCGTCGAGGCCGATCGCCCCGACGGGATCGGTGACCCCCGCCGCCGCCTGCACCCCTGGCAGCCACCCCTCCCTCGGCGATGACGTCATCGAGCCGACCCGGCCGCACCCGTAGAGTTCGGTCCATGCGTGTCGTCGTGCTCGTCTCCGGTGGTGGAACCAACCTGCAGGCCCTTGTCGATGCTGCGGCCGATCCGGCGTACGGCGTGCAGATCGTCGCCGTCGGAGCCGATCGTGACGGTATCGAGGGCCTCGCCCGCGCGGAACGAGCAGGCATTCCGACCTTCGTCGTCCGCGTGCGTGATCACCGCGACCGCGTCGCCTGGGACGTGGCGCTCGCCGAGGAGGTCCTGGCGTTCGAGCCTGACCTCGTCGTCGGCGCTGGGTTCATGAAGATCCTCGGCGCGGCGTTCCTCACCCGTTTCGACGGCCGCGTCGTCAACACCCACCCGGCGCTGTTGCCCAGCTTCCCCGGAGCTCATGGGGTCGCCGACGCCCTCGCCTACGGGGTGCGCGTGACGGGTTGTACGGCTCACTTCGTCGACGCGGGCGTGGACACCGGGCCGATCATCGCCCAACGCACCGTCGAGGTGCGCGACACCGACACCGAGGAGTCCCTCCACGACCGCATCAAGGTCGAGGAACGAGCGATGCTCGTCGAGGTCGTGGGACGCCTCGCCCGCGAGAGCTGGACCGTCGACGGTCGACGCGTGCGGGTCGGCGTCGCCGGCTGACCGGACGCCCGGTGCCGCCGTCGACCATCGATGCCGAGGCAGGGGCGCCGCTGCCGACGCGACCGACCGCGACCGTGGTCGTCCGCACCGATCGTCGGCGCCAGGCCACGTCGCCCGCCACGCTCTCGGCCCGTCGGGGTCACTCGGCGCCGCCCCTCTCGACGCTCCGCCCTCGTCCCGCCGATGACCCGGCATCGACCACGGGGCGCGGTCCTCTCGACGCGGGCGGCGTCGCGAGCACGTCGGCGGCGGACATCCCGCCGCCCGCCGGCTTGGCCGGAGCCTCGCCCTGCGCCGGTGGCTGCTCGCGCCGCCGCAGGCCGGCTCTCCTCGGTCGGCCGACCGGGTCTTCTTCGTTCACGAGACCGTGCGTCACCTCCCTGCAGCGACCGACGGCACAGGCGGGTGACACGCGGCGATAGGGTGGGGGCACACGACTGGCGCGGGTGGGTGACCACCGGGGAGTGTCGCCGCCGGCATCGCCCGCCTGGGTGCCGCAGCACGAACGAGTTCCGTCCACGAGACCTCACAGGAGCGCGCGCATGCCCCCCACCCCTGCCCAGACCACCGAGTCGGCCCCCGAGACCCGTCGCCCGATCCGCCGGGCCCTCGTCTCCGTCTACGACAAGACCGGCCTCGCCGAGCTCGTCACGGCCCTGCACGAGGCGGGAGTAGAGCTGGTCTCCACAGGTGGCTCCGCCGCGGCGATCGAGAAGCTCGGGCTGCCGGTCACCCGCGTCGAGGAGCTCACGGGCTTCCCGGAGTGCCTGGAGGGCCGCGTCAAGACCCTGCACCCCCGCGTCCACGCCGGGCTCCTCGCCGACACCCGCAAGGCCGATCACCTGCGCCAGCTCGACGAGCTCGGGGTCGCCCCGTTCGAGCTCGTCGCGGTCAACCTCTACCCCTTCCGGGAGACCGTCGCCTCCGGCGCGACGCCCGACGAGTGCGTCGAGCAGATCGACATCGGCGGCCCGTCGATGGTCCGCGCCGCGGCCAAGAACCACCCGAGCGTCGCCGTGCTCACCTCGCCCGCGCAGTACGCGGACGCCGTCACCGCGCTCGGCCGGGGCGGGTTCACCCTCGCGGAGCGCAAGCGGCTCGCCGCCGACGCCTTCGCCCACACCGCCGCCTACGACGTGGCCGTCGCGAGCTGGATGGCGCAGGGGTACGCCGACACCGACGACGGCACGGGCTTCCCGGCGTTCACCGGTTCCACCTACGAGCGCGTCCAGGGACTGCGCTACGGCGAGAACCCCCACCAGAGCGCGGCGCTCTACCGCAGCGGCGAGGGCGGCGGCATCGCGGGCGCGACCCTCCTGCACGGCAAGGCGATGAGCTACAACAACTACGTCGACGCCGACGCCGCGTGGCGCGCCGCGCACGACCACGGTGACGTGCCGACCTGCGCCGTCGTCAAGCACAACAACCCGTGCGGCATCGCGATCGCCGACGAGGGCGACGACATCGCGGAAGCCCACCGCCGCGCCCACGAGTGCGACCCCCTGTCGGCCTTCGGCGGGGTCATCGCGACGAACCGCACCGTCACGGCGGCGATGGCGACGACGGTCAAGGACATCTTCACCGAGGTGGTGGCCGCCCCCGGGTTCGACCCCGAGGCGCTCGAGATCCTCACCGCGAAGAAGAACATCCGCCTCCTGCAGGTGGGCTCGCCGGATTCGGACGACCCGCGCGGGTCCGGGACCGAGTTCGAGCAGCGTCCCATCAGCGGCGGCCTGCTCGTGCAGAGCGTCGATCGCATCGACGCCGAGATCGAGGAGAAGGACGACGACGCGCCCACCGCCGGGCACGGCGACGACGCCTCCCGCTGGACTCTCGTCGCCGGGGACGCCGCCGACGGGAGCACACTGCGCGACCTCCAGTTCGCCTGGCGCGCAGTCAGGGCGACGAAGTCGAACGCGATCCTCCTCGCCTCGGACGGGGCCTCGGTCGGCGTCGGCATGGGCCAGGTCAACCGCGTCGACTCCTGCCGTCTCGCCGTCGAGCGCGCGGGGGAGGAGCGGGCCCGTGGTGCGGTCGCGTCCTCCGACGCCTTCTTCCCGTTCGCCGACGGCCCGCAGATCCTCGTCGACGCCGGCGTGCGGGCGATCGTCGCGCCCGGGGGGTCCATCCGCGACGGCGAGACCATCGACCTCTGCCGCGAGCGCGGCGTCACCCTCTACTTCACCGGGACGCGTCACTTTGCCCACTGATTCATCGCCGGTTCCTCCCGCCCCGGCCTCCGCGGACCCTGCACCTCCCGCCCGCTCCGGCCTCACGCCGGAGCGGGCGAGCGGTGTCGTCATCGTCGCGGGCATCGCGACGTTCATCGCCGGCGCCCTCGGCGCCGTGCAGTCGCGCGCCAACGGCACCCTCGCGACGGTGTTCGGCTCGGCGATCGACGCCGCACTCTGGTCGTTCGGCAGCGGGTGGCTCCTGCTCACCCTCGCGATGCTGCACCCGAAGGTCCGAGGCGGCCTCGTCGAGGCCCACCGCGCCTATCGCGGCGACAGCCTGCGCTGGTGGATGTTCCTCGGTGGGCTCGGCGGCGGCTTCTTCGTCGTCGCCCAGACGTGGAGCGTGCCGCAGATCGGGGTCGCGCTGTTCACGATCGCCATCGTCGGCGGGCAGACGCTCAACGCCCTGCTCGTCGACTCGGTCGGACTCGGACCGGCGGGCAAGGCGCCCGTGACGTGGACCCGGGTGCTCGGTGCGCTCGGCACGATCGCAGGCGTCGCGCTCGCCTCGCTCGGGCGCGGCGGAGGAGACCACGCGCTCGTCCTCGCGCCGGTGTTCCTCGCCGTCGTCGCGGGGGCCGGCATGGCCGTGCAGCAGGCGATCAACGGCCGGGTCAACCGGCACTCCGGAAACATCGTCTCGACGACGTGGGTGAATTTCACGTGGGGACTCGTCCTCATCGGCGGGGTGCTCGTCGCGCAACTCGTCCGCGGGACGTGGAGCGCGCCCCGCACGTGGGACTCCCCGGCGTGGACGTTCCTCGGCGGCGTCATCGGCATCGTGTTCGTCGGCGTCGGCGCCCTCGTCGTCCACTACCTCGGGGTGCTGCTCGCGACCCTGCTCACCCTGTCGGGCCAGCTCATCGGCGCCGTGCTCGTCGACGTCCTCGGGGGCGCCTCCCATCTGTCGCCACTCGTGCTCGTCGGCGTCGCGGTCACGCTGACCTCCGCGGCGTTCGCCGCCGTCGCCGGCCGCCGCGCCACCGTGCGCCGCGCCCGGGCGGCGGCCGCCGCCCCACCGGCCGCCGCCTGACCTCGGCACCTCCGCCCCGCGTCACCTGCCACGTCGCACGGGCCACGTCTGCGGACGTCGGGGTCCCGGCCGGTCGTGGCACGAAGCGGGAAGCCTGACCCCCCGGTTGCGACCGGGCTCGCGACGTCGGCCCCGGTCACGGTCGTCCGTGCGCGTCCCGGCGGCGGTAGGACCCCCGGTGGTGTTCCCGGTTCGTGCCGGGTGGCAGTCCAGTTGAGCAGCGGCGTGGGCGCCGGGAGCTCGCCCGAGGCGTCTCCCGTCGGAGGCGCGGGCTCAGCCGGCCTCGGTGAGCGCGGTGACGAGCACGGCGTCGTCGGGGTCGGCCTCCACCGCATAGGCGTTGACGAGGACGACAGCCGCCCCGACCCGGCGCACGGCGACGTCCTGGACGACCTCGACGGTGCGGGTCGTCGGGGTCGCGGTGGGTCCGGACGCCGCGACGGGCACGACGAGCGGCACCCTCTGCCGCCAGGCCACGGTGCCCGACGGCGCCCCCTTGAGCGCGCGCTTCTCGACCGCGAACGTGCTCTGGCCCTTGTCGTCCTTGGCGGTGTACGTCGTGCAGCCCGGCATCTTCCGGGCGAGGGCCGCCACGACCCGTTGTGCCGTCGCGTCGGGGTACACCCGCACGTGCTGTTCGAGATAGGGCCCGCCGGATGACCGTCGCCAGTTCTGCTGTGCGCCGTCGACGGGCTCGGAGGGTTCGAGGTCGACCCCACACACGGTCATCCGGTAACCGCGGGTGTCGCGGGCCTTCGTCGCGGTCCAACCCGACGGAAGCGCCGAGGTCGGCACGAGCAGCGGGGCGGCGCTGCCGTTGCCTCCCTTCATCCGCCACACGGTGTCGGCAGGGGCGTCGGCCTCTCCGCTCGTCGCGCCGGGGGCGGGTGTCGAGGCCGTGGGGGATCCGGCGGCGGGATCCGAGGGGGCCGATGACGTCGCTGTCGGAGCGGGGGAGGGGGGCTGCGTGCCCGGGGTGAGGGTCGCAGCTCCTGTCGTCGACAGGGGGGCCGTGGGCGGGAGGCCCAGCCCGCCGCACCCTGCGAGGGTCGCGGCCGCGAACACGGTTGCGACAAGGGAGGATCGGCGAGTTCTCACCTCGCGAGGATAGAGAGGCCGGTCCGGCGCGGACCAGCGCGCTGGGATACCGGGCACGACAGCGGCGCGCGGACGGACGCACCCACCGGCGAGAGCGAGACGGCGTCGGGAGGGGTGGGGCCACGGTGGGAGGATGGGCCTCGTGACTGCGAAACTTCTCGACGGCAAGGCGACCCTCGCGACGATCAAGACGGAGCTCAAAGCCCGGATCGACGCGCTTGCGACGCGGGGCGTCACGCCCGGCCTCGCGACCGTGCTCGTCGGTGACGACCCCGCCTCCACGTGGTACGTCGCCGCCAAGCACAAGGACTGTGCCGAGGTCGGCATCCACAGCATCCGCAAGGACCTCCCTGCCGACGCGACGCAGGCCGAGGTCGAGGCCGTCATCGACGACCTCAACGCCGACCCGACCTGCACGGGCTACATCGTCCAGCAGCCCACCGGTCTCGACGAGTTCGCGCTCCTCTCGCGCATCGACCCGGAGAAGGACGTCGACGGCCTCCACCCCTTCAACCTCGGCTCACTCGTGATGAACCGCCCCGCGCCGCTGCCCTGCACGCCCGTCGGCATCGTCGAGTTGCTGCGTCGCTTCGACGTGCCGATCGCGGGGGCCGAGGTCGTCGTCGTCGGACGTGGTCTCACCGTCGGCCGTCCGCTCGGCCTCATCCTCACCCGCAAGTCCGAGAACGCGACCGTGACCCTCTGCCACACGGGCACGACGGATCTCGCCGCTCACACCCGGGAGGCCGACATCATCGTCGCGGCTGCGGGCGTCCCCGGGATCATCACGAAGGACATGGTCAAGCCGGGCGCGGCCGTTCTCGACGTGGGCGTCTCGCGCCGTGACGGCAAGGTCGCCGGTGACGTGGCCGAGGACGTCGCGGAGGTCGCCGGCTGGCTCACCCCCAACCCCGGCGGCGTCGGCCCGATGACCCGCGCGATGCTGCTCTCGAACGTCGTCGAGGTCGCCGAGCGGCGGTCGCAGGCCTGAGTCCGTCGCGGCCCGCCCCTCCGGGGTGCCGCCCTCCCTCGGCCGGCCGTCGGCGCGACACGACCCCCGCGTCCGTCGAAGGCGCGGGAGCGGGCCTGCGATGATCGAGCCGTGAGCACCACGACCGCACCACCACCTCGCCCCCTCATCCCGCTGGGGGCGGGGTGGTGGTCGTGCGCGGCCCTCGTGCTCGGGGGGCTCACCTGGCTCGTCATCGGTGGTGACCTCCTCGCCGGGGGGCTCACGATGGCCGGGGGGTTCGCGCTCGCCGCGGTCCTTCGTCGTGTCCTCCCCGAGGAACGTGTCGGCGGTCTGCACATGCGCGGGCGACGTATCGACGTCGCACTCCACACGGCCACGGCGGTCGCCGTCGCGGTCGCGGTCGTCCTCGTCCACCTCCGTGAGGCCGGCTGAGACGCACCGGTCGACCACGCGCGGCTCGTCGCGGCCACGACACGCGGAGGGCGCCCGCGCCGGAGGTGATCCGGGGCGGGCGCCCTTGTCGTGCGAGAGGAGTCGTGGAGGACTCAGATGAGGCCGAGCTCCTTGACCGCGTCGCGCTCCTCCTCGAGCTCCTTGACGGAGGCATCGATCTTGCCGCGGGAGAAGTCGTCGATCTCGAGACCCTGGACGATCTCCCACGCGCCGCCCTTGGTGGTGACGGGGAAGGAGGAGATGAGGCCCTCGGGCACCCCGTAGGACCCGTCGGAGGCGACCGCCATGGAGATCCAGTCGCCCTCGGCGGAGCCGGTGATCCAGTCACGGGCGGCGTCGATCGTGGCGGACGCGGCGGAGGCGGCCGAGGACGCGCCACGCGCCTCGATGATCGCGGCGCCGCGCTTGGCGACGGTGGGGATGAAGTCGTTCTCGATCCAGGCCTGGTCGCCCACGGCCTCGGCGGCGTTCTTGCCGCCGACCTCGGCGTGGAACAGGTCGGGGTACTGGGTGGCGGAGTGGTTGCCCCAGATCGTCATCTTGCGGATCGCGGTGACCGGCACGCCGAGCTTGGCCGCGAGCTGGGAGATCGCGCGGTTGTGGTCGAGGCGCGTGAGCGCGGAGAACCGCTCCTTGGGGATGTCGGGGGCGTTGCTCATCGCGATGAGGGCGTTGGTGTTGGCCGGGTTGCCCGTGACGCCGATGCGGATGTCGTCGGCGGCGTGGTCGTTGAGGGCCTTGCCCTGGCCGGTGAAGATCGCGCCGTTGGCCGACAGGAGGTCCCCGCGCTCCATGCCCTTCGTGCGCGGACGCGCGCCGACGAGGAGGGCGAGGTTGACGCCGTCGAAGATGACGTTCGGGTCGGAGCCGATCTCGACGCCGGCGAGCGTCGGGAACGCGCAGTCGTCGAGCTCCATGACGACGCCCTCGAGGGACTTGAGCGCGGGCTCGATCTCGAGGAGCTGCAGCTGGACGGGGGTGTCCGGGCCGAGGATCGCGCCGCTGGCGATGCGGAAGAGGAGGCTGTAGCCGATCTGACCGGCGGCGCCGGTGACGGCGATCTTGACGGGGGTGGTGCTCACGGGTTGACCCTTCCGACGAGCGAGTAGATGTGGGCTCGACGCTACCAAAGCGCCCAGCCCGAACGGACGGGACGGACGGAGGTCCTCCCGACCCCGCCCACCACGTCGCCGTCGCCACCGGAGGGGGACCGCAGCAGCACGACGCCCCGGCGCATCGGCCCGCCGGGGCGTCGTGTCGTGTCATCCGTCGCGTGCGCGCCGGATGAGTCGGCGCTCAGTCCTTGCGCTTGAACAGACGCTTGAAGAAGCCGGGCTTGCCCTCCTCCTCACCCGTGGGCGTCGCACTGACGGCACGCGAGTCCGCTGCTGCGGGTTCACGCACCGGCTCACGCACGGCCTCGGGCGTGGGGGCGGGGCGGGGCTCCGGACGAGGTTCGACGGGTGCCTCGACGGTCGGTGTCGTCGGCGCCTCGGCGGCCGCCGGCGTCGGTGCGGGCCGGGGCTCGACGTGGTCGGTGGGTCCGGCGTGGTCTGTCGTCGCGGCGGGCGCGACGTCCGCGCGGTCCTCGGGGCGGTCGCTCCGGTCCTCCTCGCGCCCGGGGGTCGTGTCGGGCACCTCGGTGCCCGTCGGGGCAGGCGGGACGGAGGCGTCGACGGGGTGGTGTTCGGTGTGGCGGACGTCGTGATCGTTCTCCCGCGAGGCGAGGACGACCTCGCTCTGCTCCTCGTCGACGTGGGCGGGGCTGGAGTACGTCGACTGCAGGTCCGCCGCCGGGGTCGTCGAGCCCTCGAGCGGGGAGACGAACTCCTCCTCCCGCTGGCCGGTGCTCGCGGCGACGTCGGCGATCATCGTGTCCTCCGCATCCGCGACGGGAGGCTCCGGCGGGGCGCCTGCGGGGGTGAACACGCCCGCGCCCGCCGAGGTCGTCGCGCTCGCCGCCGGCGTGCTCGCCTGGGCGGGGGCGTCGTCGTAGTCCATGCCGAGGAAGCGCTTGGTCTCCTCGGAGAAGACGTAGACCCCGTCGCGAGCGGCCAGGTCGTCCATGAGGCGGGCGACGTCGACGGCGTGCGCGCCGCCCGGATCGGCGTCGCCGGAGGCGTCGATCATCGTCGTGCACCGCGTCACCCGCTTGCGTCGCAGGGGCGCGGCGAAGTCGGCGTACCGGTCGCCGAGGCCGTCGGCGTCGTCGTCGTACCAGAACGTGTAGGCGTAGCCGGGGAGGCGCAGGACCGCCTTGATCTCCCCCTGCTCGACCTCGGCGCCCGGGAAGAGGTCCGTGAGCACCTCGGCGAGGGACTGTTGGGGCAGCACCTGGGCGTCCTTGGCGAAGATGATGTGCGGATACGAGTTGCCTGCCATGGCCCCATCCTGACGCACGGTCAGCACTCCTGCGCCGTGGGCCGCCGGGTAGGGTCGAGGTCGACGCCTTTTCCCTCCGACGAAGGAGCAGCCACCCGTGGCACAGCAGAAGATCATCTGGACCCGGACCGACGAGGCTCCCGCCCTCGCCTCCTACTCGTTCCTGCCGATCGTGGAGGCTTTCACCCACGGCACGGGTGTGAGCATCGAGACCAGCGACATCTCGCTGTCGGGGCGCATCCTCGCGCAGTTCCCGGATCGGTTGAAGGGCGATCAGGTGGTCGAGGACAACCTCGGCGAGTTGGGCGACCTCACCCAGAGCCCCGACGCGGCCATCATCAAGCTCCCCAACATCAGCGCCTCGGTCCCGCAGCTCAAGGCGGCGATCGCGGAGCTGCAGCAGAAGGGGTACGACATCCCGGACTACCCGGAGAAGCCGTCGACCAAGGACGAGGAGGACGTGCAGGCGCGCTACGCCAAGGTCCTCGGCTCGGCCGTCAACCCCGTGCTGCGCGAAGGCAACTCCGACCGCCGCGCGCCGCTGTCGGTCAAGGCGTTCGCGCAGAAGAACCCGCACCGCCTCGGCGAGTGGACCCCCGACAACAAGGCCCGCGTCGCGAGCATGGAGGGCGGTGACTTCTACGGCAACGAGAAGTCCGTCGTCGCGCGCGAGGACTCCACCCTCACCATCACGTTCCGCGGCGAGGACGGCAGCGAGAAGGTCCTCAAGGGCGACGTCAAGGTGCTCAAGGGCGAGATCGTCGACGGCACCGTGATGAACTCCTCGGCGCTCAAGAGCTTCTACCGCGACCAGATCGAGGCCGCGAAGGCGGAGGACCTCCTGCTGTCCCTGCACCTCAAGGCGACGATGATGAAGGTCTCCGACCCGGTGCTCTTCGGCCACGGCGTCAAGGTGTTCTTCTCCGACGTCTTCGACGAGTTCGGTGACGATCTCGACTCGGTCGGCGTCAACCCCAACCTCGGCCTCGGCGACCTCTACAGCAAGATCGGCAAGCTCGACGCCGACAAGAAGGCGGCGATCGAGGCCGCGATCACGAAGCAGTACGAGTCCCGTCCGCGCCTCGCCATGGTCGACTCCGACAAGGGGATCACCAATCTCCACGCGCCCAACGACGTCATCATCGACGCCTCGATGCCGGTGGTCGTCCGCGACTCCGGGCAGATGTGGAACGCCGACGGCAACCAGCAGCAGACCCTCGCGATGGTCCCCGACCGCTGCTACGGCCCCATGTACGAGGCCGTGTTCGAGGACTGCAAGAAGCACGGCGCGCTCGACCCGGCGACGATGGGCTCGGTGCCCAACGTCGGCCTCATGGCCCAGAAGGCCGAGGAGTACGGCAGCCACCCGACGACGTTCGTCATCGACGCCGACGGCACCGTCACGGTGACCGATCAGCACGGCGCCATGCTCTTCGACCACGAGGTCCACGAGGGTGACGTGTGGCGCATGAGCCGCGTCCGCGACATCCCCGTGCGCAACTGGGTCGAGCTCGCCGTCACGCGCGCCAAGGCCACCGGCGCCCCCGCCGTGTTCTTCCTCGACGAGAACCGCGCGCACGACAGCCACGTCATCGACAAGGTCAAGGCGTACCTGCCCGAGGCGGGCGGCGACGAGATCGACTACGTGATCAAGGCCCCGGTCGACGCGATCACCTACTGCCTCGAGCGCATCCGTCGTGGCGAGGACTCGATCTCGGTCACCGGCAACGTCCTGCGCGACTACCTCACCGACCTGTTCCCCATCCTCGAGCTCGGCACGAGCGCCAAGATGCTCTCGGTCGTCCCGCTGCTCAAGGGCGGCGGCCTGTTCGAGACCGGCGCGGGCGGCTCGGCGCCCAAGCACGTCCAGCAGTTCACCAAGGAGAACTACCTCCGCTGGGACTCCCTCGGTGAGTTCTCCGCGCTCGGCGCGTGCTTCGAGCACATCGCCCAGAAGACCGGCAACGAGAAGGCAGGAGTGCTCGGCGAGACCCTCGACGCGGCCATCGGCCGGTTCCTCGACGAGAACAAGTCCCCGGCCCGCAAGCTCGGCCAGATCGACAACCGCGGCAGCCACTACTACCTCGCCCTCTACTGGGCGCAGGCGCTCGCCGCGCAGGACGAGGACGCCGACCTCAAGAAGCGCTTCGAACCCGTCGCCGCGCAGCTCGCCGAGAACGAGCAGCAGATCAACGACGAGCTCATCGGCGCTCAGGGGCACCCGGTGGATCTCGGCGGCTACTACCGTCCCGACGACGCCAAGGCCGAGGCCGCGATGCGCCCCAGCGCGACCCTCAACGGCATCGTCGACGCTCTGCGCTGACTTCTCCCGCGGCCCGCTGACCAGGCCGCTCCCGTGACGCCCGGCCCGACGGTCCCCACCGGCGGGCCGGGCGTCGTCGTGGCATCCGCACCGCGCCGACCTCACGGGGGAGCGGGTTCGGCACGCCGCCCGAGCGGGTGATCGCCGCGTGGTCCGCCGGTCCCCGGCCGGTGACCTGAGCCCGCGGCAGAGCTGCGACAATGGCGCACATGACCAGCACTCCCGCCTCGACGCGTCCGCGTCTCTTCTCCGGCATGCAGCCCACCCAGGACTCGCTCCACATCGGCAACTACCTGGGAGCGCTGGTCAACTGGGTGTCGATGCAGGAGGAGTTCGACGCGATCTACAGCGTCGTCGACCTCCACGCCCTCACCGTCGACGTCGACCCCGCGGTCCTGCGGGAGCGCACGAGGGCCACCGCCGCCCAGTACATCGCCGCCGGCGTCGACCCGCAGCGCTCGGCCGTCTTCGTCCAGAGCCACGTGCCCGAACACGCCGAGCTCACCTGGGTGCTGTCCTGCCTCACCGGTTTCGGCGAGGCCAGCCGGATGACGCAGTTCAAGGACAAGTCGGCGCGGCGCGGCAACGAGGGGACCAACGTCGGCCTGTTCACCTACCCGATCCTCATGGCGGCCGACATCCTCCTCTACGACGCGGCCAGGGTGCCGGTGGGCGAGGATCAGCGCCAGCACCTCGAACTCTCGCGCAACCTCGCGCAACGGTTCAACGGCCGCTACGGCGACACGTTCGTCGTGCCCGAGCCGCACATCCTCCGCGAGACGGCCAAGATCCAGGACCTGCAGAACCCGACGGCCAAGATGAGCAAGACCGCGCCGACGGGCACGATCGACCTGCTCGCCGACCCCAAGGTCACCGCCAAGCGCGTGCGCTCCGCGGTCACCGACACGGGTCGGGAGATCCGCTTCGACGAGGACGGGAAGCCCGGCGTCTCCAACCTCCTCGCGATCTACAGCGCGCTCGACGGCCGCAGCGTCGCCCAGCTCGAATCCGACTACGACGGCAAGGGGTACGGCGACCTCAAGAAGGACCTCGCCGAGGTCGTCGTCGGTGTCCTCGGGCCCATCCGCGAGCGCGCCGTCGAGCTCCTCGAGGACCCGGCCGAGCTCGACCGCATCCTCGCCGAGGGTGCCGAGCGCGTCCGTCCCGTCGCCGCCGCGACCCTGGCCCGGGTGTACGACCGGGTCGGTCTGCTGGCGCGCCGCTGAGGGCGGGGGTGTCACCGCGCACGGCGGGTCAGGCGGGTCCGCCACGGGCGCCCGCCCAGGGCGTCGTCGAGGTCGGCGTGCTCGTCCTCGTCCCCGAGCCGCTCGCGGGTCGCGTACGCGACCTGCGCGCCCAGGTGCGTGACCCTCGTGGTGCCGTCATCCCGCCGCACGTCACCCTCGTGCCCCCGACGCGGATCGGCGTCCGCGTCCTCGACGACGTCGTCGAGCATCTCCGCGAAGTGGCTTCGGCCCGCGCCCCGTTCGACCTCCGGCTGCGGGGGACACGCACCTTCCAACCGGTCACCGACGTCGTGTACCTCGCGGTCGCCGGGGGGGGATCCCACTGCGACCGACTGCAGTCGGCATTGCGCCAGGGCCCGCTCGCCGTGGACCTCCGGTTCCCCTACCACCCGCACGTCACCCTCGCCCACGACGTCCCCGAGGCCTGTCTCGACCACGCGCGGGCGTCGATGGCCGACGTCGACGAGACGTTCCGGGTGACGGAGTTCGTCCTCTTCGCCCACGCGCCCGAGGCGCCGTGGGAGGTCGTCCGCACCTTCACCCTGGACGGCTGAGGTCTCCTCACCCGAGGGGGTGCGCACGACCCTGGTTCGAGGCGGGTGTGGTGCGGGTCAGCCCCGGCGGCCGCGGGCGCGGAGTCGACGCACGCGCAGCGAGGCGAGGACGCCACCGGCGACGAGGGCGACCGCTCCCGCGCCGAGGAGCGCGAGCCGCCCCTGGCCGCTGTCCGGCGACAGGTCGAGCGCACCGAGGGTCTGGGCGGGCGCCTCCGGGCCCTCGGTCGCCTCGCTCTCGACGGGCGCGACGGGCGGGGTCTGGGCGGGGTCGAACGTCGCGGGGTCGACGAGACGCCCGACCGGTTGGCCCTTGGGTCCGTTCGCGAAGGCCCAGTCGAGGACGGCTGCGGCATCGCGCCATCCCACACCGGCGCCGCCGAGATAGGAGATGACGTAGGCGTGCTCGCCGCGGCGGGCCGCGCCGATGTAGGTCTGCCCGGCGGCCTTGGTGAAGCCGTTCTTGACGCCGATCATCCCGTCGTAGTTCCACAGCAGGCGGTTGTGGTTGCCGATCTGAAACCGCTCGCGCCGGCTGCCCTTGCCGGCGGTGCGCGCGCCGGGGAACTCGGCGGTCTTCGTCGTGAGGTACGGGGCGACGACGGGGTCGTTGACGGCGGCGCGGCCGATGAGCGCGAGGTCGTAGGCCGAGGTGAGCTGCCCGGTGGCGTCGAGGCCGCTGGGGTTCTTGGCGAAGGTGTCGAGCGCCCCCAACGCGTGGGCGCGCTCGGTCATCTGCCGGGCCGTGACGGGTACCCCGCCGTTGGCGCGGGCGAGGGCCTCGGCGGCGTCGTTGCCGGACTGGAGCAGCAACCCGGTGAGCAGCTGGTGGACCGTGTACTCCTGCCCCGGCAGGATGCCGACCTTCGTGCCGTCGATGGCCGTGTCCGCCGGCGTGCCGAGGACGACGCGTGTCGGCGGGAGCTGCGGGGCGACCGTGAGGGCGGTGAGCGCCTTGAGCGTCGAGGCCGGCCGGGACTGGACGTGGGCGTCCTTGGCGAGGATGACGCGGCCGTCGTCGAGGTCTGCGACGACGTAGGAGGCCGCCCGCAACTCCGGGGGCGCCGGGGTGCCCGCGGGCATCCGATAGATGACACCCGGCCGCAGCAGGGTCCTCCCGCCGATCGTCGACGTCGGTGAGGGCGTCGGGGGAGGGGTGGTCTCGCCGGCGGGGGTCGAGACCGAGCCCGGCGGGGGCGTCGGCGACGGTGTCGGGGTGGCCGCGGCGGCCACAGGAGCGGTGCAGACGGCGACGGCGACGAGCGCCGTGCAGGCGCGCTGGCGCGGGTTCAACATGTCCTCCCCGATGCCGATGAATGCGTCCCCTTCACCGAGAGTAGCGGATCCCTGCAGGTCACCCGGTCGCGCCCACGATTCCGCCCTCGGGCTCGGCGCCGTCGGCCCCACGACCCGGTCGGGGTCCGGGGCGGGACCGCGGCCGCGACGGCTCGCCCCGACGGCGGGCCGTCGGCGCCCCCGGCACGTGCGTCCTCAGCCGACCGGGACGTGCGCGAGGGCCCTGTAGTGACCGATGAGGTCGTCGACGAGTCGCTGCCACGAGCGTCCGGAGACCTTCTGGAGAGCCGCCTCACCCATCACCGCGCGGCGCTCCCAGGCGTCCTCGGCGACGGTGAGCGACTCGATGCACCGCCGCAGGTCGGCGGGGTCGTCCGGGTCGAACAGCAGGCCCGTGCGCCCGTGGTCGACGAGGTCGATGGGTCCGCCGCGCCGGGGGGCGACGATCGGCAGACCGGTCGCGGCGCCCTCCTGCAGGGTCTGTCCGAAGGTTTCGTGGGTGCCGGTGTGGACGAACACGTCGCACGCGGCGTAGGCCCGCGCCAGGTCGTCGCCCTCGCGTCGCCCGAGGAACGTCGCGCCCGGCATGAGCGAGCGCAGGGCGGCGCGCGAGGGGCCGTCACCGGTGATCGCGATCCGCACACCCGGCAGGTCCAGCAGGGGTCGGAGCCGGTCGAGTTCCTTCTCCGGCGCGAGTCGGCCGACGTATCCGACGATCGTCTCGCCGCGAGGGGCGAGGGAGCGGCGCAGCGCCCGGCACCCCGCATCGTCGCGCCACCCGGGGTGGAACAGGGCGGTGTCGACGCCACGGCCCCACAACCCGGTGTCGGCGACGCCGTTGCGGCGCAGATCCGCGAGGGCCGCGGACGAGGGGGCGAGGTTGAGGTGGGCGAGGGAGTGCACCCAGCGCAGGTACCGCCAGGTCGCGCGGGCGGCGGGCCGGCCCGCCGCGCCGCCGTGCTGGAGGACGTAGGCGGCCATGTCGGTCTGGTAGATCGCCACCGCAGGGATGCCCAGGTCGCGGGCGGCCACGAGGCCCCGCGCCCCGAGGAAGAACGGTGAGGCGACATGGACGACGTCGGGGGCGAAGTCGGCGAGGATCGCCTCGATCTCGGGAGTGGGCAGACCGACCTGGAACTGGCGGACCGGCACACTCGTCACCCCTCTCACGGGGAACCCGTGGTACTCCCGGGGGGCGGGGGAGGGGGCGACGACGATCGCCTCGTGGCCGCGGGCCCGGAGGTGGTCGAGCACCCGGCACACGCTGGTCGTCACACCGTTCAGCGAGGGGAGGAAGGACTCCGTCACGATGGCGATACGCACGGTGTCACTGTCGGACGGGCCGGTTTCCTCGCGACGACCCCGACAGGTGGGTCGGGTGACCACCAGGCGTCCGGTTCGGTGAGCGCTTCACCGGGGCATCGGCCGGTGTCGGCCTGCCGTTCACGAACGGGGGATCCCGCTGTGCCGAGCGGGCGCTCCGTGTCGACCCGGTTCCAGGGCCGCGCCGGCTCGGCCTCGGCCGCCGCCCGGCACCTCGTCCGGAGACGCTCCGTGGTATCCCACCGAGTCGATCGACCGTCCAGGATTCGTCTACCGTGACCGCATGACCGATATCCGGGACCACTTCTGGTGCGTCATTCCCGCAGGGGGAGCGGGGACGCGCCTGTGGCCTCTCTCGAGGGCCGGCGCCCCCAAGTTCCTGCACGACCTGCTGGGGACGGGCCGTACCCTCATCCAGTCGACCGTCGACCGTCTGGAACCCCTCGCGGGGGAACGACTCGTCGTCGTCACCGGCGCGCGGCATGTCGACGCCGTCGCCGAGCAGGTGCCCCAGGTCGCGCGCGAACGGCTCCTCGCCGAGCCCTCGCCCCGCGACTCGATGGCCGCGATCGGCTGGGCCGCCGCCGTCATCGAACGCCAGGACCCCGGGGCGCTCATCGGGTCGTTCGCGGCCGACCACGTCGTCGGCGAGGAGGAGCGGTTCCGCTCTCTCGTCGAGCAGGCGGTGGCGGTCGCCCAGGAGGGGTACCTCGTCACGTTGGGCATCGAGCCCACTTACCCGGCAACGGGATTCGGGTACATCCGTGAAGGGGACGCGCTCGACGTGCCCGGTGCGCCGGAAGCGCGCGCGGTCGTCGAGTTCGTCGAGAAGCCCGACGTGCGTACGGCCGAGTCCTACCTCGCGACCGGCGAGTTCCGGTGGAACGCGGGGATGTTCGTCGTCAAGGCGGGCGTGTTGCTCGACCTGCTCGCGCAGTGGCACCCCGATCTCGCCGCGGGCCTGCGCCGCATCGCCGCCGACCCCGCGCTGCTCGAGCAGGAGTGGGAGACCCTCGAGCGCATCGCCATCGACCACGCCGTCGCCGAGCCCGCGGCCGCCGCCGGCCGCGTCGCCGTCGTGCGGTGCGACGTCCCCTGGGACGACATCGGCGACTTCCACTCCCTCGCCACGCTCCTCGCGACGGCCGCCGCCGTCGAGTCCGCGGAGATCGGGGCGGCCGGGTCCGCGGGCGCGAACGGCGCGGACGACTCCACCGGCGCGAACGGCGCCCGCCACGACGGCCGGGGCGACGAGCACGCCCTCCACACCGTGGGAACGGCCGACGTCGTCTCGGTCGACTCGACCGGCATCGTCGCCTCGCGCACGGACCGGCTCGTGTCCATCATCGGCATGGACGACGTCGTCGTCGTCGACACCCCCGACGCTCTCCTCGTCACCACGCGCGGTCGTGCGCAGCACGTCAAGAACGTCGTTGACACCCTCAAGGCCTCGGGGCGCACCGACCTCACCTGAACGGCGGGTGCGACACCGGAGCAGACGTGAGCGGGGTGCGAGGACCTAGGTCCTCGCACCCCGCTCACGTCCCGATAAGGCCCTCCGCGCGTCTACGCTGTGGCACATGGGTGAATCCACGGCACGTACTGAGTCCGACCTGGAGATGCGTTCGGTCTACTCCGCCGCCGACCTGGAGGGGTTCGACCCCGAGGCGCGGCTCGGCCAGCCCGGCAAGTATCCGTTCACGCGCGGCGTCTACCCCACGATGTACACCGGACGTCCCTGGACGATGCGGCAGTACGCGGGGTTCGGCACCGCCAAGGAGTCCAACGAGCGCTACAAGCAGCTCGTCGCCGCCGGCACCGGTGGCCTCTCGGTCGCCTTCGACCTGCCCACGCAGATGGGCTACGACTCCGACGCCCCCCTCGCCTCGGGTGAGGTCGGCAAGGTCGGCGTCGCGATCGACTCGGTCGACGACATGCGGGTGCTCTTCGACGGGCTGCCCCTCGGCGACATCTCGACGTCGATGACCATCAACGCCCCCGCCTCCACGCTGCTGCTCATGTACCAGCTCGTCGCGGCCGAGCAGGGCGTCGACTCCACCAAGCTCGCGGGCACCATCCAGAACGACGTGCTCAAGGAGTACATCGCCCGCGGCACCTACATCTACCCGCCCAAGGAGTCGCTGCGCCTCATCAGCGACATCTTCGGCTACTGCTCCACCGAGATGCCCCGCTGGAACACGATCTCGATCTCCGGCTACCACATGGCCGAGGCCGGGGCCACGCCTGCGCAGGAGGTCGCGTTCACGCTCGCGAACGCCAAGGAGTACGTCAAGGCCGCACAGGCCGCCGGGCTCGACGTCGACACGTTCGCCCCGCGTCTGTCGTTCTTCTTCGTCGCCCGCACGACGCTGCTCGAGGAGGTCGCGAAGTTCCGTGCGGCCCGTCGCATCTGGGCGCGCATCATGAAGGAGGAGTTCGGGGCGCAGAACCCCAAGAGCCAGATGCTCCGCTTCCACACCCAGACCGCCGGCGTGCAGCTCACGGCGCAGCAGCCCGAGGTCAACCTCATCCGCGTCTCGCTGCAGGGTCTCGCCGCCGTCCTCGGCGGCACGCAGTCACTGCACACCAACTCCTTCGACGAGGCCATCGCGCTACCCACCCAGAAGGCGGCCCGACTCGCCCTGCGGACCCAGCAGGTCATCGCCTACGAGACCGACGTCTGCAAGACCGTCGACCCGTTCGCGGGCAGCTACGTCGTCGAGTCCCTCACCGACGAGCTCGAGACGGCGATCTGGGAGCTCATCCAGGCGGTCGACGACAAGGGCGGCGCGGCGGCGGCCATCGAGGAGGGCTTCCAGAAGCAGGAGATCGAGCGCTCGGCCTACGACCAGCAGCTCAAGATCGACTCCGGCGAGCGCATCGTCGTCGGCCTGAACAAGTATCAGATCGACGAGGAGGAGAAGTACGAGCCCCTCAAGGTCGACCCGGCCATCGAGGCCGAGCAGCACGAGCGTCTCGCCAAGCTGCGCGCCGACCGTGACAACGGCAAGGTCGAGCAGGCGCTCGGCGAGCTCAAGCGCGCGGCCGAGGGCAAGGACAACCTGCTGTACCCGATGAAGGAGGCGCTCGCCGCGCACGCGACCGGCGGCGAGGTCAGCAACGCCCTCCGCGACGTCTGGGGCATGTACACCCCGGTCGACGCGTTCTGAGTCGATCTCTCGCGTCCACGACGGATCGGGGGCGGCACCACTCTCGCGTGGTGCCGCCCCCGCCGCGTGCGCGTCCTGGGCCGGCGCGCGCCCGACGCCCGCGGGTGTGACCTGCGACCGCCCGTACGCCCGGAGTCGGCGGCACGGCGCGCGCGGGCCTAGACTCGACGAATTGTGGACCTCCAGTCATTGATCGACGCCGTCTCCGCGGTGGTGACGTCTCACGAGGGTGAACTCGTCGCGTTCCGCCGGGACCTGCATCGCAACCCCGAGCCCTCCTGGCAGGAGGTGCGCACGACACGCGCCATCATGGAACGGCTCGAGTCGGCCGGCATCCCGGCCGAGCGGCTCGACCAGACGGGCGTGGTCGTCGACCTGGGGGCCACCTCGCCGACGTTGCGCGTCGGCCTGCGTGCGGACATCGACGCACTTCCCCTCACCGAACGCACCGGGCTGCCCTTCGCGTCCCGCCGCAAGGGCACGGCGCACGCGTGCGGCCACGACGTGCACACCACAGCACTGCTCGGCGCGGCCCTCGCCCTGCACGCGCACGAGAACGAGTTGCGCCGGTTGGGCGTGGCTGTCCGGTTGCTGTTCCAACCGGCCGAGGAGTCGATGCCGGGAGGGGCGCACATCGTCCTCGAGAAGGGCCTCGTCGACGACGTCGACATCGTCTTCGCCCTCCACTGTGACCCGCGCCGCGACCTCGGGGAGATCGGGCTCCGGGTCGGCCCGATCACGGCGGCGGGTGACCAGGTCACCGTGCGCCTCACCGGCCACGGCGGGCACACCTCACGCCCGTTCCTCACCGAGGACCTCACGTTCGCGCTGGGCAAGGTCATCTGCGATCTTCCCGGTGTCCTGTCGCGTCGCCTCGACCCGCGAGCCGGTGCGCTGCTCGTGTGGGGCGGGGTCCATGCGGGCGGGGTGCCCAACGTCATCCCGGAGTCCGGCGAGGTCACGGGCACCCTGCGGATGCTCGACGCGAGCGCCTGGCAGGGCATCGGCCCGCTGCTGCAGGAACTCGTCGAGGCGGTCGTCGCGCCCTACGGCGTCGAGGCCGAACTGCGGCACGTGCCCGGCGTGCCGCCCGTCGTCAACACCCAGTGGGGGATCGACGCGCTCAGCGCCGTGACCGTCGCCCTCTTGGGGAACGCGGGGGCCGTGCCCACCGAGCAGTCCCTCGGCGGCGAGGACTTCGCGTGGCTCGTGATGAACCGTGAGGGGGCTCTCGGCCGTCTCGGGACCCGTACGCCCGGGGGGCCCACCTACGACCTCCACCGCGGTGATCTCGTCATCGACGAGCGGGCCATCGCCATCGGCGCCCGCACCTACGCCTCCCTGCCGTTCGCTGCCCTCGCGGCCCGCGGCGGCGCCGCCCTTCCTCCGATCGTCTGAGGCTCTCGACGCGGGACGGGCGGGAGACCTCCGGCGATCACCGGCAGGGCCGGACGCAGGACCGCACGGCATCGTGCGAGACCTCGGGGTCGGGGTGGGTGTCGGGGTCGGTGTCGGGCGCGGTGGGGTGGAGGCGCGCCGGGGTGGTCATGCCCCGGCGGAGGGGCCGGCTGACGTCGTCGTCGGGACCGACGTGGTCCCGGCCGCCGACGTGGTGGCCGTGACCGCCGCCCCGGCCGGGAACAGCCGTGCGCGACGCTCCTGGAGGTGGACGAGGCGCCGGGTCTCCCGGCGGCGGCGCTCGGCCATGATCGCGTCGACGACGTCGGCGTCCGGGGCCCCCGCCGGAGGTGCGGGACGAACACAGGCCCGCAGGCGGTCGGCGAGTTCCTGCGACACGCGGGCCGCGGCGGCCTCGTTGAACCCGCGCCGGTGGGCGAGGGAGGCGCGGACCAGGGCGGCGAGGTCGTCGGGGACGTACAGGTCGGCGTGCTCGACCCAGGCCGCGAGGGCGGGATCCGTCCGTGGTTCGGGCGGGAGGGCGAGGCGGACGCGGTCCCGAGCGACGTAGGTGCCTGCGGCCATGTCCCCGAGGCGTCTCGTCGGCTGGGAGAAGAGCAGCGTGAGGACCGCCACCGCACCGCCGGTGCCCCACACCTCGACGGACCCGACGAGGTGCCGGGTGAACAGCCGCCGGAGGTCGGCCAGGGCCCCGTCGTCGCGCACGGTGCGCAGGCCGGTGGCGAGTTTGCCGAGCGTCCGTCCGTGGCTGAGGGCCTCGCACGTCACGGGGAACCCGACGAGGAGGAACACCGCGGTGACGACGGCCGTCGCGGCGCTGAGGGCGTCGTCGAGGTCGAGCCCCGCCGACCCGATGACGCTGGACTCCGCCCAGAGCACGGCGAATCCGAGGAGGAGCGTCGCGATGACGTCGATGATCCCCGACACCAGCCGGATCGCCGGGCCGGCGATGGGGATGGCGACGACGACCCCCTCGCCCGTGATCATCTGTTCGCGACGCGTCCCCGATCCCATGCCGCCAGCGTAGAGCCCCCACGCGCGACCGCCGCGCCCCCGAGTCCGCCCGCGCCGTCCGCCGTCGGCAGCGCGGCTCGGTCACTCGGCGACGTCCCGGATCCGGAACGTGGCGGGGCGTCCGAGACGGTGGTGGGGCCGGTGATGCCCGCCCTGGGAGTGAGGTCCCGGCCGCGGCCTGCGCCAGGGGTGGTCCCGGAGGGCCGACACCGCGAGGCCGAGGGGAGGTGGCGGCCCTACAGTGGGCTGATGGACGTCGACGCCTTCGCCGCGGTGCACCGTGACACGTGGTCGAGGCTCGAGGAGCTGTGCGACAGACCTCCGTCCTCGGTCGCCGAGGTCGACGAGTTCGTGTCCCTCTACCAACGCACGACGACGCACCTCTCGCTCGTGCATTCGACGTCCCCGCCGGACCCCTATCTCGTGCCGTACCTGTCCTGGCTGGTCGCGCGGGCGCGGTCACGGGCGTTCACGGAGGGATACCGTCCTCCCGCGCACGTGAGCCTCCTCCGCTTCTTCTCCCGCAGCTTTCCCGCCGCCCTGTACCGGTTGCGGTGGTGGTGGCTCGGGGTGATGGCGTTCTCGCTGCTCTACATCGCGGGAACGTGGTGGTGGCTCTCCGCGCATCCCGAGGCCCTGGTCGCCGCCGGCAGCGAGGAGGGTGCGCGGCGGTACGTCGACCACTCCTTCGTCGAGTACTACAGCCGCTACCACCCGGCGAGCTTCTTCCTGCAGGTGTTCACGAACAACGCGTGGCTGAGCGCGCGCCTCGTCGTCGCGGGTCTGCTCGGACTGCCCGTCGCTCTCGCCCTGCACGGCAACCTCGCCGGCCTCGCTGCGGCAGGTGCGCTGCACGACCACTACGACAGGGTGGGTCAGTTCTTCGGGTACATCCTCCCGCACGGGTTGCTCGAGCTGACGGGTCTCTTCATCGCCGCCGCAGCGGGACTGCGGTTGTTCTGGTCCTGGGTGGAGCCCGGCCCGCGAACTCGGTTGTCCTCGCTCGGCGCCGAGGGGAGATCGATGGTCGGCGTCGCCCTCGGCCTCGTCGCGCTGTTCGCCACGGCCGGGGCGATCGAGGCGGGTGTGACTCCGTCGGGCTGGTCGACGCCGGTGCGGATCGGCATCGGGGCCGCGGTCGAGGCCGCGTTCTTCGCGTACGTCTTCGTCCTGGGCCGACGGGCGGCGCGTGACGGCGCGACCGGTGACGTCGAGGGGGCCGCCGTCGTCGCCGACCTCCCGGTCGACGGCACCCGCGCCTGACGTCCTCGCGCCCGACCGCGGCGGCACGAGACCGCTGCGGAGTGGATCAGAGGAGGCCGCGCTCCTTCAGGCCCAGGTAGGTGCGGGCGAGGTCGACCGGCAGATCGGCGGGGGGACGGTCGAGAACCGTGACGCCGAGCCCCTCGAGCACGGCCGCGGTGCGCTCGCGGCGGGCGAGCGCCTGGGCCGCCGCGGCCGCGGCGAAGGCGTGGTCGGCCTCGGCGTCCGTCTCGCCGCCTCCGATTCGTCCCGGGGACGACTCCTCGGTGGGCGGAGCGGGAGTCACGTCGGTGGGTCCGTCGCCGGAGAGCTGCGGCAACGCGGGGTCGCGCACCGACGCGAGGACGAGGGTGTGTCGGGCGCCGAGGGCGTCGAGGGCGGGCAGCAGGGTCTCCTCGACGACGACGGGTTCGAGCGGGGTGAGGAGGACGACGAGCGCGCCCCGCGGGGCCAGGTCGAGGGTCGTGGCGGCCAGAGCCGACCAGTTGGCCTCGACGAGGGAGGGATCGACCGGTCCGAGGGCGTCGATGAGCCGGTGCAGACGGTCCTCGTGCCCGGCGGCACCGCGACCTCCGGGGTCGACGAGCCGCACGTCCCGGTCGCCCGCGACGACGTCGACGCGGTCACCGCCCCGGGTCGCGAGGGCGGTGAGCAGCAGTGCGGCGTCCATCGCGGCGTCGAGGCGCGGCACGTCGCCGATGCGGGCGGCGGTCGTGCGAGAGGTGTCGAGGACGATGACGACGTGACGGTCGCGCTCCGGGCGCCACGTGCGGACGACGGCCGCCCGGCGCCGTGCCGTCGCCCGCCAGTCGATGCTCCGCACGTCGTCGCCGCGCACGTAGTCACGCAGGGAGTCGAACTCCGTGCCCTGTCCGGGCAACCGGACCACGGCGCGTCCGTCGAGCAGCTGCAGGTGGCGGAGCAGGCCGGGGAGGTGCCGCCGCGACGGGAACGCCGGCAGTACCCGGAGGAGCCCGGTCACGGGCACCGAACGCTGCCGCCCGGCCAGTCCGAGAGGACCGAGCAGTCGGAGGGTCACGCGGTCGGCACGGAGGTCACCGCGGCGCGTGGGGCGCAGGGGCGTCGACAGCGTCGCATGATCACCGGGCGTGAGGTCGACACGGTGGACGAGACGTGCTCCCGCCGACGGTTGCCAGGCATCGCGGAGCACCCCGCGGGCGCGACGGCGGCCGGTGTTCGTCACCGTCAGCACACTCTCGGTGTCCTCGAGCAGGTGCACCGGAGGGAGCGTCGCACGGTCGAGGCGCACATCCCGGATCCGCGCGGCGAGGGCGAGGTCGAGGGCGACGAGGAGGGCGACGACGCCGAGCCACACGACCGCCGTGGCGAGCGTGGGGGCGAGCGGGATCGCGAGCAGCCCGACGAGGGTGAGAAGGACGGCCCGGCCGGTGAGGGTCATCAGCGCGGGACGGCGACGGACCCCACGGCCCCGTCGAGGGCGTCGCGGGCCGTGACGCCGTCGAGTTCGGCCTCGGTGCGCAGGACGAGCCGGTGCGCGAGCGTGGGATGGGCGAGGGCCTTGACGTCGTCGGGGGTGACGAAGTCGCGGCCGTCGAGCCACGCCCAGGCACGGCTCGTCGCGAGCAGGGCCGTCGCGCCGCGGGGACTCACCCCGAGCGCGACCGAGGGCAGGCTGCGGGTCGCGCGCACGACGTCGACGGTGTATTCCCCG
This sequence comes from Mobilicoccus sp., assembly GCF_032060985.1. Taxonomy (NCBI): domain Bacteria; kingdom Bacillati; phylum Actinomycetota; class Actinomycetes; order Micrococcales; family Dermatophilaceae; genus Mobilicoccus; species Mobilicoccus sp. The sequence goes on from NZ_DAMBGD010000002.1 coordinate 301,661, forward strand.
ACCTCGCGCGAGACCGCGACACCGGCGACGGCGAGGCTCGCGGCGGCGACCGCGTCGGCCCCGGCGACGGGTCGCACTCCCGTGGACGTGAGGTCGGCGGGGTCGAATCCGCTCGCATGCCGACGGAGGACCTCGATCTCGTCGTCGCGATCGGGGAGACCGACGTGCAGTTTGAGGAGGAACCGGTCGAGCTGGGCCTCCGGCAACGGGTAGGTGCCCTCGTACTCGACGGGGTTCTGCGTCGCGGCCACGAGGAACGGTGTGGGGAGCATGCGCGAGAGACCCTCGACGGTGACCTGCCGTTCGGCCATGGCCTCGAGCAGCGCGGCCTGGGTCTTGGGCGGAGTGCGGTTGATCTCGTCGGCGAGGAGGAGATTGGTGAACACCGGACCCTCCCGGAAGGCGAACGCGTCGTGGTGCTGCTCGTACACGAGCGAGCCGGTGATGTCACCGGGCATGAGGTCGGGTGTGAACTGCACGCGCCGCGTGTCGAGGTCGAGTGCGGCGGCGAGGCTGCGGACGAGAAGGGTCTTGGCGACACCGGGTACGCCCTCGAGGAGTACGTGCCCCCGCGCGAGGAGGGCGATGAGCAGGCCGGTGACGACGCCGTCCTGACCGACGACGACCTTCGCGACCTCCTCGCGCACGGCGTTCAACGCGGTGCGGGCATCCGCGCCCGTCCCGGACACGGCGGGGGGCGCAGGGTGTGGGCCGGTCGGGCCCGGCCCGGAGGAGTCGCCGGAGGGGTCGCCGGGCACCTCGCTGGGGGTGTCGCCGTGTCGGGGGACGAATGCGTCGCTCATGGGCGGGCGACCTTCCTACGGAGGTGGTGGAGTTCTCGTGAGGCGGTGGGTAGCTCGGATGCTTCGAGGGGCCGGGTGAGCAGGTCGAGGATGGCCTCGACGTCGGTCCGCCCGAGGCGGGCGGCGACGGCGGAGGCAAGGCGTCGGGAGTCCGCGTCGGGCGGGAGCCGCAGGGTGGTGCGGAGGTCGTCGCGGGCGGCAGCCTGAAGCACGGCCCCCACCCCGTGGGCGTCGCCGGTGCGACGGTACAGGCGGGCGCGGGCGAGGGTCGTCTCCTCGGCGGGGACGACGACGGGCAGGGGTTCGGTGACCAGCGGACCGAGGCGGCGGCCGCGCCACAGGCAGAACACGATGGTGGCGGCGGACAGCAGGAGCACGGTCGGGGCCACCCAACCGGGCCGCGGGGCGGCGGCGCCCTCCACGACGAGCGGGTCCTCCGGGTCGACGGGGGGCAGGTACCAGACGACTCGCCCGGTGCCCCCGAGCGTGCGCAGCGCGATCGCCGCGTGTGACTCCTCCGTGACCCCGACGTTCGTCAGCAGCTGCGTCGACCCGAGCACGACGAGGCGCGGACGCCCTTCTGCCGCAGGCAGATCCACCAGGCCCGAGGGAGGGTGGGTGGGGTCGTCGGCGGCGTCGGAGTGGTCGGGGAAACAGGTCGTCGCGCCGGGCGCGCTCGAGCGGTACAGCAGGCCCGACCCGGCCACGGTCTCGCCGTCGCCCGTGAGCTCGCTGTGACACTCCGCCACGAACGGGCCCGGACCGGCCTGAGCGACGACGGTCACCGGGAGGTGCAGGGCGTCGATGATCCCGCTGCCCGGGGCGACGAGGACGAGACGCCCGGGGGAGGTGCGGAGGAGGGCATCGACGCCCGACTGCGAGAGTTCCGACGGGTTCGGCACGACGACGGTCGTGCGGGCGTCGACGCCCACGGCGGCGAGATCCTCCGGCGAACGGGCGGCCTCACCCGGTACCCCTCGGTCGGCGAGGACGCTTGCGAGAGCGCGGGTTCCTCGTGGCCCGGGGTCGTCGGGGTCGAGCGGCATCCGGGTGGTCGCGCGCCCGGAGAGGACGATGAGGACGGCGGCGAGGACCGCCGTGGCGACGAGGACGGAGACGACCGCAGGCCACGGCGGCCGCCATCGGGCCCGGGTTCGGGTGACTGATCCCGAACGCTCCATCCCCGGGCTCACCGCCCCTGACGACTCCGCGGCACCCCCGTCGCCGCGCACCCCCGCGGTCCGGGTCGAGGAACCCCCATCGGAGCCGGGACGCGGCGGCGTCACCACGGGTGTCCGTCGCGACGACAGGTCGGGGGCGGCACCGGCGCAGGCGGCCGCCCGGCGGGCGAACTCTCGGTCCCGGCGTACGCGGTCGGCGGCGTCGGCGGTGAGAACGCACCGGCGGGCACGGCCTGGCGTGCCCGACCCTCGTCGCCCTGGCTCGCGGCGGCCTCGAGCGCGACGTCGAGGTCGAGGATGCGCTCGGCCTCCTCGGTCGACGCGGTGGCGTCGCCGTACCGCACGCCGGCGAACGTGCGATCTGCCCGGCGCACCTCGACGGCGTACCGGGGGTGCCGGCCCACCAGGGCCCGCCCGGCCTCGTGCGCCGTGAGATCGAGACTGTCCCGGATCTCCCCGCGGGCCAGGCCCGCGGCGGTGAGCGCGCGGAAGGCCTCGACGACGCCGGCCTCCGCGTGACCGGCCTGCAGATGGACGCGGGCCCGGCGACGGTGCTCGGCCGCGTCGAGGATCTCGTCCGCCGCGAAGACCGTCGTCGGGGCCTCCGGCGGGTGACGGCGGGACCGGAGCATGAGCCACGCGACGAGGCCGATGAGCCCGATGCCGATCGCGACGAGGACCGGGGCGAGCAGGGGCGCGAGGTCCCTGTCCCCCGCGGGAATCGCGATCACCCCCTGCAGCCACTGCACGAAGAGCCCCCACCAGCTGCGGACGTAGGCGGGGTCGCGGAGCTCGGCGAAGAGCGCGTCACGCGCCTCCGTCGTGCCGGGCGGGGCCGGTGTGGGGGACAGCCCGACGAGGGTGACGCCGGCGGTGAGGTGCGTGGCCAGGCGCCCCGGGAGACCGTCGGCGGCCGAGTACGCGCCGGCGAGGGCCACGAGGGGCGGAGACATCACCGCAATCGCCGGAGATCCCAGAGGGGACGCGCTCAGCGTCCGTCGCCGCGCGTGAGGGGCCGGTCGCGCTCGGCCTCGGCGAGGAGGTCGACGGCGAGAGCCTCGGTGCGGAACCGGCGGTCCAGGTAGACGAGGGCGATCATCGCCGAGGAGAACGGTTGCACGAGGCCCTGCACGAGCAGTGACGCGAGGGCGGTCACCACCATCGCGAGGACCATGAGGCCGGGCGCGAGGCTGTCGGCTCCCGTCGCGACGGCGCCGCCGAGGATCGTCGCGAGGAGGATGCCCATGACCGGCAGCATGATGACGCTCGCCACCAGCCCGGTGAGGATGTTCGCGGTGAGGAGCACCCCGAAGGTGCGCCACCAGCCACCGCGCACGAGACGGATCGAGCGACCGAAGGCCGCGACCGGCCCGGAGCGTTCGAGCACGATGGTCGCCGGCGCGAGGGAGAGGGAGACCCAGAGCCACACACCGACGGCGATCGTCAGCGGGATCCCGATGGCGAGGACGACGCCGAACGCCGTCCACTGCTCGGCGACGGCGAGGACGACCGCGAGGACGACGACCGGCAGGACGACGACCAGGATGAGCAGGCTCTGGAGGATGACGAACCCCACGAGCGGGAGGATGCGGGACTTGATGCGGGCCCAGGCCTCCGCGAACGTGAGTCGGCGCCCGAGGGCCGTGTCGGCGACGACGGCGATGAGCACGCCCGCCAGGAGAGAGCTCGCGAGGCCGGTGAGAGAACTCTGCCCGTTGAGGAGCGCGTCGGTGCCGTTCTCGACGACCGCGCCCGATTCTCCCGCCATGAGGACGTAGACGCCGGGGGCGGCGACGAGCAGGGAGAGCACCGTGATGACGCCGAGGGTGAGGAACGAGAGGCCGAACATCGTGCGCGGGTTGAACCGCAGCACCGCGAGCGCCGTCTCGAGCATCTCCCCGAGCTGCATGGGGCGCAGCGGGATCGGTCCTGGCCACAGTTCGGGGACCCCTCCGGGGCTGACGCGACGGAACCCGCCGCGGGGTGTCCGGGTGCCCTGCGGGTCCGCTCCCCGGGACCCGGGAGAGGCGGCGGTGCCGGCGGCGTCGGGTCCGGTCGTCGGGAGGGGAGCGCCCGACCCGGTCGGGACGGGCGTGACCCGCGGCCCTGGAGGGGGCGCCGGCGCATCCCAGGACGGAGTCGCCGAGGCGGGTCCCCGTGACGGCGCCGGGCCCCCGTCGGCTCCCTCACCGCCGGTCCGGTCCTGCTCTCGGTCGTCGTCGAAACCCCGTGTGGGGTCGTCCCAGCGGCTCATGAGCCCCCTCTTCCTGATTGCTGTCCCCGCCATCATCACCCACGCCGAACCCCACGATGCGTCGATCCGCTCTCTGAGAGGATGGAGGCGTGACTGAGCGACAGACGTCAGTAGTGGTCCTGGGCGGCGGCCCCGGCGGGTACGAGGCGGCCCTGGTGGCCGCGGCGATCGGTGGTGACGTCACCGTCGTCGACCGTGACGGTCTCGGTGGTGCCGCCGTGCTCACCGACTGCGTCCCCAGCAAAGCCCTCATCTCCACGGCGGCGTACGTCAGCCGGCTCGAGGAGGCCGGCAAGCGCGGTGTCCACCTCGGCGCCGGCGCCGAGGTCGACGCCACCCTCGAGGCCGAGCTCACCGAGGTCAACACGCGCATCCTCGCCCTCGCCCAGGCTCAGAGCCGCGACATCCGCAGCCGCCTCGAGCACGTCGGGGTCACGGTCGTCGAGGGCACGGGCCGGCTGATCGACTCCGCCTCCGTCGCGGTCACGACCCCCGACGGCGAGACGCGGACCCTCCCGGCGGACATGATCCTCATCGCCACCGGCGCCACGCCGCGGGTGGTCGACTCGATGAGGCCCGACGGCGAACGCATCCTCACGTGGAAGCAGATCTGGAACCTCACCGAGGTGCCGGAGCGGCTCATCGTCGTCGGCTCCGGTGTCACCGGCGCCGAGCTCGCCCAGGCCTACCTCGGCCTCGGCAGCGAGGTCGTCCTCGTGTCCTCACGGGACCGCGTCCTGCCCGGCGAGGACCCCGACGCCGCCGAACTCATCGAACGCGTCTTCCGCGCCGAGGGCATGGAGGTGCTCAACCGGTCCCGCGCCGCGAGCGTCCGGCGCACCGAGGACGGCGTCGTCTGCGTCCTCGAGGACGGCCGCGAGGTCACCGGCTCGCACGCCCTCATCGCCGTCGGCTCGGTCCCGCAGACCACCGACCTCGGTCTCGAGGCCGCGGGCGTCGAGACGAGCCAGAGCGGACACGTCGTCGTCGACCGCGTCTCGCGCACGTCCGCGCGCGGGGTCTACGCCGCCGGCGACTGCACCGGAGTCCTGCCGCTCGCCTCCGTCGCCGCGATGCAGGGGCGGATCGCCGTCGCGCACGCCCTCGGCGACGCCGTCTCCCCGCTGCAGGTGCGGGGCATCAGCGCCAACATCTTCACCGAGCCCGAGATCGCCACCGTGGGAACCGGACTCGCCACCCCGGCCAGCAAGAAGAGTGGGTCGCCCGTCGAGAGCGAGGAGGGCGTCCGGCAGATCCTCATGCCCTTCGGCACCAACCCGCGGGCCAAGATGGACAACCTCTCCGAGGGCTTCGTCAAGCTCTTCGCCCGGGAGGGCAGCAACGTCCTCGTCGGCGGCGTCGTCGTCGCGCCGCGCGCGTCAGAACTCATCTTCCCCATCGCCCTCGCCGTGCAGCACCAGCTCAACGTCGACCAGGTGGCCTCGACGATCACGGTGTACCCCTCGCTGTCGGGGTCGATCGCCGAGGCGGCGCGTCGGCTCCATGTCACCCCGGGGGAGTGAGCGACGTGGTCGACCTGTCCCGCCTGTACCGCCGCGTCCGCGACAAGGGGCGCGACCTCGCGTCCGAGGCGCCGTCCCAGGCGCGTCACGCCGCCGACGAGGCCAGGCGCACCGCCGGAGCTCTCGGGGACGTGCTCGACGAGCGTTCCGGAGGCCGCTTCGGCGACGCTCTCGCCCGCGGTGAGGAGACGATCGGCAAGGTGGCTCGCACCCCCGGCGAGGCTCGCGACGCCTTCCGCGACGAGGCGTCCCGCGAGGGACACCGCCCGGAGGGCTACCGCCCCGACCCCATCGACGCCCCCGCCCCCATCGACCGCCCCGAACCGATCTGACCTCCCCATCTCGGGTCTCGCGTGGTGGTCGACGGCGTCGTCGGCGGCTGAGTCCCTAACGGGTCACTCGGCGTCCTTGATCTCGGCGAGGACGGCACCGCTGGTGACGGTCTCACCGACGGCGGCCTTGAGGCCGGTGATGACGCCGGACTTGTGGGCGTTGATGGGCTGCTCCATCTTCATCGCCTCGAGCACGATGACGAGCTCGCCCTCGGCGACCGTCGCGCCCTCCTCGACGGCGAGCTTGACGATCGTGCCCTGCATCGGCGCGGTGAGGGAGTCACCGGAGGCCGCGCCGCCGCCACGCCCACCGGCGCTGGACCGGCGGGGGGCCTTGCGGCGTGCGGTCGTGCCGCCGCCACCGCCGCCACCGCCGTTGCCGATGGCGAGGTCGCCGGGGAGGCTGACCTCGAGCCGCTTGCCACCCACCTCGACGACGACCTTGTGGCGGTCGGCCTCCTCGCTCGCGGCGTCGGCCGTCGGGCCGGAGTAGGGCTCGATCGTGTTGTCGAACTCCGTCTCGATCCAGCGGGTGTGGACGGTGAAGGGGTCCTCGCCCTCGGGGGCGAAGGCCGGGTCGTCGACGACGACGCGGTGGAACGTGAGCGCGGTGGGCATGCCCTCGACCTCGAACTCGGCGAGCGCGCGGCGTGAACGCTCCAGCGCCTGCTGTCGGGTGGAGCCGGTGACGATGAGCTTGGCGAGCATCGAGTCGAACTGGCCAGAGATGACGTCACCCTGCTCGATGCCGGAGTCGAGGCGCACACCGGGCCCGCTCGGGGGGGAGAACGTGAGCACGCTGCCCGGGGCGGGCAGGAACCCGCGGCCGGGGTCCTCGCCGTTGATGCGGAACTCGAAGGAGTGGCCACGCTGCCCGGCGAGGAGGTCCTCCTGCGTGTAGCCGAGCTCCTCTCCGTTCGCGATGCGGAACATCTCGCGCACGAGGTCGATGCCGGCGACCTCCTCGGTGACCGGGTGCTCGACCTGAAGACGGGTGTTGACCTCGAGGAAGCTGATCGTGCCGTCGACGGCGACGAGGTATTCGCAGGTGCCGGCGCCCTGGTAACCCGCCTCCTTGAGGATGGCCACGGAGGCGCGGATGAGCTCCTTGTTCTGCTCGTCGGTGAGGAACGGCGCGGGGGCCTCCTCGACGAGCTTCTGGTGGCGGCGCTGCAGCGAGCAGTCGCGCGTGGAGACGACGACCACGTTGCCGTGGGCGTCGGCGAGGCACTGGGTCTCGACGTGGCGCGGCTTGTCGAGGTACCGCTCCACGAAGCACTCGCCCCGCCCGAACGCGCCGACCGCCTCGCGGACCGCGGAGTCGAACAGCTCGGGGATCTCTTCGATGGTGCGGGCCACCTTGAGGCCGCGGCCGCCACCACCGTAGGCGGCCTTGATGGCGACGGGGAGGCCGTGTTCCTTGGCGAAGGCGACGACCTCGTCGGCGTCGGCGACCGGGTCCTTGGTGCCGGGGACGAGCGGGGCGTTCGCGCGGGTGGCGATGTGGCGCGCCTTGACCTTGTCGCCGAGCGCGTCGATGGCCTCGGGCGACGGCCCGATCCAGGTGAGGCCCGCGTCCATGACGGCCTGCGCGAAGGAGGCGTTCTCGGCGAGGAAGCCGTATCCGGGGTGCACGGCGTCGGCGCCGGACTGCTTGGCCACGTCGAGCAGCTTCTCCTGGACGAGGTAGCTGTCACCCGGCGTCGAGCCGCCCAGGGCGTACGCCTCGTCCGCCACCTTGACATGCAGCGCGTCCCGGTCCGGGTCGGCGTAGACGGCCACGGAACCGATGCCGGAATCCGCGCATGCACGTGCGATACGGACCGCGATCTCGCCGCGGTTTGCAATCAGTACCTTGCTGATGGACGCCATGAACCGGACTCTAGCGCGCGGCACCGGGCCATGGTCGGCTTCCCGGTCGGCCTCTCTTGGTGAGCGGTACCACACCTCCGGCGGGCTCGTCGGCGCCGCTCGCGACAGGTCCCGACAGGTGCCGCAGGGGGCCTCGGCGACGTGCCCGACGCCGGTTCCGCGGGCTCCGGACCACCCGCCCGGAGTGGGGCGTCGAGAGGTCGGGGCGGGGGTCGTCGGAGGCCGGTCGAGACACCTGCCGGGAACGTGCGCGTGCGCGGGGCGGCGTGGTCGTGGCAGGGCGACGCCGTGGGTGGTGGCCGGGCCGGTCTCCCGCCTGCGGTCGCGACGCCCCGGGCAGGTCAGTGGCGTCGGCGGGTGCCGGCGGCGAGGAGCAGCAGGACGATGATGAGCGCTGCGGCGCCCCGCCCGGTCAGCCCGGCGGGGTCTCCGGAGCCGTCGGCGCGGATGTCGTGTGACGCGAGACGGTCGAGCAGCCCTCGCAGACCCCCCGTCCCGACCGACCCCGAGCCCTGGGCGTCGGCCCCGAGAGCGGCGTCACGTCCGGCGGGGGAGTCGGCCGGTGCGGTGTAGATCTCGCCCGGCGCGGGCGCCTTCTCGCCGGATCGGGAACCGCCGGTGTCGCCGGTGGCCCCGCTCTGCCGTTCTGCTCTCGTGCCGCCTGAGGTCGACGTGCCGGCCGAGCGGCTCCCCGCCGTGCCGTCGTCGCCGGAGGTGGAGGTCCCGCCCGAGGCCGGGGCCCGACCGCTGGGGGTGGCTGCGGAGCCCGGACTCGCGGCGGAGGTGGGGCGCGTCGGCGCGGAGGTCGGGGTGGGGGTGAGGCCCCAGCGGTCGGCGTCTGCGCGCGGGGACGCGTCGGGTTGGGTCGCGCCGCGGAGGCGGTCGAGGAACGAGCCGCCGCGTCGATCCCCGCTCGTGCCGGAGTCGCCGATGCCGGTGGTCGGGGAGGAGGTCGCCGTGGGCGGATGGGGCGTCGCGGGGCTCGAGTCCGCACGCGTCTCCCGCTGCTGGGCGGCATAGGACAGCCCGAACATGCCGCCCCAGATGAGCGCGAGGACGGCGAGGACGAGGATCGTCGGGGCCAGCGCCGCGTTCTTCATCCCACCTCCTGTCGTCGCCGGGTCGGTCCGCTCCTCCCAGGACCGTACCCGTGCCGGTGACGATTCACGCGCACGCCACCCGGTGTCGCGCCGGCCTGCTCGCCCGACGACGGGGTCGCGGGTCGCGGGACGAGACCGGGGGCCGCGCCGACGGTGGGCCGCGGCCGGCCAGGACGGCCGCACGACGACGGGCCGACCTCGGAGTTCCCGAGATCGGCCCGTCGTGTGGGGTCACGGCCCGTCAGGACCGCTCACCTGGCATGGGTCACTTCTTGAAGCCCTTCTGCCAGCCCACGTCCTCCCACTTCACGGTGCGGAAGAGCGCGGGGCCGTAGTTGGCGACACCCTTGTGGAAGGCCCAGACGTCGGGGCCGTTCGCCCACGGCAGCTGGCCGTAGCCCTGCGCCATCCACTCCTTCTCGATGGCGTTCATCTCCTTGACCTGGTCGTCCTGGTTCTCGATCTCGCCCAACTTCTTGATGCGGGCGTCGAGCTCCGGGGTGCCGGTCTTGGAGTAGTTGCTCGTCGAGTCCGTGCAGTAGAACTGGCAGGGCGCGGAGGTCGAGATCGGGAACCCGCCGCTGCCCCAGCCCATCTGGAGGAAGTCGAAGTCCCGCTTCTCCATGGTGTTGCCGAACGCGGCGGCCGAGCGCATGTCGAGCTGGAGGTCGATGCCGATCGCCTTGAGCTGGTTCTGGATCGTCTGCGCCTGGGCGGTCACGACGGGGTCGTCCCCGTGAGCCGTGTAGCGCACGGTGAGCTTCTTGCCGTCCTTGGCGTACACGCCGTCGGAGCCCTTGACGTAACCGGCGTCCTGCAGCGTCTTCTCGGCGGCGGCGGCGTCGAAGTGGACGGGGAGGTTGTCCTCGCCGTACGGCTGGAAGGCGTAGAACATGGCCGACCCGACGGGCTTCTCGGTGTAGTCCATGCCCGCCCAGCGGACCTTCTTCAGCTCCTCGGGGTTGAGGCCCTGCCACAGCGCCTTGCGCACGGCGGTGTCCTTGAGGGACGGGGCGGCCGAGTTGAAGATGAAGACTCGCGTGCCGAGGTCCTGGCTCCGGCGAACCTCCATGTCGGGCGCGTTCTGCACCTGCGTCATGCGGGCCTTGGAGTTGGTCTGGACCATGTCGATCTCGCCGTTGCTGAACGCCGGGATGTTGGCCGAGTCCTCCATCTGGCGGAAGATGACCGTGTCCAGCTTGGGCTTGTTGCCCCACCACTTGGGGTTCTGCTTGAGCGTGACGGTCTGGGTCGCCTTGTCGAGCTTGTCGATCACGAAGGGGCCGGAGCGCAACTCGGGGTGCGGGTCGTCCTTCATGAGGGTGTTGAAGGCGTCCTTGGTGCCGAGCTTGGGGTGCAGCACGCTGGCGAAGAGGTTCTGCACCGGGTAGAACGGCTTCTTCATCGTGATGCGGACCTCTTCGGGGGTCCCACCCTGCTCGACCTTCTCGATGTCCTCGTAGCCGGACTGGGCGACGTTGTTGAAGCCCTCCTTGTCCACGGAGGCGCGGTTGGCCTTCCAGGTGGCCTCGAAGGACTTCCAGTCGATCTTGGCGCCGTCGTTCCACACGGCCTTGGGGTTCATCTTGTAGGTGATGACCTGCTTGCCGTCCTTGTTCTCGGACGTGGGCATCTCCTGCAGGTACTCCGTGCGAGGCGCGAACTCACCCTCGGGGGAGATGAGGTAGAACCCCGGCTGCACCGCAGCCATGACGGTGTTCCAGTCCTTGAGGTTCCCGTCGACGTGCCATTCGTTGTAGTTCGTGGGGAAGGAGTCAAGGGGGCGCGTGAACGTGCCACCGTCCTCGACGTTCTCCCGCGGCTGGGGGTTGTCGGCGATGTTGTCGGCGCCTCCGCCGGTGGCGCCGGGGGTGCCGCCTCCGCCGCCCTGGTCGTTCCCGTCACCATTGCCGGCACAGCCGGAGAGGACGAGTGCACCGCTCATGGCGACCACGAGTGCCATCTGGATCCGACGACTCTTCATTGGGTGTTCCTTTCCTGGGTTCCCCGCGGCTGGTCGTCCGCGGTGCCGTCGTGGGTGGAGACCCGCGACGTGACGAGCTTCTCCTCGGGATAGAAGCACGCTTGTTGATGGTCCGCGGCTCCGGTGGTGGAGAGTGGCGGCTCTGTTGTCCGACAACGATGCCGACGATTCTCGTCGAGTCCCTTGAAGACGGGGCAGCGTGTCGCGAAATCGCACCCTTCCGGGCGCTCGAGGGGGCTCGGCAGGTCACCGGAGAGCAGGATGCGGTGACGGTTGCGCTCCTTCTCCGGGCTGGGGACGGGGATCGCCGAGAGGAGCGCCCGGGTGTAGGGGTGGGTCGGGTTCTCGAACACCTCGTCGACGTCGCCGATCTCGACGAACTTGCCCAGGTACATGACGCCGACGCGGTCGGAGATGTGGCGGACGACGGCGAGGTCGTGCGCCACGAACAGGTAGCTGATGCCCAGTTCCGCCCTGAGGTGGTCGAGCAGGTTGATGACACCGGCCTGGATCGACACGTCGAGGGCCGAGACGGGTTCGTCGAGGATGATGAGTTTCGGATTGAGCGCGAGCGCACGGGCGATGCCGATGCGTTGCCGCTGACCGCCCGAGAACTGCGTGGGGAAGCGGTTGAGGTGGTCGGGCATGAGCCCGACGGTCCGCATGAGCTCGCGCACCCGCGCCTCGCACTCGGCCTTGGGCACCCCGTGGGTCTGCAGCGGTTCGGCGATGATCTCGAAGACCGTGAACCGGGGGTCCAGCGCGCCCATCGGGTCCTGGAACACGAGCTGGACGTTGCTGCGCAGTTCCGTGAGCTCGGAGCGCTTCTTCACGTCCTTGACCGAGGTGCCGAGAACGACGATGTTGCCGTTCGTCTTGGGCGACATCTCCATGATCTCGAGCAGCGTCGTCGTCTTGCCGCACCCCGACTCGCCGACGATCGCCATGCACTCGCCCTCGCGGATGTCGAAGTCGAGACCGTCCACGGCCTTGACGTGGCCGACCTGCCGCTTGAACAGCGTGCCCTTCATGAGGGGGAAGTGTCGGTGCAGGTTCCTCACCTCGAGGACGACCTCGCGCCGTTCGCGGGGGAGGCGGTCGAGGTCGCTCACGGCGACGGGCGGCACGGGGAAGATGTCGGTCGCCCCGGCGATCGTGCGGAGTTCGGCGCTGCGGATGCAGGCGGCCTGGTGGCCCGGCTCGACGCCCTGCAGCGGCGGTTCGCCGTCGAGGCAGGCGTCGGTGCTGATGGGGCACCGGGGGGCGAAGGGGCATCCGGTCGGTTCGACGAGGAGGTTCGGCGGGTTGCCCTCGATGGGGACGAGGCTCCGCTTCTCTCCGCTGTCGACGCGGGGGATGGAGCCGAGCAGGCCGACGGTGTACGGCATGAGGGGGTGGCCGTAGATCTGATCGACGGGGCCCACCTCCACGGGGCGGCCGGCGTACATGACCATGACCTCGTCGGCGATGCCGGCGACGACGCCGAGATCGTGGGTGATCATGATGACCGCGGCGCCCGTCTCACGCTGCGCCACGCGGAGCACGTCGAGGATCTGCGCCTGGATGGTGACGTCGAGGGCCGTCGTGGGCTCGTCGGCGATGATGACGCGCGGATTGTTGGCGATCGCGATGGCGATGACGACGCGTTGCCGCATGCCACCGGAGAACTCGTGCGGGTAGGAGTCGACGCGGGTCCTGGGGCTCGGGATGCCGACGATGTCGAGCAGCTCGATCGCGCGCTCGCGGGCCTTCTCCTTGCCGATCGACCCGTGGGCCCGGAGGGCCTCGATGATCTGGTCGCCGACGGTGAACACCGGTGTGAGCGAACTCAGCGGGTCCTGGAACACCATCGCGATGTCCTTGCCGCGGTAGTCCGACATCTGCTTGTCGGAGAGCCCGAGCAGCTCGTGGCCGTTGTAGGTGATGGAACCCGTGATCTTCGCGTTGTCGGCGAGCAGGCCCATGATCGCGAGCGAGGTCACCGATTTGCCGGAGCCGGACTCGCCGACGATCCCGAGCACCTGTCCGGGGTGGAGGTCGAAGTCGACCCCGCGGACGGCGTGGATCGAGCCGGCCTCGGTGCCGAAACGGACGTGCAGATCGCGCACCGAGAGGACGGCGCCGACGCCGGCACCCTCCGCCGGCGGCATCGTGCCGTGGACGGCGGTACTCATGCCCGGCCTCCTGACTTGCTGTTGGGGTCGAGCGCGTCGCGCATCCCGTCACCGATGAGGGCGAGCGAGAACGTGATCATGAGCAGGCAGACGGTCGGTCCCCAGAACATCCACGGGTAGGCGGCGAGCTGGCTTGCGGACTGCCCGATGAGGGAGCCGAGGGAGACGTCCGGGGGACGGACGCCGACGCCGAGGAACGACAGGGCCGTCTCGGCGATGATCGCCGAATAGGTGCCCGTGATGATGTTGATGATGAGCAGTGAGCCGATGTTCGGGATGATGTGGCGCCGGATGATGTTGACGTCGCGGACGCCCATGTAGCCGGCGGCCTTGACGAACTCGCGTTCCCGCAGCGAGGCGGTGGTCGCGCGGACGACACGGGCGAGACCCATCCAGCCGAACACGGTGAGCAGCAGGGCGAGCACGAGGGCGTTGCCGCCGGTGGAGCCCATGAGCACCGCGATGATGAGGAAGTACGGCATGAGGATGAGCATGTCGAGGATCCACATGCCGACCTTCTCGCGGGGACCGCCCCAGTAGGCGATGGCGGTGCCGTACGCGGCGCCGATGATCGGCGCGAAGACGCCGACGAAGAACGCGATGAGCAGCGACTTGCCGGTACCGCGGACGAGCATCGCCCACAGGTCGATGCCACCGCCGCTCGTGCCGAGCCGGTGGCCGCCGACGCCGGGCGGGGCGCCGATGTTCAGGAGGTCCTGGTCGAGGTAGGTGAACCGGTTGCCGACGTTGCCGAAGATCGCGAACAGCGTGACGAGCAGAAGCAGGAAGAGCCCGAGGACGGCGCCCTTGTTGCGCAGCAGCCGCGTGACGATGAGCCGCGCCTTGCCGGTGACCTTGACCTGGTCCTCGTCGCCGTGCGGGTTCTCGGCCCCGGGGTCGGTCGCCGCACGCGGCGGCGCCGCCGTGGCCGTGCCGAGCGCCGCGGGGGAGGGGACTGCCCCACCGCCCAGCCGGGAGGCCGCGTTCGCGCTTTCGGCGAGGGGGGTCGAGGGAAGGTAGTCGGGGTTCTGGGCGAGGGCGTCGGCGTGGTCGAGGGGGGCGCTCGAGGCGGGGTCGCCGTCGCGACCCGGACCGCTCCGGGGCGTGGTGGGGACGGGGGACGTGCCGTCGTCGCGGCCGAGCTCCCGGGGCGTGTCGCCGCGGGGGGCGTCGGGGTCACGCGGAGTGTGGTCGGTCATGTCAGCTCACCCGGGCTCTGGGGTCGACGATCGCGACGGACAGGTCGGCGAGGATCGCGCCGATCGCGAACATGAGCCCCCCGAAGGCCACGCCGGCGACGGCGACGTTGACGCTCTGGGTGACCATGATCGCGTCGAGCGTCCAGCGGCCGAGTCCCTGCCACGCGAAGACGGTCTCGATGATGAAGGTGCCGACGAAGATGCCGGGGAGTTGGAACGCGATGCTCTGTGCGACGGGGATGAACGACGTCCGCAGGGCGTGCCTGCTGATCGCCTCGAGGCGCGTGAGGCCCTTGGCGCGGGCGGTGCGCACGTAGTCGGCGTTGACGTTGTCGAGCAGCAGCGAGCGTTGCAGCAGCGTGTAGCTCGTGTACGCGACGACGGTGAGTGCGATGGTCGGCAGGATGAGGTGTTGCATCTCGTCGACGAGCCTCGGCCACGCCTCGTCGGGGACCCGCGGCGAGCGCATGCCGGTGACGTAGACGAGCCGCTTGTTCACCTGCTCGTTGAGCTTGATGCCCGACATCTGCACGATGAGGTAGACCACCGGCGCCGGGATCACCGAGATGAAGTAGGTGCCGTAGGTGATGACGCGGTCGCTGAACTTGTACTGGCGGGCGGCCGCGAAGACACCGAGGGCGACGCCGATGACGATCGAGATGAGGGTGGCGAGCAGGACGAGCCTCGCGGAGATCAGTGCGCGGGCGAAGAACTCGTCGTTGACGTGGGCGCCGTTGGCCCCGTAGCCCCAGTCCCAGTGGAGGACGATGCCGGTGAGCCACTGCCAGTAGCGGTCGACGGCACTCATGTGCGGGTCCAGCCCGATGACCCGGAGCTGGGTGTCGACCTGCTCGACGGTGGGGCGCGGGGTCCGCTGGAGCAGCCGCTCCTGGGGATTCATGAAGCTCACCGCAGCGAAGTACGCGATGGACGTGGCCACGAAGATCATGACGACGTAGTTGGCCATGCGCTTGGCGATGTAGACGATCAGGTCCACGGCGCGCGCCCTCGATCGAGGTGCGCCGGTGGGCGCACCAGGGGTTCGTGGGTCATCTCGTTCCTCCCTGGATCACGGCCGAGCAATGACGGCGCGTGCTCGCCCCGGTCCTCAGGGGCGAGGTGGTGCGTCGCCCGTGAGTGCCGGACGGGGTCACCCCATCTGGTCGAAAGGGTGCCCTGGGTTGGCGAGAAGCTAGCACCGACGTGCGGAGCTCCGCGTGTGAAACGGCGCATATTGCCGCTGGTCGTGACTCACTCGTCACCGACGAGGGGCCGTTCCGGGGCGCGCGCCGCCGGTTTCGGTGACCCGAACGGGCGTCCTCGTGATCGTCCTTACGACGTCGTCGGGGGAGGCGTCCGTGCTGGCGCCGACGCACGTCGCTCACCCCGTGGACGGGCGGTGCGCGGCACGGGTGAGGCGGTGCGACGGCGGCGGGGTGGCCTCCGGGCGTCGAGTTCGTCCCTCGGCGGCGGGACGGCCAAGGGGGTGGGGGTGGCGGCGTGGGGACGACGCCGAGCGTGGGGTGAGTGCGTCAGTGCGCGAGGCCCTCGAGGTCCTCCCGGCATCGACGCTCCAGGGTGTCGAGTTCGGTGAGGGCGACCTCGATGTCGGCCCGGCGCTGTTCGAGGTCGGCGCGGCGCTCGTCGATCTGGGCGAGGACGTACTCGAGTTGACCGCGTTCCCCCGGGTGGTCGTCGTACATGTCGACGATGCGGCGGATCTCCTCGAGGGGGAACCCGAGCCGTCGGCCGCGGAGGACGAGGTCGAGGCGGATGCGGTCGCGGCGGTGGAAGAGACGCCGGGTGCCGTCACGCTCGGGGGAGACGAGGCCGAGGGCCTCGTAATGACGAATCGTCCGATGGGTCACGCCGAACTCCTCCGCGACCTGGGCGATGGTGCGAGGCTCGGTGTCGGTGGCACTCGGACGGGTTGTCATGATCGACACAGTGCTTTACGTTGACGTCAACGTCAAGTGAGGTTTCCGAGTGTCGGCCCCGAGGTCGGCACCCGCCACGGTCGACCGGGGCGGGCGCTCGGCCGGCCGCCGCCGTCGACCTCGACCATCTCGACGACCTCGACGACAGACCACCCCCACCACCCAGACCTGGACAGGTCGAGAAGGGACACCGATGTTCGAGCTCTCCGCCGACCACGAGGACTTCCGCCGGACCGTGCGCGACTTCGCCGAATCGCAGATCGGCCCCCACGTCCGCACGTGGGACGGCGAGCACCACTTCCCCGCCGAGCTCATCCCGCAGATGGGCGAACTCGGCCTCTTCGGTCTCGTCGTGCCCGAGGAGTTCGGCGGTCACGCCGGGGAGGGCGGGGAGTTCACCTACCTCTGCCTCGCCATCGAGGAGCTCGGTCGCGTGGACCAGTCGATGGGCATCACCCTCCAGGCGGGCGTGGGCCTCGGCATCAACCCGATCCTCACCTACGGCACGCAGGAGCAGAAGGAGACGTGGCTGCCCGACCTTTCCGCCGGGCGCACGATGGCGGGCTTCGGTCTCACCGAGCCCGACGCCGGCTCCGACGCCGGGGCCACGAAGACGCGCGCGAGCCTCGAGAACGGGGAGTGGGTCGTCAACGGCGCCAAGGCGTTCATCACGAACTCGGGGACCCCGATCACCTCGGTCGTCACCGTCACGGCCCGCACGGGGGAGACCGAGGACGGCAAGGCCGAGATCAGCGCGATCATGGTGCCGAACGGCACGCCGGGCTTCACCGTGGAGCCGGCCTACGACAAGCTCGGCTGGAACATCTCCGACACCCACGGGCTCACCTTCGAGGACGCCCGGGTTCCCGAGGCGAACCTCCTCGGTCGTCGTGGCCACGGCTTCAAGCAGTTCCTCGCCACCCTCGACGACGGCCGCATCGCCATCTCGGCGCTCGCGACCGGCTGCATCCAGCGCATGCTCGAGGAGTCGGCGGAGTACGCCAAGACCCGCATGGCGTTCGGTCGGCCGATCGGTGCGAACCAGGGCGTGAGCTTCAAGGTCGCCGACCTCGCGGTGATGGCCGAGACCGCCCGTTGCCTCACCTACAAGGCGGCGTGGCTCAAGGACGAGATGCACGCCGGGCGCCGCTCGCACACGGAGGTCAAGAAGGCCGCGTCGATCGCCAAGGTGTACACCACCGAGGCCGCGGTCTCGGCCACGCGCATCGCGACGCAGATCTTCGGCGGCAACGGCTTCATGGAGGACTACCCGGTCGCGCGGTTCTACCGTGACAGCAAGATCCTCGAGATCGGTGAGGGCACCTCCGAGGTGCAGCGCATGCTCATCGCCCGCTCCTACGGGCTCTGACCGCCGCCCGCAGCCTGGTTCAGTGACAAGGAAGGACGTCATGGTCGACCTGCGTTCCGCCACCCCCTCGACGGCGGGGCCGTTCGCCCCGCCCGGTCCGGACGAGCAGGGGGGTGACGCCCGGGTCGCCGACATCCGTCGCCGGCTCTCCGGCGCTCACGCGGCCTCGGCGTCCCTGGGCGAGAAGGCGAGGGCCAAACTCGACTCGCAGAACAAGATGTTCGTGCGCGACCGCATCGCGCTGCTGTTCGACGAGGGGAGTTTCGTCGAGGACGGCCGCTATGCGAACGCGATGGTCGCCGGGCTGCCCGCGGACGGTGTCGTCACCGGCCGGGGCACCGTCGAGGGGCGGCCGGCGATCGTCATCGCCAACGACCCCTCGGTCAAGGCGGGGTCCTGGGGCGCCCGCACGGTGGAGAAGATCATCCGGGCCACCGAGGCGGCGCTGCGCGAGGAACTGCCCGTGTTCTGGTTCGTCGACTCGGCCGGGGCGCGGATCACCGACCAGGTGGAGATGTTCCCGGGCCGCCGGGGCGCGGGGCGGATCTTCCACAACCAGGTCGCGCTCTCGGGTCGTGTCCCGCAGATCTGTTGCCTCTTCGGCCCGAGCGCGGCCGGCGGCGCGTACATCCCGAGTTTCACCGACGTCATCGTCATGGTCGAGGGAAACGCCTCGATGTACCTCGGCAGCCCGCGGATGGCCGAGATGGTCGTGGGCGAACGGGTGAGCCTCGAGGAGATGGGCGGGGCGCGGATGCACTGCACGGTCTCGGGCGTCGGTGATCTCCTCGCCGAGGACGACGCGGAGGCCATCGAGCTCGCGCGGCTCTACTTCTCCTATCTCCCGAGCACGTGGGAGCAGGAGCCGCCCGTGTACGCGGTCGAGGCGCCGCTCGCTCCCCTCACCCACGCGAGCGTCCCCGACGTCGAGAGCGTGCCCTTCGACATCCACGAGGTCATCGAGGGGCTCGTCGACGAGGAGTCCTTCTTCGAGATCAAGCCGCTGTTCGCGCCCGAGCTCGTCATCGGCTTCGCCCGCATGGAGGGGCGCACCGTCGGCATGGTCGCGAACAACTCGGCGGTCAAGGGCGGGGTGTTGTTCACCGACTCCGCCGACAAGGCCGCCCGCTTCATCTGGCAGTGCGACGCCTACGGCATCCCGCTCGTCTACCTCGCCGACGTCCCGGGGTTCATGATCGGCTCCGAGGTCGAGCGCGGCGGCATCATCCGACACGGGGCGAAGATGGTGAGCGCCGTCTCCGAGGCCACGGTCCCGCAATTCTGTGTCGTGGTCCGCAAGGCGTACGGCGCGGGGCTCTACGCGATGGGGGGTCCGGGATTCGGGCCGGACGCGACGATCGCACTGCCCACCGCCCGTATCGCGGTCATGGGGCCGGAGGCGGCGGTCAACGCGGTGTACGCGAACAAGATCGCCCAGATCACCGATCTCGACGAGCGCGCCGCCTACGTCGCCGAGCGCCGCGCGGAGTACGAGACCGACGTCGATCTCGAACGCCTCGCCGCCGACCTCGTCATCGACGACGTCATCGAGG
This sequence comes from Mobilicoccus sp., assembly GCF_032060985.1. Classification (NCBI taxonomy): domain Bacteria; kingdom Bacillati; phylum Actinomycetota; class Actinomycetes; order Micrococcales; family Dermatophilaceae; genus Mobilicoccus; species Mobilicoccus sp. The sequence continues at coordinate 320,942 of NZ_DAMBGD010000002.1, forward strand.
CCGACCGTCTACGAGAGGACCTCATCCGCCGACTCGCCTACGCGCGCGGACGGGACCGTCACTTCTCGCGCCGGCGTCACGGTGTGCCTCCGGTCTGAGGCGCACGCTGACCGGCACACCTGACTCCTTCGCCCACGGCGGAGGTCTCTCGGCCCCTCGACGGGCTCCTCTCGGCCCGCGTCCGCCTGAAGAAGGCCGACGCGGGCCGATTTGCATCCCGCGACGAGTCGGTCGTATGGTTCTCGGGTTGCCCAAACGGGGACCGAGGTCGCAAGACCGGCGAAAACCGGACGGAAACGGTCGATTTGACCGAGGAAGCCGGGCGCAGTAAGTTTCACCAGGTCCTGAACGGCCGGTAAAACTTCGGCTTCGAACTCATGAAGAACTCATGAAGAACGAAGAGCCGGGGTTGACACCGAGAAGCCGAGCAGGTAAGGTTCAAGAGTTGCCCCGGAGGCAAGCGCCAGGAACACGGCGTGAGTCACCGAGTGCATCCGATGCTTGAGAACTCAACAGCGTGCCAAAAATCGATGCCAATTGTTTGTTGG
>NZ_DAMBGD010000003.1:0-309111 GCF_032060985.1 Mobilicoccus sp.
CAAAATTCACCCCCGAGCCGAAGCACAGAATCCGGACGGTGGATCAGGGCTCAGTCACGCAGGTCAGGGGCGCAGGCGGCCGCCACCCGATAGGTCGCGCACACCATCCCGCTGTCCGAGACGTGGCTGCCGGTCAGGGTGAGCAGGACGTCGCGCGCGAGTCGGCCGAAGAGGGGGATCCCCTCACCGAGGAGCACCGGCGCCGTGCTCACGGTGATCTCGTCGATGAGACCGCGCTCGAGGCAGCTGCGGATCAGGGCACCGCCGTCGACGTAGACCTGCTCCGCGCCACCGGACCGCAGGACCGCGGACGCCTCCTGCAGGGACGTCACGAACGTGACGCGGTCGTCGAGCCCGCGTCGGGTGCGGGACACGACGACGACGGACTTGTCGGGGTAGGGCCAGTCGCCGAAGGTGAGGACCTTGTCGTAGGTCCGGCGGCCCATGAGGACGTGATCGACGTCGGGGTAGAACGTCTCCCAGGTGAGGGCGGGGCGGTCACTGCTCACCCGCGCGTGGGACCGACCGGGAGGCGGGTCGGTGAGCCAGTCGAGGTCGTCGTCGGGACGGGCGAGGTAGCCGTCGAGGCTCACCCCGACGAAGACACGTCCGGTCCAGGCGCGCGCACCGCCGAGGTCATCGGTGGCCTCACTCACGTCATCGACGTGGTCTCGGGGCTGGGGCCGCTTCGGGCTCACCCGTCCTCCTCATCCCAGATCCGGGTCTTGCGCGGACGCCGGGGAGCGGGGCTCGGCGCGTCGGGGCCGAGGGAGTCGCGGTACTCCCGGCGCAGGTAGACGAAGACGATGGCGAACCCGACCGGCGCGGCCCCCCACCACTGCAGGGCGTAGGCGAAGTGGGGGCCGGTGTCCGTGGAGGGCGGCAGGAGCGGGGTCGGACGCGGGGGAGTGCCGCCGTCGGCCGTACGTTCGGCGTCGAGGACGACGTAGATCGGCCGCAGCCGCAGACCGGTCACCCTGGACACCTCGGAGAGGTCGATCGAGGCGAGCTGTCCGGCCGGGAGATCGCGACCGCGGCTCTCCTCACCGGGACGCAGCCAGCCGGTCACCTCGACGGGGCCGGACGGCGCCGGGGGGACCTCGGGCAGGATGTCGGCGCGCTCGGCGTTCTGGACCCACCCGCGGTCGACGACGACGCCCTCGCCGCCGGAGAGTCGCAGGACGTCGAGCACCTCGTAGCCGTAGGTCACCCGCTGCGGCCGGTTGCGGACCATGAACCGGCCCTCGGGCAGGTAGCTGCCCTCCATCGAGACGTGACGCCACTGGCCGTCCTCGGGCAGCGACCCCGCCCCGGCCGGGACGATGTCGTCCAGCGGCGAGGGTGGCGCCGCGTAGTAGGTCTCGATCTGGTGCTTGCGGTGAGTCTTGTCGAGGTGGCGTCCCCACTGCCAGCGGCCGAGGAACACGCACGCGGTCGCGAACACCGCGGCGACGAGCAGCGCCGTCAGCCATCGCCGGGTGAAGAGGAGCCGCCACACGTGGGTCACGTTACTCGGGGCCCCGGCACGGCCGTCCGGCGCCCGCCCCTCACGGGCTCCGACAGACGCCGTCGCTATCGTTGCGGCATGACCACGGAGTCCCCGCGCGTGCCAGGTCCCCCGGAGCAGGGGTCGGTGCCCGGTGCGTCGGGGTCCCTGCCCTGGCCCGTGCGACGCCCCGTCGACGGCCCCGGGACCGCGCCCCCGGTCTCCCGTGACGGGCTCGTCGACACCTTCGGGCGTGTGGCCCGCGACCTGCGGGTCTCGCTCACCGACCACTGCAACCTGCGCTGCACCTACTGCATGCCGGCCGAGGGGCTGCCGTGGATGGCGCGACCCCAGATGCTCACCGACGACGAACTCCTCCGGCTCGTCGGGCTGTTCGTCGACCTCGGCATCGAGCAGGTGCGCCTCACCGGCGGTGAGCCCCTGCTGCGCAAGGGCCTCGTCGACCTCGTCGCCGGGATCGCCGCCCTGCCCGAGCGGCCACGGATCGCGATGACGAGCAACGGGATCGGTCTCGCGCGCCTCGCAGGCGACCTCGCGGAGGCCGGCCTCGACCGCGTCAACATCTCCCTCGACACGACCGACCGGGCGACGTTCGAGCAGCTCGCCCGCCGTGACCGCTTCGACGACGTCGTCGCCGGACTCGCGGCCGCCGCCGACGCCGGTCTCCTCCCGGTCAAGGTCAACGCGGTCGCGATGCGGGGGATCAACGACGACGGGGTCGCCGACCTCCTGCAGTGGTGCCTCGTGCGTGGGTACGAACTCCGCTTCATCGAGCAGATGCCCCTCGACGCCCAACACGGATGGGCGCGGTCGCAGATGGTGACCGCGGACGAGATCCGCGAGCGCCTCGAGAAGCGGTTCACGCTCACCGCCGTGCCGGAACGGGGGAGTGCGCCCGCCGAGCGGTTCCTCGTCGACGGCGGCCCCGCCGTCGTCGGGGTCATCGCCAGCGTCACCGCGCCGTTCTGCGGGGCCTGCGACCGGGTGCGGCTCACCGCCGACGGCATGGTTCGCAACTGCCTGTTCGCCCGGGGCGAGGTCGACCTGCGGGGACCCCTGCGCGAGGGCGCGAGCGACCGCGACCTCGTCCGCCTCATCCGTGGCGAGATGTGGCGCAAGGCCGCCGGTCACGGCATCGGCAAGCCCGACTTCACCCAGCCTGCGCGGCCGATGTCCGCGATCGGCGGTTGATCGCGACAGCCCTCACGGGCGGCGCGACGACCCGCGTCAGACCCGCGTCGCTCCGTGATCGGCGTCCTTGGCCGTGCCGACGACGACCGTGGGGACGGGCTGCGGTGCCGGGGACTCGGGGTCCTCCTGTGCCGGTCGGTCCCAGTCGTGGGTGCCGGCCTCGGCCGTGAGCATGCGGTGGACGACGGGCTCGTGCTCCTCGACCGTGGTGCGCATGTCCCGGTTGTTCGCGAGCACGACGGCCGGGTAGGGAAGGACGACGGCGGCGGCGATGAAGATCCACGCGCCGGGGCGCCAGTCGACGACCGTGACGAAGAGCCCTGCGATGAGGAAGCAGATCGTGCGGATGGACATGGAGATCGTGTATCCGCGCATGCGTCGGCGTTGATCCTCGGCCCGCGATCTGGGAAGGCTGGAGATCGAATGAACCCGCTCGTCGGGGTCTCTCGCCATGTCGCCACTCTACGCGCCGTCTCCGATCGCGTCACCGGCGCGGGCTCGGGACCAGCGAAAAGCTACCCGTGGGTCACCTGAGGGCATGTGCGACAAGGGAGTCCGTGGTGCATTAGGTTCGGGATCGCCCGCCGCCGTCGTCCCTGCCAGGAGCGCTCCGATGACCGATCCGACCCCCCGTCCCGTCCTCGTCACCGGAGGCAACCGAGGCATCGGCCTGGCCGTCGCGAGAGAACTGCGCGAGGCGGGTCACCCGGTCGTCGTCGGGTGCCGGTCGGAGGAGGCGCCCGAGGGTCTCGATGCGGTCCGCCTCGACGTCACCGACACGGCCTCGGTGGACGCGGCGTTCACCGAGGCGGAGAAGATCGTCGGCGCCCCGATGGGTGGCCTCGTCGCGAACGCGGGCATCACCCGAGACCAGCTCCTCATGCGCATGAGCGACGACGACCTCGACGCCGTCCTCGACACCAACCTCGTCGGGGCCATCCGCTGCGCCCGCCGCGCGACCAAGAGCCTGCTGCGCGCCAAGGGTGGGCGGATCGTCCTCGTCTCCAGTGTCGTCGGCCTCTACGGCTCGCCGGGGCAGGTCAACTACGCGGCGAGCAAGGCGGGTCTCGTCGGCGTGGCCCGGTCCCTCACGCGCGAGCTCGGCTCCCGGCGCATCACGGTCAACGTCGTCGCGCCCGGCTACATCGACACGGCGATGACCCAGGAGCTGCCCGACGACCTCAAGGCCACGTACCGCGGGATCATCCCCGCCGGCCGGTTCGGCGAACCGGAGGAGGTCGCGGGCGTCGTGCGGTTCCTCGTCTCCGACGCGGCCGGCTACGTCTCCGGCGCCGTCATCCCCGTCGACGGCGGGTTGGGCATGGGGCACTGACCCCGCCCGTGCCCCCGTCCCACCTCACCCGCCCAGCCCCCAGGAGAAGAACCCCCATGGCCCTGCTCGAGGGAAAGAACATCCTCGTCACCGGTGTGCTCACCGAATCGTCCATCGCGTTCCACGTCGCGCGCCTCGCGCAGGAAGAGGGCGCCACGGTCGTGCTCACCTCCTTCGGGCGCGCCGCGCGGATCACCGAGAAGATCGCCAAGCGGCTGCCGGTCGAGGCGCCCGTCGTCGAGCTCGACGTCTCGAACGCCGCGGACATCGACGCCCTCGCCGACCGCGTGCGGGCCCACACCGACCACCTCGACGGGGTGCTCCACTCGATCGGGTTCGCCCCGCAGGAGGCCTTCGACTTCATGGGCGCGAGCTGGGAGGACGTCGCGCCGGCGCTCCAGATCTCGGCCTACTCCCTCAAGGCCCTCGCCAAGGGGTGTCTGCCCCTCATGTCGACCGGCGGCACGATCGTCGGTCTCACCCTCGACGCGTCGGTCGCGTGGTCGGGGTACGACTGGATGGGCGTGGCGAAGGCGGCGTTCGAGTCGACGAGTCGGTATGTCGCCCGCGACCTGGGCCCCCGGGGCATCCGCAGCAACCTCGTGGCCGCGGGGCCGATCAGCACGACGGCCGCCAAGAGCATCCCGGCGTTCTCGAAGTTCGCCCAGTGGGGCGACCACTCCCCGCTCGGATGGGAGATCTCCGACCCCACCCCCGCGGCCAAGGCCTGCGTCGCGCTCCTCTCGGACTGGTTCCCCGCGACGACCGGCGAGATCGTCCATGTCGACGGTGGCTTCCACGCGTTCGGTGGTTGAGCGCCCGGCCGTCTCCGAAATCCTCACCTGATGAGCGGTATTCGCCGATAGGGGTCGGGAGGGCGTCGTTCTCGCGCCCGTCCGGACCCACCGGAGGAATCCCGCGCACACGTGGAGGCCGCACGCATGTCGAACGAGTCGCCGATCTGGACCCCGGCGCGGCATCCGCTCGCCCGGTTCCTCCGCGGACTCGTCACGGGAACCCGGCCGCCGATGGACGGCGGATGGATGCGAGTGACGCCCTGGGTCCCGCACATCCAGGGCATCCTGTCCTTCCCCGGGCACGCGATCCTCGCGGTCTCCTACGATCACACCGAGAACGACCTCGCCGAGCTCGGCGTCGACGGCTGGGGCGGCGCGCACGACCCACGGGTCGTCACGGCGCTGGCCAAGAACGGCTGGATCGACACCCTCGACCTGCTCATGCTCGGCCCGGGCGGAGGTGAGGCGAGCGCCGGTGACCACCTCGTGATGCGCTCCGATCTCGCCCGCCACCCCCTCGTCGAACACGCGAGGCGCGTGCGCTCGGAGGTCCAGGTGTTCGGCTCGGCCGACCCGGCGGTGGAGGACGTCGTCGTGCTCGCACGTGGCATCGGTGGCTTGCGAGAGATCTCCTTCGCCCTCGATCCCCGGCATCGTGGTCAGGGCAAGGGCACCGCGCTCGTGCAGGCGGCGTTGCACTCGGTGCCGGAGAACGAGCTCATCGCCGCATGCGTCGCGCCGGCGAACCTGCCGTCGTGGAGGTGCCTCGAACGCGCGGGCATGACGCCCTACGGCACGGTCCAGCTCTTCACCGACCGCCCCGAACGACGCACCTGAGCCACCGCACGCCTGGCGGCGCGTCAGACGGGTTCGGCGCGTCCGGCGGATGCGGCGGGGGAGAGGCCGAGGATCGGGAGCACGAGGGCCAGGTCGGGGACGTCGATCGCGAGGTCCGCCTGTTCCCGGGCGACGGGTTTGGCGCAGAACGCGATCCCGAGCCCGGCGAGCGCCATCATGTCGAGGTCGTTGGCGCCGTCACCGATCGCGATCGTATGGGCGAGGTCGATGCCCTCGACCTCGGCGAACTCCCGGAGGGCGGCCGCCTTGGCGGCCCGGTCGACGATCTCCCCGTCGACCTCGCCGGTGAGCCGCCCGTCGCGGATCGCGAACCGGTTGGCCCGCACGTGGGTGATCCCGAAGCGTGCGGCGAGGGGTCCGACGATCTCGACGAACCCACCCGAGACGAGCGCGACCGCGTGTCCCTGGTCGTGCAGGGTGCGCACGAGCACGTCGGCCCCGGGGGTGACGGTGACCGAGGCCTCGACCTCTGCGAGAACGTCCCGTCCGAGGCCCGCGAGGGTCGCGCACCGCGCGCGGAGGCTCTCGCCGAAGTCGAGCTCACCGCGCATCGCGGCCTCGGTGACGGCCGCGACCTCGGCCTGCGCCGTCGCGCCGGCGTGCGCCGCGACGAGTTCGATGACCTCCTCACGGATGAACGTCGAGTCCACGTCCATGACGACGAGCAGACGCCCGTCCGGCACGTGGCCGGGACGGGCGCCCGACGAGCTGTCGGCGTTCACGTTCTGACGGCGAGGTTCGTTCACGCTCTGATGATGACGCCGTTCACGCCGTGGACACGGCGTTCGTCACGCCCGGACGATGGTGTTCTTGGGCACGACGACGACCCCGTCGTCACTCACGTGGAAGCCCCGTTCGAGGTCGCGCGCGTGGTCGACGCCGACCTCGGCACCGTCCTCGAGGACGACGTTCTTGTCGAGGATCGCCTTCTCCACGACGGCCTTGCGACCGATGCGGGCGGCCTCCAGGAGCACGGAGTCGTGCACCTGTGCATAGGAGTTCACGCGTACGAGCGGCGAGACGACCGATCCTTCGACCCGGGCCCCGGAGATGACCGCCCCGGAGGCCACGGCGGAGTTGATCGCCTCCCCGAGGCGGCCGGTCTCGTTGTGGACGAACTTGGCCGGCGGGTGGTTGCCGACCTGGGAGGTGTAGATCGGCCACTCGTAGTTGTAGAGGTTGAAGATCGGGTGGATCGCGATGAGGTCCATGTTGGCCTCGTAGTAGCTGTCGATCGTGCCGACGTCGCGCCAGTACGCGCGGTCGCGATCGGTGACCCCGGGGATCTCGTTGTAGGCGAAGTCGTACACCCATCCCTCGCCACGGTCGACGAAGTGCGGCACGATGTCGCCGCCCATGTCGTGGGCGCTGGCCTCGTTCTCGGCGTCCGCGACGACGATGTCGCGCAGCACGTCGGCGTCGAAGACGTAGTTGCCCATCGAGGCGAGCACCTCGTTGGGGGAGGAGGGCAGCCCCTGGGCGTCCTTCGGCTTCTCGCGCCACCGACCGATCTTGCGCTCGTCGGCCGGGTCGACCTCGATGACACCGAACTGGTCGGCGAGGGAGATCGGCTGCCGGATGGCCGCCACCGTGATCCCCGCCTGGGTCTCGATGTGCTGCTGGACCATCTGACTGAAATCCATGCGGTAGACGTGGTCGGCGCCGACGACGACGACGTAGTCGGGGCGCTCGTCGTCGAGGGTGTTGAGGCTCTGGTAGATGGCGTCCGCGCTCCCCATGTACCACTGCTTGCCCATGCGCTGCTGGGCCGGGATTGGGGTGACGTAGTTGCCGAGCAGGTGGGACATGCGCCACGTGCGACTGATGTGCCGGTCGAGGCTGTGGGACTTGTACTGCGTGAGGACGACGACCTTGAGATAGCCGGAGTTGACGACGTTGCTCAGGGCGAAGTCGATGAGACGGTAGATGCCGCCGAAGGGGACCGCCGGTTTGGCCCGGTCGGCCGTGAGGGGCATGAGCCTCTTTCCCTCTCCGCCGGCGAGAACGATGGCCAGGACATTGCTGCTGCGCTTCCGACGCCTCATGCGCTCAACCTACCTGCGGGGTCGCCCGCGAGGGACGGGAACAAGGGCCCTGCTTCGGCGGGTCCGGGGACCTCTCTCCCGCGCTCGGTCGGGGGCCGCGGTCCACCCCCGCAGCCGGGGTTTGCCGACTAGGGTGAAGCGGTGCGCGTAGACATCCTCACGAAGGAATACCCCCCACAGATCTACGGCGGTGCCGGGGTCCACGTGGCCGAGCTGACGCGGGCGCTGCGGGCCCGTGGTGACATCGACGTCCAGGTGCGCTGCTTCGGCGGTCCCCGCGACGAGGCCGGGACGACGGGCTACCCCGAGATCGCCGAACTCGCCGACGCGAACGCGGCCCTGCAGACCCTCGGGGTCGACCTCGCGATGGCCGGCGACTGCGTCGGCACCGACCTCGTCCACTCCCACACGTGGTACGCGAACATGGCCGGGCACGTCGCCTCGCTCCTCGCGGGCGTCCCGCACGTCATCTCGGCGCACTCCCTCGAGCCGCTGCGTCCCTGGAAGGCCGAGCAGCTCGGCGGCGGCTACCGGGTGTCCTCCTGGGTGGAGCGCACGGCGTACGAGTCGGCCGCAGGCATCATCGCCGTGAGCCGCGGCATGCGCGCCGACATCCTCACGTGCTACCCCTCGATCGATCCCGACCGGGTCTCCGTCGTCCACAACGGCATCGACTCCACGGACTGGCAGCCCGACCATTCGGGCGCGGGCAAGGACGTCTGCCGCCGCCACGGCATGGACCCCGACAGGCCCTCGATCGTCTTCGTCGGCCGCATCACCCGGCAGAAGGGCCTGCCCCACCTGTTGCGCGCCGCGGCCGACCTCCCCCCGGAGGTGCAGGTCGTGTTCTGCGCGGGCGCGCCCGACACTCCCGAGATCAAGGCGGAGGTCGAGGCTCTCATCGCGGAGTTGCGGACCACCCGCGAGGGCGTGGTGTGGATCGCCGAGCACCTGCCGCGCGACCAGGTCGTCGCGATCGAGTCCAACGCGACGGTCTTCGCGTGTCCGTCGGTGTACGAACCGCTCGGCATCGTCAACCTCGAGGCGATGGCGTGCGAGGCCCCCGTCGTCGCGACCGCGACCGGTGGGATCCCCGAGGTGGTCGTCGACGGCGAGACGGGGTGGCTCGTCGACATCGAGCAGGTCGGCGACGGCACGGGCACCCCGGTCGACCCGGCCCGCTTCGAGGCCGACCTCGCCGCCGCCCTCACCGAGGCCGTCGCCGACCCCGAGCGGGCGCGCGAGCGTGGTCTCGCCGGACGTCGGCGCGCGGTCGAGCACTTCTCCTGGTCGGCGATCGGTGACCGCACGCTGGAGGTCTACGAGAAGGTCCTCGCCCGGCACTGAGTCCCGTCGCCGCGACCGTCCGCGCGCTCTCTCCCGCGCTCAGTGAGCGCGGGAGGCGAGGTCGAGGGCGGCGGCCCTGGCCCCGGTGACGAGGGCGTGGCGGGCCTCCCGCGCGATGTCGCGCAGGATCGCCCCGCGCCGGTCACCGGCGAGGAGGGTGGGGGCGTCGTGCAGGTGGTCGAGCGCCGTCTCGGCGATCGACGTCAACGTGGCGGCCTGCGTGATGACACGGCGTGCCCGAGGGTCGATGTCGGGCAGTCCCCACCGTCCGCTCGCGAGGCGTTCGTCGGCGAGGCTGCGCAGCCCGGAGTCCCACTGCGCCACGTCGAGATCCTCGAGTGCGCGGACGGCCTCGAGCGTCGAGGAACGCAGGAGGCGTTCGGCATCGGCGGCGTCGTCGTCCCCGGCCGACACCGGCGACGTGGCCTCGTGGGCCGTCCACCGCAGCAGGGTCCCGGTGTCCCCGGCGGGACCGAACTCCTCGAACTCCGGCACGAGGGCTCCACCGAGCAGCGGCGACCACGCGCATTCCCCCGCGTCGAGTGCGGCGCCGACGAACTCGGCACCTCCCCGGGGGAGACCGACGAGGTCACCCGGCGCGGGCAATGACACGAGGACGACGCGCTCCCCGAAGCGCTGCCACAGGTCGAGACGCGCGACCGCGGGGGCGGCATCGACGTCGGCGATGTCGGGGGACGCGGCCCGCACGACCCGGTCGAGGTCGCTCTCGCCGCGCACGAGCGCCCGCGTCGCCCACAACGCGAGGCGGACGGAGGCGGGGAGCTCGGGCACCCGCCCAGCGTAGGGGGCCACCGACCCCTCGGCCGCGTCCGCCGAGGCGACGCGCATCCACCTCGCCGCTGCCGATAGGGTCACCCCCATGAGTGACGTGCTCGCGTTCGCCGGTGTGACCGTGACCCGTGGGGGCAAGGAGATCCTCTCGGAGGTCGACTGGGAGGTCGAGGAGGGCCAGCGGTGGGTGATCCTCGGCCCCAACGGCGCCGGCAAGAGCACCCTGCTGCAGATCGCCGCCGCACGCCTGCACCCCACGCGTGGCGTCGCCGGGGTCCTCGGTGAGGTCATGGGCGCGGTCGACGTGTTCGAGCTGCGCCCGCGCATCGGCCTCGCCAGCGCCTCCCTCGCCGAGCACGTCCCCGGTGACGAGCGGGTCTCGGACGTCGTCGTCACCGCCTCCTACGGGGTCGTCGGACGCTGGCGCGAGCAGTACGACCGCCAGGACATGGCCCGGGCGCGCGAGCTCCTCGAGGCACTCGGTGTCTCCCACCTCTCCGACCGCCGGTTCGGCACCCTCAGCGAGGGCGAACGCAAGCGCGTGCAGATCGCGCGGGCGCTCATGACCGACCCCGAGCTCATGCTCCTCGACGAGCCCGCCGCCGGCCTCGACCTCGGCGGCCGCGAGGACCTCCTCGCGCGGCTCGGCGAACTCGCCGACGACATCGAGGCCCCGGCGCTCGTGCTCGTCACCCACCACGTCGAGGAGATCCCCCCGGGGTTCACCGACGTGCTCCTGCTGCGCGACGGCGGCGTCGTCGCCGCCGGCCCGCTCGAGATCACCCTCACGAAGGAGAACCTCGAGGCGACCTTCGGACTGCCGCTCGTCCTCGAGCAGCACGGGCGCCGCTGGACCGCCCGCGCCGCCACCTCCTGACACCGACATCGCGGCTCGGCCACGCCGTCGCCCGTGCCCCGTCCCGCTCGACCGGCCCGGGGCCGTCGACCCCACGGCGCCCACGCCGGCTCCCACCGGCGTCGACCTCGACGAAACGCGGGCCGCGCGGTGGAAAGCGGACTGGTGGGACGCGGCTCGTCCTCTAGGGTGGGGATGGACCGGTGCTCCACGATGCCGGCACGACGGGGAGGCTGGATGCGATGGAGTGGATGACCTGGCTGCAGGAGAACCCGTGGGCCGCGTGGCTCGCGGTCGCTCTCGTCCTCACCGCGATCGAGGCCGCCACCGCCGACTTCATCTTCCTCATGCTCGCCGGGGGGGCGGTCGTCGGTATGGTCGTCGGCTTCCTCCCGACCACCATCGCGATCCAGGTCGTCGCGGCGTCCGCGGCGGCGCTCCTCCTCCTCGTCACCGTCCGACCGGCGCTCAAGCGTCGGATGCTCGACTCCATCCCCGACGCCGCGCTCGGCATCGAGTCCTACGCCGGCCGCACCGCGCGTGTCACCGAGACGGTCGACGAGCACGACGGCCGGGTGCGGTTCGACGGGGAGATCTGGAGCGCTCGTTCCGAGGGCTCCGGCATCCCGCTCCAGGCGGGAACCACGGTCACGATCGTCCGGGTCGAGGGCGCCACGCTCGTCGTCGCCCCCACCGAGACGGTCCAGGACGTCGTCCCCGGTGTGGACGGCACGCCGCCGTCCGGGCCGGACGGCCCGCACCACTGACCGATCCATCCACCGTTCTCACACAAGGGGAGTGACAACGCATGCCCATCGGGACCATCCTGCTCCTGCTGCTGCTGATCCTCGTCGTGACCGTCGTCTTCAGGTCGGTCCGCATCGTCCCGCAGCAGACCTCGCTCATCATCGAGCGACTCGGTAAATACTCACGCACTCTCGACGCCGGTTTCCACGTCATCGTGCCGTTCGTCGACAAGGTGCGCGCGAACATCGATCTTCGTGAGCAGGTCGTGTCGTTCCCGCCGCAGCCCGTGATCACGAGCGACAACCTCGTCGTCAACATCGACACGGTCATCTACTACGCGGTCACCGACAGCAAGGCCGCGGTGTACGGCATCGCGAACTTCATCCAGGGCATCGAGCAGCTCACCGTCACGACGCTGCGCAACGTCATCGGTTCGATGGACCTCGAGGCCACGCTCACGAGCCGTGACCAGATCAACGGCCAGCTCCGTGGCGTCCTCGACGACGCCACCGGCCGTTGGGGCATCCGTGTCTCCCGCGTGGAGCTCAAGGCCATCGACCCGCCGCACAGCGTGCAGGACTCGATGGAGAAGCAGATGCGCGCCGAGCGTGACCGCCGCGCCGCGATCCTCACGGCCGAGGGTGTCAAGCAGAGCCAGATCCTCACGGCCGAGGGTGAGAAGCAGAGCCAGATCCTGCGCGCCGAGGGGTCGGCGCAGGCCCGCATCCTCGAGGCGCAGGGTCAGGCCCGCGCCATCAAGCAGGTCTTCGAGGCGATCCACAAGGGCAAGCCCAACCAGTCCCTCCTCGCCTACCAGTACCTCCAGATCCTCCCGCAGCTCGCCCGTGGCGACTCGAACAAGATGTGGATCGTGCCCAGCGAGTTCACCGAGGCGATGAAGGGCTTCGGCAACGCCTTCGGCAGCAGCGGCATCACCTTCCCCGGCAGCGACGACGCCGACGTCGAGGTCGAGTGGGGCGAGGACGACGACGCCTTCGAGGACATCGCGCTGCAGGACCCGCACGAGGCACTCAAGGAGGCCCGTGACGAGGCCGCGAGCACGTCGGCCGAGGCCGAGGGCACGTCCGCCCACATCCAGGGTCGCCGCCCGCGTCCCTCCACGGCCGGACTCGAGTCCCGTCCCGACACCCCGCAGCTCGGCGCCGCCGCCCCGGGGATGGACCTGGGGGGTCTCGGGGTTCCCGGGGCCATGCCCGACGCGCGGCCCGAGGCCGCCGGGATGCCGGCGCCAGCGCCCGCGGACGCACCCGGTGGCGCCTCCTCCGCACCGCCGCCTCCGCACCCGCAGGACGACGAGCAGCGCTGACCCGTTCGCTCACCGACACCCCGCCACCCTTAGGGTGGCGGGGTGTCGGTGTTCGAGGTGGTCATGATCGTCCTCGCGGGCGTCGCCGCCGGGACGATCAACACGATCGTCGGCGCCGGATCGCTCGTCACCTTCCCCACCCTCCTGTTCTTCGGGTATCCGCCGGTCGTCGCCAACATGAGCAACACCGTGGGGCTGGTCGCCGGGGGAGTGAGCGGGGTTCACGGCTACCGTCGCGAGCTCGCGGGGGAGGGGCGCACGCTGCGGACCCTCGTGCCGGCCTCGCTCGCCGGAGGACTGGCCGGGGGGCTGCTGCTGCTCGTGCTCCCGGCGGCGGTCTTCGAAGTCGTCGTCCCGGTGCTCATCGCTGTCGGGGTCGTCCTCGTCCTTCTCGGCCCACGCCTCAAGGAGCGGGCGGCCCGTCGACGGGCGGCAGGACGCACCCCGCGTTCCCACGGCGTGGCCCTGCCGCTGCTCGTCGGGCTCGCGGGCGTGTACGGCGGCTACTTCGGGGCTGCGCAGGGTGTCATCCTCGTCGGCATCATGGGCGCGATGCTGCCTGCCTCGCTGCAGACGATCAACGGGATCAAGAACGTGCTGGGGCTCGTCGTCAACGCGACGTCGGCGCTCGTGTTCGTCGTCGTCGCCGGCCCGGACATCGCGTGGGGGGCGGCCCTCGCCCTCGGTGTCGGCGCGTTGATCGGCGGGGTCCTCGGGGCGCGGATCGGCCGCCGTCTACCCCCGCCGCTGCTCCGCGGCGTCATCGTCGTGATCGGTGTCGTCGCGATCGTCCGGATGATCGCATGACGACGGTCTCGCGGGCGGAGGCGGGCGGCGGTGGACGTCGGGAAGCGGAGAAGAGGAGAGGGAGCGGGGCATGAGCGTAGGGCCGATCGAGATCGAGGATCCGCGTGACGAGCGGGTCGCCGACTTCCTCCACCTCACCGACGTGCGCCTACGTCGTCGTCTCGAACCGGAGCGCGGCCTCTACCTCGCCGAGAGCGAGAAGGTCATCCGCCGAGCCCTTGCCGCGGGACACTCACCGCGCGCCTTCCTCATGTCGCGCAAGTGGCTGGACGACCTAGCCGACCTCGTGGAACAGGCCACTGCGACGCGCGTGCCCGTCTACGTCGCCGGGGAGGACGTCATCCGCGAGATGACCGGTTTCCACCTCCACCGCGGCGCCCTCGCCTCGATGCAGCGCCCCGATCTGCCGACGCTCGAGGACGTCCTGGGCGGCGCACGACGGGTCATCGTGCTCGAGGACATCGTCGACCACACCAACGTCGGGGCCGTCTTCCGCTCCGCCGCCGCTCTCGGCGTCGACGGCGTCCTCGTCACGCCGCGATGTGCCGACCCGTTGTACCGACGCAGCATCCGGGTGTCGATGGGCACGGTGTTCCAGGTCCCGTGGGCGCGCACGGGCACCTGGCCCGCGGACGTCGACACCCTGCGTCGAGCGGGGTTCACCGTGGCCGCGTTCGCGCTCGAGGACGACTCGGTCTCGCTCGACGACCTCGCCGCCGATCCGCCCGACCGGCTCGCGCTCGTCCTGGGGGCGGAGGGCGACGGCCTCGGTCACCGCACGGTCGCGGCCTCCGACCTCGTCGTGCGGATCCCGATGGCGGGCGGGGTCGACTCCCTCAACGTGGCCGCCGCCTCCGCCGTCGCCATGTGGGCCCTGCGCGTCGGGGATCAGCTCAGCGCATAGGTACCGGTGAGCAGGGCGCGCCCGATGACGTGCTCGAGCATGATGAACGACGCCTTGGCCGGGGAGGTCTGGGTGTCGATCGACAGGTCGGCGACGTCGAGGGCGTGGACGGCGAAGATGTAGCGGTGGGCGCGGTCTCCGGGCGGCGGGGCGGCGCCACCGAAGTCGTCGGTGCCGTAGTCGTTGTGGAGCTGCACCGACCCGTCGGGCAGGCTGCCGCCGCCGATGAGCCCCGCGCCCGTGGGCAGCTCGGTGACGTCGGCGGGGACGCCGACGACGAACCAGTGCCAGAAGCCCGAGGGGGTGGGGGCATCCGGGTCGAAGCACGAGACGGCGTAGCTCTTCGTGCCCTCGGGCGCGCCGGACCAGCGCAGGGCGGGCGAGGCGTTGTCCCCTCCGTAGGTGTGCGCGGCGGGCAGGGTGTCCCCGTCGGCGAAGTCGGGGCTCTCGAGGGTGAACGTCGGGACGCCGGGGAGCAGGTCGTAGGGGTTCGGGGCCGGGGGTCGGTCGAGGTTCATGCCCTCGACCCTAGCCGCGTGAGCGTCCGTCGAGGGCGGTGGGGCGGGGCTCCTGTGAGGTGGGTGGGGAGACGAGCCGCGCGACCAGCCGATCGAGCTCGGCCTCCGGGTCCTCGGTGAGGCCGCCGTGCCGGGGCCCGGGTTGGAGCACCGTGCTGCGTGGGGCGGCGAGCCAGCCGAACCGGGCGCCCTGCCGGGTGAGATCGGGCCGGCACGCCTCGCCGCGGCAGACCGCGTCCACCTGGGCCAACGCGGCCCGAAGAGCCTCGAGGTCGAGCCCGGGGTCGAGCGCGCGCAGCCGGTAGGCGTGAAGGTCGTGTCCGCTCAGCAGCAGCTCGGCCGCCTGACAGAACAGGACCACACCGACGTTGACGAACTCCTCCCGCTCGACGCGGGGGACGCAACGCAGGGTGACGTACTGATAGGGGAGAACGCTCATGCCGCACCTCCCGGGAGCCAGGCAGCCGGGGCGTGAAGGCGGGCGGTCAAGACCTCGACGTAGGCCCGGCGCACCGCGCTCGCGTCGGGCAGTTGCTCCGTGGGCTCGAGCCATCCCGCCGGCACGGCGTCGACGATGTCCCCCAGGACCGCGGGCGTGAGCGCCCCGGCGAACTCCGTGTGCCTGGCGGCGACGGCGGCCGGGTCGCCGGCGACCCCGGCGAGCACGTGCGTGCCGACGTCGAACCGTTGCGCGGCGAACCGCTGTGGGGACGGGGCCCGCGATGGCCAGGAGTGATGGAAGTACAGCGCGGCGCCGTGGTCGATGGCGACGAGCCGGTCGTGCCACCACAGGAGGTTGGGGTTGGCCCAGGTGCGGTCGACGTTCGCGGTGAAGGCATCGAGCCAGACGATCGCCTGCGCCGTCTCGGGCGAGGGTTCCCGGGAGCCGTCGTACCCGAACGCTCCCGGGAGGAAGTCGAGGCCGAGGTTGGCGCCGAGGGAGGCGTCGAGCAGGTCCTGGACCTCCTCGTCGGCCTCGTACCTCGCGATCGCGGCCGGAACCTCGATCTCGACGAGATCGGGCACGTCCACGCCGATCGCTCGGCCGATCAGCCCGACGATCACCTCGGCGACGAGGACCTTCAGCCCCTGCCCGGCGCCGCGGAACTTGACGACGTACATGCCGTCGTCGTCGGCCTCCATGAGCCCGGGCATCGACCCGCCCTCGCGCAGCGGCAGGACGAAACGGGTGGCCTGCACCTTCACGAGCCCGTCGGGCGTCACGTCGTCCTCACCCCGTCAGCCTAGATCGTGCGGAACACGACCGTGACGACCGCCGTGGCGGGTCGGGGCACGCTGGAGGGGCAGGTGAGCGGGCGGACGCATCGTCGCGCACCCGTCGTGACGCAGACGCGGGACAGCGGCGCGCGACCTGGTTACCGTGTGCCCATGGAACCGGTCTACACCCCCGTCATCGGCCTCGCCCGTACCCTCTTCGCCCTCGAGGGGTTGCGGTTCCGCGTCACCGGGCACGAGAACATCCCGCGCAAGGGCGGCGCGGTGATCGTCATCAACCACCTCTCCTACCTCGACTTCACGTACGCGGGTCTCGCGGCGCAGCCCTCGGATCGGCTCATCCGGTTCATGTGCAAGGACACGATCTTCGATCACCCGATCGCCGGTCCGCTCATGCGCGGCATGAAGCACATCCCCGTCGACAGGGAGAACGGCTCCGCCTCTTTCCGCCTCGCGCTCAAGGCCCTCAAGGACGGGGAGCTCGTCGGGGTGTTCCCCGAGGCGACGATCTCGCGATCGTTCGAGCTCAAGGAGTTCAAGTCCGGAGCCGTGCGCATGGCGCAGGCGGCGCGGGTGCCGATGATCCCGATCGTGCTCTGGGGGAGTCAGCGCGTGTGGACCAAGGGCCGCCCCAAGCGTCTCGGCCGCACGAACACCCCGATCTCGCTGGACGTCGGCACCCCGATCGACGTCCCCCGTGACGCCGACGCCGAGCAGGTCCTCGCCGAGCTCCACGACACGATGGCGGCGATGCTGCGCGCGGCCCAGGAGGTCTACCCCACGGTGCCGTTCGAGGAGCGCGAGCGGATGCCGGTGCGCCTCGGCGGCACCGCGCCGACGTTGGACGAGGCCACGGCCCTGGACCGCGAGGAGGCCCGGCTGCGTCGGGAGAAGAAGCTCTCCCGCGGCGCCGACGGCGGGGACCCGGCGGAGGTCGCGGCCCAACCGTGAGCCTTTCTGACGTCTCCGCAGGTGGAAGGGCTGTCGGGCCGACCTCCTAGGGTCGTGACATGAACGCACCGGAGACGACCGCAGCGCCACCGACCTCGACGTCGCCACCGACGTCGTCGGTGCGGGAGGACCAGAGGCCGACTCTCGATCCCGAGCAGCGGCGCCTCGCCGACCGGGTCATCACCGCGCTCGCCGGTCCCGAATCCCGGCTGCGGGAGGACCAGGAGAGCGCGGTCGCCGCCCTCTCCCGGCCGGGTGCCCGGGCGCTCGTCGTCCAGGCGACCGGGTGGGGGAAGTCGGCCGTGTACTGGGCCGCGACGGCCATCCGGCGGGCGGCGGGGGCCGGGCCGACCCTCGTCGTCTCTCCGTTGCTCTCGCTCATGGGTGACCAGGTCGCCGCCGCGGGGCGGGCCGGGCTCGTCGCCGAGACCCTCCACTCGGGCAACGTCGACGAGTGGAGCGTCATCGAGGCCCGGCTCTCCGCGGGCGAGGTCGACGTCCTGCTCGTCTCGCCCGAGCGGCTCGCCAACCCGGGGTTCGGGCGACGCGTGCTCGCGGGCCTGCGGGGGCGCCTCGGCCTGCTCGTCGTCGACGAGGCGCATTCGATCTCGGACTGGGGCCACGACTTCCGGCCCGACTACCGCCGGGTCGCCGACACGTGGCGCGATCTCGACACCGAATGCCCCGTCCTCGCCACGACGGCCACCGCCAACGCCCGCGTCACCGCCGACATCGCGGCCCAGCTGGGTCCCGCGACGCTCGTGCTGCGTGGGCCTCTCGCCCGGTCGAGCCTGCAGCTCGCGGTCGTGCCCCACCTCGAGCCGTTGCCGCGCTACGCCTGGGTGATCGAGCACCTCCGACGCCTGCCGGGGTCGGGCATCGTCTACGCCCTCACGGTCGCCGACGCCGAACGTCTCGCCGGAGCCATCGCCGCCGAGCTCGGGCCGGGCACTCCGGTCGCCGCCTACACGGGCCGCCTGCCCGCCGAGGACCGCGCGCGCCTCGAGCAGGACCTGCGTGAGAACCGGGTCAAGGCCCTCGTCGCCACGTCCGCGCTCGGCATGGGCTTCGACAAGCCCGACCTCGGGTTCGTCGTCCACGTGGGCGCGCCTCCCTCGCCGGTGTCGTACTACCAGCAGGTCGGGCGCGCCGGCCGGGGCATCGACCACGCCCTCGTCGTGCTGCTGCCCTCCCGCGGCGACGAGGCGGTGTGGGACCACTTCGCGACCTCCACGCTGCCCGACCCCGCCCAGGTGGACGCCATCCTGGCCGAGCTCCGCGCCTGTGCGCCCGAGCCGGTGTCGGTCGTGGCCCTCGAGTCACGCACCGGGGTGCGCCGCGGCCGGGTGGAACTGCTCATCAAGCAGCTCGCCGTCGACGGCTGCGTCGACCGGGTCGAGGGTGGCTGGGTCGCCACCGACGTGCCCTGGAGCTACGACGCGGCCCACTACGAGGGGATCCTCGCCCAACGCCGCCGGGAGGCGGACATCATGCGCGACTACATCGCCGGGCGCGACTGCCTCATGGCCCTGCTCCAGCGCTCGCTCGACGACCCGAACGCCAGGCCCTGCGGGCGCTGCTCGGTCTGTCTCGGGCACCTTCCCGACGGGCTGACCGAGCGGCCCGACGCCGACCTCGTGACCCACGTCGGCGACGGCCTGCGCACGCGCCATCACGTGCTCGAACCACGCAAGATGTGGCCCGGCGACCCGCATCCCCGTCGCGGGCGCATCGCGGCGGGTGAGGCGGCGGAGCCCGGCCGGGTGCTCATCCTCGCCGACGCCCCGGAATGGCGTGGACACCTCGCCCGGTTCGCCGAGGACGAGGTCGACGCCGAGCTGCTGGACCACGCCGTGAGGGTGCTCGCCGACTGGCGGGGTTCCTGGGCCTCCCGTCCCGAGGTCGTCGTCGCCCTCGACGCCGAGGGGCACCCCCGGGCCACCGAGGCGATCGCCCACCACCTCGCGACGGTCGGCCGACTCGACCGCGCACGCCTGCTGGTGGAGAACGCCGACACCGATGGGAGGGAGGAGGCCGGCACGGATTCGGCGGGGGCGGTCGAGGCCGCCGCGTGGGCCGCACGCCTCGTTCTGCCCGAGTCCGAGGCCGAGCGGCTCGCCGGGCGGTGGGTCCTGCTCGTCGTGGACGCCTCGTCGACGACCTGGGCCCCCACGGTCGCGGCCGCCCTGCTCCGGGCCCGCGGCGCCGCCGGGGTGCTGCCTCTCCTCGTCCACCGGCGCCCGTGATGGCCGTGGTGGGACGCCGGGTCACGCCGACCGCGCTGGTCGAAGGCGGCCCGCGTGCCGTGCGGCGTTGGGAGTGAGGAGGATTCGAGACGCGGTGATTTTTCTCCCCGAGGGTGGTTTGGCGACCGACGTCCGTGGGCAAGGTATGTGACGTACAACGCTCGGCACGAGCCGCGAGGTTCTTCGAGGGGGCTGCCCCTTCGACACCGATGGCGCCGAGGAGATGCTCCGCGGTGGCGCGAAGAGACCACATCTCTTGCCACCTCCACGACGAGAGGAAGAACTCTATGTTCGGCCAGAACCTGACGCAGGACGACATCGCCCGCATGCAGAACGCCGAGGTCGTTGACCAGAACGGCGACAAGGTGGGCTCCGTCGGCCAGATCTACCTCGACGACCAGTCCCAGCGCCCCACCTGGGTCACCGTGAAGACGGGCCTGTTCGGCACCAAGGAGACCTTCGTGCCGCTCGACCAGGCCTCGCAGGACGGCGACAGCATCCGCGTGCCCTACACCAAGGACTTCATCAAGGACGCGCCGAACATGGACGCGGACCACCACATCTCGGAGTCCGAGGAGGACGAGCTCTACCGGTACTACAACCTCGAGCAGGGCCGCACCGCCGTCGACCACGACGTCGACCGCGACCGCTCGGCTCAGGGTGTCGCCGGTGGGGTCGACCGCGATGTCGACGAGCGCCACGCCCACGCCGACACCCGCGAGGGTGTCGACCGCACGGCCGACGACGGCTCCGTGGTCCGCCGCGAGGAGCAGCTCAACGTGGGCACCGAGCGCGTCGAAACCGGCCGTGTCCGCCTGCGCAAGCACGTCGTCACCGAGACCGAGACGGTGGCCGTCCCCGTCGAGCGTCAGGAGGTCCACGTCACCCGCGAGCCCGTCGCCGAGGGCGAGACCGGTGGCCGCATCGGCGAGGACGAGGAGGTCTCCGTGACCCTCCACGAGGAGCGCCCGGTCGTCGAGAAGGAGACCGTCGCCAAGGAGCGCATCGGTCTCGACAAGGAGACCGTGCGCGACACCGAGCAGGTCTCCGCCGAGGTCCGCAAGGAGCAGGTCGAGGTCGAGCGTGACGGCGACGTCCGTCGCGACGACGACAGGCGCTGATCTCCGCCCCCCGTCGAGGGGGAGAGCCCCACGGGCAGATGCACGCCCCCGGCACCGCGTTGGCGGAGCCGGGGGCGTTCCCGTGTCGGCCGAGTCGTCGACGTGGATCGGGGCGCGCTCGACCGATGGTGGGGGAGGGGCCGTCGTGCGGCCGCCTACCGTGGGCCCTGCATGAACGCCCAGGCGTCGGTGACGATGTCGTGGAGCGTGAGTTCGGGCCGCCACCCCAGCTCCTCACCCGCGCGTCGCGACGAGGCGACCAGCGTCGTCGGGTCTCCGGCACGGCGGGCCTTGACCTCCGCGGGCACGGGGTGGCCGGTGACCTCACGGCAGGTGTCGATGACCTCCTTGACCGAGTACCCCGAGCCGCTGCCGAGATTGAACACCCGGTGGCGACCCGGCTCGGAGCTCTCCAGCGCGAGCAGGTGCGCCCGGCCCAGGTCGACGACGTGGAGGTAGTCGCGCACCGCGGTGCCGTCGGGCGTGTCGTAGTCGTCGCCGAAGATCGACACCGTCTCACGCTCCCCGGCAGGCACCTTGAGGACGTTGGGGATGAGGTGGGTCTCCACGGCGTGCCGTTCCCCGAACCGGCCCCGGGCTCCGCCGACGTTGAAGTACCGCAGCGAGGTCGCTCCCATGCCGTACGCCTTCGCGTACCCGGTGAGAAGCATGTCGACGGCGAACTTGGCATGGCCGTAGGGGTTGATGGGGGAGGGGGTGACGTCCTCGGTGATGGGGCTGACCTCGGGCTCGCCGTACACGGCGGCCGTGGAGGAGAACACGACCCGCGGGATGCCCGCAGCCCGCACGGCGTCGAACAGGACGTAGCTGCCGACGACGTTGTTCTCCCAGTACAGCTGGGGGTCCTCGACCGACTCGCCGACGAGCGACTTCGCGGCGAAGTGGAGCACCCCGTCGAAGCCACCACGCAGCAGCAGGTCGCGCGCGTCATGGATTCGACGCACCTCGAGCCGCGCCCCCTCGGGGACGGCGTCCTCGTGACCCGTGGACAGATCGTCGACGACGACGACCTCGTGCCCGGCCTCGAGCAGCTGCGACGTGACCACCGAGCCGATGTAGCCGGCACCCCCCGTGACGACCAGTTTCATGTGACCCCTCCTCGTCTGTCGGCAGCCCTGGAAACCGGGCCCGTTCCACTGTAGGTGAGGGGCGTCGCCGGTCTCCGACGGTGTCGCCGGACCACCTGCCCTGATCCCGGCGGCGTGCCGCGGCCACCTGGGGGAGGCCTCAGACGGGTCCGGCGCCGGCCGATGAGTGGTCGCGAAGTGAAGGGAGCACGATGCGACGTCCGTACCGCAACTCAGCCCTCAGCGAGCGCGATCGACAGGTCATCGAGATCGAGCGACGTTGGGGCCCTGGGCCGGCCGCCCTGCCGATGAAGCTGGACGAGGCCAGCCAGCGGCTCGGGATGGATGCGCGCTCCTACACCCTCGTGCTCAACAGTCTCATCGACGACCCCTCGGCACATGCGCTCGACCCCTCGACGATGGCCGGCCTTCGGCACATCCGTGACATGCACCGCGACGCCAGGGGCGCCTCCTGACGCACCTGAGCGCCGCCGTCCCTCGCACCCCGTCGGACCCGTCGACGACGGCTCGCATCGTTTTCGCGTCGGGGACGGGGCCGTGCTAGTGTTCCGGAGGTCGCGGCGCCGAAAGGCCCCCGGCACACACCCCGTCCGGGTGGCGGAATGGCAGACGCGCTAGCTTGAGGTGCTAGTGCCCTTTATCGGGCGTGGGGGTTCAAGTCCCCCTCCGGACACGTGAGGCGAAGGCCCTCCTGAACGCGTGCAGATGCGCATGGTTCAGGAGGGCCTTCGCGCGTCCTCGACCACCCGGTGCCGTCCGGCAGGCGTGCTCGGGAGACGCCGGTTCACCCCCGAGGAACCCGGATGATCTTGCGTCGGAGCGAGACGAGACGCTTGCCGCCGACGTAGACCCGCACCCGCGCGAGTTCCCAGCGGCCGTGCTCGGCCTCGGCCACGAGCAGGGCCCGCATCTCTGCGCGAGGGACCCGTGGGTGGAAGGTCAACTCGCGGTACTCGTACTCGAACATCCTCACCAGTGTCGCACCCGTGGCGGCGTCGCCGACGCCCCCGTCGACCCGCCGGGGTCGGCCGCCTGCCCGCGGCCCGCACGAGCGATGGGCGCACGCCCTCTTACCTCGCCAGACGCCGCTGCAGGAGGTAGCGTCGGGGGCATGAGCGCAGACCCCAGGGCCGCCCTGGTCACCTTCGTCACCGCCCTCGAACGTCACCTCGAGGCCGCCTCCGCCCGCCGTGGCGAGAACGACCCCGCGGTCGTGGCCGCCTATCAGGCCGTGGCCGAGGCCTTCGATGCCTACGAGGACGCGCTCATGGAAGCGTTCGAGGAGGTCACCCCCCTCGAGATCTTCACCGACGACGAGTACGACGACGACCTCGATGACGAGGACGAGGACGACGAGGACGACGAGTCGGATGACGACGACGACTCGGACGACGACGAGGACGACTCGGACGACGATGACGATGACGATGACGACGAGGACGCCGACGACGAGGACGCGATCGCTTCCCGCCGGTAGGTGACCACCCTGCGCCACTGGCTCGTCCTCGCGCCGGCCCCGACACCGACGCCCTCTCTCGACATCTCGCTCACCCGTGCTGCGCTCGCCCATGGTTTCGAGGGCGTCTGGGTGGGCGAACGCCTCGCCGGGGACTCCTCGGCTCGTCTCGCCGCCCTCGCGGCAGCCGTGCCCGCGGTCGGGTTGGGGCTCGGTCTCGTGCCCGTCACGGCCCGGGTCCGCGATCACCTCCAGGACACGCTCACGACGCTCTCGCTCCTCGCGCCCGGTCGGACCTCCCTGGCGTTCGCGCTGCCCACGACCTTGTCGCCCCTCGCGCGCCCGGGGTGGAGGGAGGCTCTGGGCGAGGCCGCAGACCTTGCCCGCCGTTCCGGGGTGCCCGTCTGTGCTGCGGTCCACGACGTGT
The DNA here is from genome assembly GCF_032060985.1 of Mobilicoccus sp. Taxonomy (NCBI): domain Bacteria; kingdom Bacillati; phylum Actinomycetota; class Actinomycetes; order Micrococcales; family Dermatophilaceae; genus Mobilicoccus; species Mobilicoccus sp. Next base: position 23,576 of record NZ_DAMBGD010000003.1, read on the forward strand.
CGACGTCCGTCGCCGCGGGGCGACTCGTCGATCGGCTCGTGCTGCGCGGCGTCGACCCCGAGACGGTGAGTCGGGTCCATGCGGCGACCCGGGCGTTGCCACGACCGCCCGAGGTCGACGTCTGGCTCGACGCCGCCGGGGGCGGTGACGGGAAGGCCCTGTCGGTGCTGGCCCCGATCGTGGCCGAGCGGCTGGCCGTGCCGGGCGTCGCCGGACACGACGCCGCACGGGCCGTGGCGCGCAGACGGGGACCCTCGGGCCTGCTCGGGGACGTCGAACGCGCCTACGCGCTCGGCCGCCCCGACCTCGCGGCGGCCGGGGTGCCCGAGGAGTTCGTCCGCGACACCTGCCTCGTCGGCGAGGGGATGAGCGCGCGGGTCGCCGCGTATGAGGCCGCGGGGGCCACCCGCGTCGCGGTCGCCCTCCACGACACGGGAGACGCGGACACGACCCTCGCCGCGGTCTCGGGAACGGCCCTCCCCGACGAGCCCGTCACCTAGCCGTCCTGCCCCGGGAGGCCGAGAACGGGAGGGGCGGCCGTCACGTGAGACAACGACGATCACCTCTCTTCGGGCACGCACCTGGCGTCACGGCCCCCTGGGGTGGTCGCGCCGCCCTTCTGCTCCTCGAACCGCTCGCCACCGCCCCGTGGCCGAGCGGTGACGGGCCGGGCGACTCGTCGGCCGCTGAGTGAGCTCCCGTCAGGTCACCGTCGCGCTCAGACGTCGTGATCAGGCGTCGTGGTGACCGGGTCCCACAACCCGGTCGCGGAACCGGTCCTGAGGTGTTCGGTGTAGACGCCGACCTTCCACTCGATGAGCGATCGGCACTCCTCGAGCGCGGCGATCTGAGCCTCGACGCGCAGGCGATGGTCTTCGAGGAGCCTCAGTCGGTCCTCCTCGTTGCCCGGTCCCTGCCTGACCAGGGCGGCGAACCTCGTCAGGTCGGCGAGAGGCATCCCGGACTCGCGGAGTTTGACGAGGATGCGGAGCCAGTCGACGTCGACGGGGCTGTAGGCGCGGCGGCCGCCCGCGGTTCGTCGCACCGGTCCGATGAGCAGGTCCTCGCGCTCGTAATAGCGCAGGGCGTGGACGCTGAGGCCGGTGCGGTCGGCGACCTCCCCGATCGTGAACGTCTCCTGGTCGGCCGACGTGGTCATCGCCACACCCTTTCGCGGTTGATCTAGAGTGCACTCTAGGTTCTAGGTTCGCGGTATGGCAAACACTCGGCAGGCACCCCTCGGCTCCGGATTCACCGCCGCGTCCACGGCGGACGACGTCGTGGCCGGCGTCGATCTCGACGGCAGGACGGCCCTGGTCACCGGCGGATACAGCGGCCTCGGGCTGGAGACCACCCGCGCCCTCGTCAAGGTCGGGGCTCGTGTCCTCGTTCCGGCGCGGCGGCCCGACGTCGCGATCGCGGCCGCCGGCGTGATGGCCGCGCCGGAGCGGCGGGTCGGCCCCGGCTGGGAGAGCCAGTTCGCGACCAACCACCTCGGTCACTACGTCCTCGTCAACCTCCTGTTCCCGCTGCTGGCGAGCGCCGACGGCGCGCGGGTGGTCTCGTACTCCTCCGCCGGGCACTTCCTGTCCGACATCCGCTGGGACGACATGCAGTTCGAGCACGGCTACGACAAGTGGCAGGCCTACGGCCAGTCGAAGACCGCCGACGTGCTCTTCGCCGTCCACCTCGATGCGATCGCGAAGGACCGGGGCGTGCGTGCCTTCGCCGTGCACCCGGGGGGAATCATCACGGATCTGCAGCGCCACATGACGGCCGAGGAACAGATCGCCTGGGGGTGGATCGACGCGGAGGGAAACGTCGTCGGGCCGGGGTTCAAGACGCCGAGCCAGGGGGCGGCGACCGGACTCTGGGCGGCCACCTCCCCCCTTCTGGAGAACCGTGGCGGGGTCTACTGCGAGGACTGCGACATCGCGCCCCTCGCCCGCCCCGGCGCCTCGGGGAAGGACGGCGGCGTGCGCGACTACGCCGTCGACCCGCAGAACGCCGAGCGCCTCTGGCGGGCGAGCGCGCAGATGACCGGGGTCGACCTCATCGGCACGTCGGCGACGTGACGCACGGGGGCGCCGCACCCGTCGTCCTCCACCCCCGCGGACCGGGCGCCACCGACGGCGGACGCTCCTGCCCCTAGTCTGGGCGCGTGGCCACCGTCCTCCTCGTCCGTCACGGACGCACCACCGCGAACGCCGCCGGGATCCTCGCCGGCTGGAGCAGCGGCGTCGACCTCGACGACACGGGTCGGGCCCAGGCGCGGGCCCTCGCCTCCCGGTTGGCGGACGTCCCCGTCGTCGCGCTCGTGTCGAGCCCGCTCACCCGCTGTCTGCAGACCTCCGATCTGCTCCTGTCGTCCTGGCCGACGCTCACCACGACCGAGTGCGACGACCTCGGCGAGTGCCGATACGGGGCCTGGACCGGCCGTCCGCTCTCCGAGCTCGCCCAGGAGAAGTTGTGGACGACGGTGCAGCGGCAGCCCTCGGCGGCGACGTTCCCGCCCTCGCCGGAGCATCGGCACGAATCCCTGCGAGAGATGTCGGCCCGGGCAGTCGACGCGGTGCGACGGCAGGACGCGGCGATCGAGGCCGAACACGGCCCGGGGGCGTTGTGGGCGGCGGTCTCCCACGGTGACGTCATCAAGGCCGTGCTCGCCGACGCCGCCGGCACCCCCCTCGACCTCTTCCAGAGGTTCACGGTCGGACCCGCGTCGCTCTCCGTCGTGCGGTACACCGCCGAGCGGCCCTACCTCCTGCGCGTCAACGACACCGGTGCCGACCTCGCGGGGCTCGTCCCGCCGGCTCCGACGTCGGAGGACGGGACCCCGGGCGGACCGGCGGGGACGGCGGGCGTCGTCGGCGGAGGAGCCTGACGGGATCCCCGTCGGCCACCCCACCGCCGGCCGCCCCCGCAACCCCGGGGAGGCGGCATTACGGTTGGTGCATGGCCCTCATCGACTACGACCCCCCGGAACGATTCGTCGCGGGCACGGTGGGCCCCCCCGGGCAGCGCCAGTTCTTCCTCCAGGCCAGCGGCGGTGGCCGGGTGACGTCCGTGGCCTGCGAGAAGGGCCAGGTGGCCCTCCTCGCCGAGCGCATCGAGGACCTGCTCGACGAGTACGCCCCGACCTCGAGCGACGACGACATCGTCGACAACGCGCCGCTGGACATGCCCCTCGACGAGGAGTTCGCGGTCGGCACCATGCGACTCGACTGGGATCCGGCGAGCCGACGCCTCGTGCTCCACCTCGTCGCGCTGGGGGAGGAGGTCGACGAGACGACCGACCTCGCGCATCTGTCCACCCCGTCGCTGCGGGTGAGCCTCGACGCCGGTTACGCGCGCTCGTTCGCCCGTCGCAGCGCCAAGGTCGTCGCCGCCGGACGACCGCCGTGCCCGTTCTGCGGTGCGCCCCTCGACCCCGCCGGTCACGTGTGCCCCCGGGCCAACGGCTACAAGCGGTGACGAGTCCCCCCTCCCTCGACGAGCTCGAACGGGCGGCCGCCGAGCACGACCTGGAGATCGTCGGACAGCTCCTCGACGCCTCGAACGCCGTGTTCTTCGCCCGGCTCGGGCCGATCCCGGTCGCCTACAAGCCCGTCCGGGGCGAACGGCCGCTGTGGGATTTCCCGACCGGATGCCTCGCCCACCGCGAACGCGCCTCCTACCTCCTCGACCGGGCGGGCGGGTTCGGGGTCGTGCCGCCGACGATCCTGCTCGACGGCCCCCTCGGCACCGGCGTGGCGCAGTGGTGGATCACCGACCCCGACGACCTCCTCGCCACGGACGACGGGGACACCACGGACGACGGCGGCGAGACGAACGACGACGAGACGAACGACGACGACGACCTCGAGGTCGAGGTCGAGGGCTTCGAGGACGAGGAGGAGGTCGATTCCTCCCTCTTCGCGTTCCTGCCCCCGAAGGCGCGGGCGCCGGGCTGGTTGCCGGTGTTCGCCGGGGAGCTGCCCGACGGCCGCCCCGTCGTGTTCGCCCACGCCGACTCCCCTGAGCTGCGCAGGGTCGCGGTGTTCGACGCGATCGTCAACAACAGCGACCGGAAGGGCTCGCACGTGCGGCGCTCACCCACGGGGCACCTGTGGGGAATCGACCACGGGGTCACGCTCCACACCGATCCCAAGCTGCGAACCGTGCTGTGGGGGTGGGCCGGCGACCCGCTGCCCGAGACGGACCTCGCCGCGGTCGCCGCGGTGCGGGCGGCGCTCGACGCGGCCGACCTGCACGGCGAGCTCGGCGAGCTCCTCACGGCCGCCGAGATCGACGCCCTCACCGCACGCGTCGACCACCTCCTCGCCACCGGTCTCCACCCGCTGCCCGCGCCGGGGTGGCCGGCCGTGCCCTGGCCGGTGCTCTGAGCCCGGCGACCGTCTCGCGGCCCGCGCGCCGGGGCTGTCGGCGTCTCCGACTACGATCACGTCGTGATTTCCTGGCCCGCACCCGCTCGCACCCCGCTTCCCGGTCGGGGAGTCATCCCCACGATCCACGACACCGCCACCGACGCCCGTCGGCAGCTCGAGGTCACCGACGGCACGGCCGGTGTCTACGTGTGCGGCATCACCCCGTACGACGCGACCCACATGGGCCACGCCGCCACCTACGTCACCGTCGACCTGCTCAACCGCGCCCTCCTCGACGCGGGCGCGCAGGTGCGGTTCGTCGAGAACGTCACCGACGTCGACGACCCGCTGCTCGAACGCGCGACGCGGGACGGCGTCGACTGGCGGGACCTCGCGACGAGCGAGATCCAGCTCTTCCGCGACGACATGAGTGCCCTGCGCGTCATCCCGCCCGATCACCTCGTCGGCGTCGTCGAGAGCATCGACCTCATCGCGCGCGACGTCCGCGCGCTGCTCGAGGTCGGCGCGGCCTACCGCGTGGGGCGGGCGGATGCGACGGGTCACGGTGAGGACGACCTGTACCTCGACCTCTCGGCGCAGGAGGAGTTCGGCCGCACGAGCGGGTTCACCGAGCACGAGATGGACGAGGTGTTCGCCGACCGCGGCGGCGACCCCGACCGGGAGGGAAAGCGCACCCGTTTCGATCCGCTGCTGTGGCGCGCGGCGCGCCCCGGTGAGCCGAGTTGGGAGGCCGACGGCCTGCCCGTGGGGCGTCCCGGGTGGCACATCGAGTGTTCCGCGATCGCCGTCGAGTATCTCGGCACCCGCTTCGCGGTTCAGTGCGGCGGGACCGACCTCGTGTTCCCCCACCACGAGATGAGCGCGGTGCAGGCCTCCGCGCTCCGCGGCGAGGGGGCGTTCGCCCGCTCCTACCTCCACCAGGCGATGGTCGGGCTCGACGGCGAGAAGATGAGCAAGTCCAAGGGCAACCTCGTGCTCGTCTCGCGGCTGCGCGCGCAGGGGGAGGACCCTGCCGCGATCCGGCTCGTGCTGCTCGCCCACCACTACCGCACGCCGTGGGACTGGACCGACGAGGCCCTGGCCGAGGCCCGAGCCCGCCTGGGGCGCTGGCGCGAGGCCGACGCCCGCACGCGGGAGGACGTCACCCGTCCGGCGTCGACGCCCACCCCCGCCGGACTCCTCGGCGCCGTGCGCCGGCGGATCGCCGACGATCTCGACACCCCCGGCGCCCTCGTGGAGATCGACGCGTGGATCGAGCGCGGCGCCGACCCGGTCGACCTCGGCGGGGCCCCCCTGCACGCGATCGTCGAGACCCTCCTCGGCCTCGCCCTCTGAGCCGGCCGGCCGGTCGGCTCAGGCGTCCGGCTGGTCGGGGCGGGGCGGGCCGTCGCGGCGCTCGGTGCCGCGACGGCGCAGGTAGCGCTCGAACTCGGCGGCGATCGCGTCACCGCTGGCCTCGGGGCTCTCGGCGGTGTCCTGGGCGGACTCGAGGGCCTGGACGTACTCACCGATCTCGTCGTCCGAACTCGCGAGCTCGTCGACGCCGCGTTCCCAAGCGTGGGAGAGCTCTTCGAGGTCGCCGTGGGGGAGGGCGAGGTCGAGGAGCCCCTCGATCCGCGACAGGAGCGCGAGGGTCGCCTTGGGGGAGGTGTGCCCGCCGGCGTAGTGGGGGACCGACACCCAGCACGACACGCACGGCAGGTCGGACTGCATGGCCGCGTCCGCGAGGACCCCGACGATCCCGGTGTGCCCCTCGTACGTGCTCGGCTGGGCGCCGAACCGGTCGGCGAGCGTGGGGTCCTCCGTCGTCGTGATGACGGGGCAGGGCCGGGTGTGGGGGACGTCGGCGAGCAGCGCCCCGAGGCAGACGAGCAGCTCCGCGTCGACCTCGAGCGCGAGCCCGAGCAGTTCGATGACGAACGAACGCCACCGCATCGAGGGTTCGATGCCCTGGACGAGCAGGACGTCGTGACCGAACCCGGTGTCGCGCGCGAGGAGCACCCGCGTGGTCGGCCAGGTGATGCGACGGACTCCGTCGTGCAGGCCGATGCGCGGGCGGTTGACCTGGAAGTCGTAATAGTCCTCGGGGTCGAGGGCCGCGATCGGCTCGGCGCCCCAGAGGTCGGCGAGGTGCGCGACCACCGAGGTGGCCGCGTCGCCGGCGTCGTTCCACCCCTCGAAGGCGGCGACGACGATCGGGCGCGTCAGCTCCGGTAGGTCGTCGACCTCGATCATGTGTGCGACTCCGTACTCATCCCTCCATGCTACGGGTCGGACCAGGCCCGTCGGCGGAGGCCACTACCATGGGGTGCGATCCCGCACCGCCGCCGTGCCATCGCCCGCTCCGGGCGGTCGGCGGCCGTCCCCTGAACGTGAGGTCCCCACCTGTGAGCAGCCGCTCCGATCAGTTCCGTTCCCTCCTGTCGCAACGCGTCATCGTCGCCGACGGCGCCATGGGCACGATGCTCCAGGCCGCCGACCCCTCGATGGAGGACTTCCAGAACCTCGAGGGGTGCAACGAGATCCTCAACGTCACCCGACCCGACATCGTGCGGGCGGTGCACGAGGAGTACCTCGCCGTCGGGGTCGATGCGATCGAGACGAACACGTTCGGGGCGAACCTGCCCAACCTCGCCGAGTACGACATCCCCGAGCGCATCGAGGAGCTGGCCGAGGCCGGGGCCCGCATCGCGCGGGAGGCCGCCGACGGCTACGCCACGGAGGACAAGCCGCGCTTCGTCCTCGGTTCCATGGGGCCCGGCACGAAGCTGCCCTCGCTGCTCCACGCGCCGTACGCGGAGTTGCGCGACGCCTACCAGCTGTGCGCCCGGGGTCTCGTGCGGGGCGGCGCGGACGCGCTGCTTATCGAGACCTGTCAGGACCTGCTCCAGGCCAAGGCCGCGATCGTCGGGTCCAAGCGCGCCCTGGCCGACCTCGGCGAGGACGTCCCGATCATCTGCTCGGTCACCGTCGAGACGACCGGCACCATGCTCATGGGCACCGAGATCGCCGCGGCCCTCGTCGCGCTCGAACCCCTCGGCATCGACATGATCAGCCTCAACTGCGCCACCGGCCCGGCCGAGATGAGCGAGCACCTGAGGCACCTCTCGAAGAACGCGCGTATCGCGGTCGGGTGCATGCCCAACGCCGGCCTGCCCGAGCTCGGCAAGGACGGCGCCGTCTACCCGCTCGGTCCGCAGGCGCTCGCCGACGCCCACCGCACCTTCGTGCAGGACTACGGGCTCTCCCTCGTCGGCGGCTGCTGCGGCACGACGCCCGAGCACCTGGCGGCGGTCGTCGAGGCCGTCGGCGGCCTGCCGGTCACGCCTCGCGACCCCCACCCGGAGCCGAGCGTGGCCTCCCTCTACACCGCGGTGCCGTTCCGTCAGGACGCGAGCTTCCTCTCCATCGGCGAACGCACGAACGCCAACGGCTCCAAAGCGTTCCGCGAGGCGATGCTCGCCCAGGACTGGGAGCAGTGCGTCGAGATCGCCAAGAACCAGACCCGCGAGGGCGCGCACCTCCTCGACGTCTGCGCCGACTACGTGGGTCGCGACGGCGCGGGCGACATGAGCGAGATCGTCAGCCGGTTCGCCACGAGTTCCACGCTGCCCCTCGTCCTCGACTCCACCGAACCGGCCGTCATCGAGGCCGGGCTGGAGCGCATGGGTGGCCGCGCGGTCATCAACTCGGTCAACTACGAGGACGGCGACGGGCCCGACTCCCGCTTCACCCGCATGATGACGCTCGCCACCGAGCACGGGGCCGCGGTCGTCGCGCTCACGATCGACGAGAACGGGCAGGCGCGCACGGCCGACGGCAAGGTCGAGATCGCGACCCGCCTCGTCGAGGCGCTCACCGGCGAGTGGGGTCTGCGCGTGGAGGACATCGTCGTCGACGCCCTCACCTTCCCCATCGCCACCGGCCAGGAGGAGACCCGCCGCGACGGCATCGAGACCATCGAGGCCATCCGCCGCATCACCGAGGCCTATCCCGGCATCCAGACGACGCTCGGCGTCTCCAACGTGAGCTTCGGCCTCAAGCCCGCCGCCCGCGTCGTGCTCAACTCGGTGTTCCTCGACGAGTGCGTCAAGGCGGGGCTGAGCAGCGCGATCGTCAACGCGGCCAAGATCCTGCCCATCGCCCGCATCGACGAGGAGCAGTACAAGGTCGCCCTCGACCTCGTCCACGACCGCCGCGAGTGGGCGGGCGAACCGGGGGCGAGCGAGTGCACCTACGACCCGCTGCAGAAGATGCTCGAGATGTTCGAGGGTGTCGACTCGGCCTCGCTCAAGGAGTCCCGCCTCGAGGAGCTCAACGCCCTCCCCGTGGGGGAGCGGCTCGCCCAGCGCATCATCGACGGCGAGCGGCAGGGTCTCGACGCCGACCTCGACGAGGCCGTCGCCTCCGGCACCCCGGCGCTCGCGATCATCAACGACCACCTCCTCGAGGGCATGAAGGTCGTCGGCGAGCGGTTCGGGGCGGGCACGATGCAGCTACCGTTCGTCCTCCAGTCCGCCGAGACGATGAAGGCCGCCGTCGCCCACCTCGAGCCCGTCATCGAGGAGCAGGTCGCCGCCTCCGGCGGGGCCGGTCGCCAGGCCAAGGCCAAGGTGCTCCTCGCCACGGTCAAGGGCGACGTCCACGACATCGGCAAGAACCTCGTCGACATCATCCTGTCGAACAACGGCTACGACGTCGTCAACATCGGCATCAAGAAGACGGTCAACGAGATCATCGAGGCGGCCGAGGAGAACGACGTCGACGCCGTCGGCATGAGCGGTCTGCTCGTCAAGTCGACGGTCGTCATGAAGGACAACCTCGAGGAGTTCAACAAGCGCGGGCTCGCCACCCGCTGGCCCGTGCTCCTCGGCGGTGCCGCGCTCACCCGTGTGTTCGTCGAGGACGACCTCGCCTCGATGTACGACGGGCACGTGCGGTACGCCCGCGACGCCTTCGAGGGTCTGCGGCTCATGGACGCGATCGCCGCGGCCAAGCGCGACGGCAGCGACCTCGGCGAGGTGCTCCCCGAACTCAAGAAGCGTCGGGTCAAGCCCCGCGCGCAGGCCGCCGACGCCGAGGCCGGCGAGACACCGGCGCGCTCCGACGTCGCCCGGCTCGAGGAGGTGCCCACCCCGCCGTTCTGGGGCACCCGCGTCGTCAAGGGCATCGCCCTCGCCGACTATGCCGCCTACCTCGACGAACGCGCGACGTTCCTCGGGCAGTGGGGTCTCAAGCCGACCCGCGGGGGTGAGGGCCCCGACTACGAGGAGCTCGTCGAGACCGAGGGCCGTCCACGTCTGCGCATGTGGCTCGACCGCATCAAGACGCAGGAGATCATGGAGCCGGCCGTCGTGTACGGCTACTTCCCCTGCTACAGCGAGGGCGACGACCTCGTCGTCCTCTGGCACGAGGACGGCACCCACACGGTCGACGGGCAGCAGGTCGAGCACCGTGAAGGCACCGAGCGGGAGCGGTTCACGTTCCCCCGGCAGCGCCGTGACCGTCACCTCGACCTCGCCGACTTCTTCCGCAGCAGGGAGGACTACGAGGCCACCGGGGTCCCCGACGTCATCCCCTTCCAGCTCGTCACGATGGGCGCCAAGGTCAGCGAGGTCACCGCCGAGCTGTACGGCCGGAACGCCTATCGCGACTACCTCGAGCTGCACGGCCTGTCGGTGCAGCTCACCGAGGCGCTCGCCGAGATGTGGCACGCCCGGGTCCGTGACGAGCTCGGCATCGGCGACCCCGACTCCCTCGGGCTCGGCGAGATCCTCGACGTCAAGTTCCGCGGCTGCCGCTACTCCTTCGGCTATCCCGCGTGCCCCGAGCTGGAGGACCGGGCGACGATGGTCCGCCTCCTGGAGCCGGGGCGCATCGGCGTCGAGCTGTCCGAGGAGCTCCAGCTCCACCCGGAGCAGTCGACCGACGCCCTCGTCGTGCACCATCCCGAAGCCAACTACTTCAAGGTCTGAGGCGACCCCGTGGAGGCACCCCCGAGCGCATCCCCCACACCCGTGACCCGCACGGACGCCCTGGCGGGCCGACGGCTTCCGGCCGCCGTGCTGTGGGACATGGACGGCACGCTCATCGACACCGAGCCGTACTGGGCCGAGTACGAGACCGCGCTGGTCGAGTCCTTCGGCGGCACATGGACGCACGAGAACGCCCTCGCCTGCGTGGGCAATCCGCTCGAGGTGTCGGCGCGGTACATCCGGGAGAACAGCCCCGTCGACCTGCCCGAACGCGAGATCACCCTGCGCATGCAGGAGGGTGTCATGGTCCGGATGGGGGAGCGCATGCCGTGGCGCCCCGGCGCCCGGGAGCTGCTCATGGGGCTCGGCGCGGCGGGCGTCCCGTGCGCCCTCGTGACGATGTCGTGGCGGCCGATGGTCGACGTCTTCCTCGCGACGGTGCCGCCGGGCACGTTCTCGGCCGTCGTCACCGGCGACGTCGTCGCCGAGGGGAAGCCTCACCCCGAGGCCTACCTCACCGCGATCGAGGCGCTCGGTGTGCGTGCGCGGGAGTGCGTGGCGATCGAGGACTCGCGTTCGGGGGTGGGCTCGGCACTGGCCTCCGGCGCCCGCACGATCGCCGTCCCCCACCTCGTGGAGATCCCCGACGCACCGGGGCTGGCGAAGGTGCCCACCCTCGACGGGGTCTCCCCGGAGGATCTGTGGGAGCTGTCGCAGGCGTGAGCGGGGCCCCCAGCGGTGTGCGCCTCGGAACCCCCTTCGGGGTCCCCATCCACCTCGCCGCGAGCTGGCCGCTCTTCGCCGTCTTCGCGATCGTCTACTTCGGCCCGCAGATCCAGCACGCCGTCCCCGAACTCGGAGCCGGCGCGTACGTGGTGGCCGCCGCCTACGTCGTGCTCCTCGCGCTGTCCGTGTTCGCCCACGAGGTCGCCCACGCGGTCGCGGCCCGGGCGAGCGGAGCGCGGGTGGGCCGGATCGTCCTCGACCTCTTCGGGGGCCACACCGTCTACGAGGCCGACCGGCTCACCCCCGGACAGTCGGCGCTCGTCGCGGTCGTCGGCCCGTTGACGAACGGGGTGCTCGCCGCCCTCGTCTGGGTCGTCGCGCCGGTCCTGCCCGACGGCGTGCCCTGGCTGCTCGGCATGGCGTTCGTCTGGTCCAACGCGATCGTCGCGATCTTCAACCTCATCCCCGGCCACCCCCTCGACGGCGGACACCTGCTCGACGCACTCGTGTGGCGTGTCACCGGGCGACGCGACCTCGGTCTGCTCGTCTCGGGGTGGGCCGGGCGCCTCGTCGCGCTCGGCGTCGTCGCGTGGTTCGCGCTGCGGCCTCTCGCCGCGGGCGTCGTCCCCTCGCTGTTCGTCCTCGGGTGGGCCGGGCTCATCGCGGTCATGCTGTGGGCGGGCGCGTCGCAGGCCGTCCGCCACGGTCGTCACCTGCGGGCCTACGCCCGGGTCACCACGCGTGACGTCCTCGCCCCGGTCGTCCTCGTCGCCGCCGACACCCCGCTGTCGCACATCCCCGCGGGGCCGCGCGGCGCGGGCGCCGTCGACCCCATCGTGCTCGTCGGGGACGCCGACGCCCCCGCAGAGAGCTGGTTGCTGTGCGAGCCGCCGGCCGACCTGGACCCGCGCGAGGCCGCGTCGGTGCCCGCCTCGGCCGTGGCCGCACGCCCCCGGCCGGGGTGGATCCTCGACACCCCGCACCTGCCCGACCTCGCCGACCTCGTCGACCACATGCACGCGGCCTCCGCGGCCGTCGTCCTCGTGCGCACCTCGGACGGAGTGCTCGGCGGCGTCGAGGCGTCGACGGTGGCGGCGGCGCTGCGGCGGCACGGCCTGCGCCCGTGACGGGTCGTCGGAGCCACGACCTAGACTCGCCGTATGACCGACGCCCCCTCCTCACCCACCGGCGCCCACCTGCGCCGAGGCCCGTTCACGGCCGGTGACCGCGTTCAGCTCACCGACCCCAAGGGCCGCCTCCACACCATCACGCTCATGGAGGGCGGGCAGTTCTTCACCCACCGCGGCAGCCTCGCCCACGACGACGTCATCGGCGCGCCCGACGGATCCACCGTGACGAACACCGCCGGCGTCGAGTACCTCGTCCTGCGCCCGCTGCTGTCCGACTACGTGATGTCCATGCCGCGCGGCGCCGCCGTGGTCTACCCCAAGGACTCGGGTCAGATCGTGCAGATGGCCGACGTGTTCCCCGGCGCCCGCGTCGTCGAGGCCGGGGTCGGCTCCGGTGCCCTGTCGATGTCGCTGTTGCGCGCCGTCGGGGACGGGGGCCGGCTGTACTCCTTCGAGCGCCGGGAGGACTTCGCCGACATCGCGCGCGCCAACGTCGAGGCCTTCTTCGGCGGCCCGCACCCCGCGTGGAGCGTGCAGGTGGGCGATCTCGTCGAGGCCCTGCCGGAGGCCGTCGAGACCGGCAGCATCGACCGGGTCGTGCTCGACATGCTCGCCCCGTGGGACTGCCTCGAGGCGGTCGCCGACGCCCTCGCCCCCGGCGGCGTGCTCATCTGCTACGTCGCCACGGCCACCCAGCTCTCGCGGGTTGCCGAGGACCTGCGCGACCACGGTGGCTTCACCGAGCCCTCGGCCTGGGAATCCCTCGTCCGGGGCTGGCACCTCGAAGGACTCGCCGTCCGGCCCGAGCACCGGATGCACGGCCACACCGGCTTCCTCATCACCGCCCGCCGCCTCGCGCCGGGGGTCACGCCGCCGTTGCGCAAACGGCGGCCCGCCAAGGGCGCTTACGGTGAGGACGCGGCCGAGAGCCCCGCCCTCACCACGCGGGACTGGAGCCCCGAGGACGTGGGGGAGCGCCCGGTCAGCGAGAAGAAGATCCGCAAGATGCGGCGGGCCGCGGGCACCGTGCTCCGGCGCGACGCCGCCGAGACCGGCGAGACCGGCGACACCCTCGGTGCCACCGAGGACGTCCCGGCGCCGCAGGAGGGGGATGACGCATGAGTGAGGCCACCCGTGAGCCCGGACGCGTGACGACAGGTCCCGGGCGCCGGCTCGCCTCGGCGGAGGCCGCGGTCGCCTCCCTCAGCAAGCGCAACGAGGAGCTCACCGGGGCGCTCACCTACGCCCGCAACCAGCTCTCGGGACTCAAGGCGCAGGTCGATGCCCTCGCGAGTCCACCGTTGCAGTACGGCGTGGTCCTGCGCCAGGCCTCGGACGGCACAGTCCAAGTGCTCACCGGTGGACGTCCGATGCTCGTCACCGTGTCCCCGGATGTCCGCGAGAAGGACCTCGCCCCCGGCCGGGAGGTCCGGCTCAACGAGACGCTGTGCGTCGTCGGGGTGGGAGGGTACGAGGACCTCGGGCAGGTCGTCACCGTCCACGAGGTCCTCGACCACGAGCGCGTCGTCGTGCTGCTCCACGGCCAGGAGCAGCGGGTGGCCCGTCTCGCCGAATCCCTGCGTGAGGAGAACGTGCGGGCGGGCGACGCCGTGCTGTACGACAGCCGCACCGGATTCGCGCTCGAGATCGTGCCCGAAGCCGAGGTCGAGGACCTCGTCCTCGAGGAGGTGCCCGACATCTCCTACGCCGACATCGGTGGCCTCGAGGGCCAGATCGAGGCGATCCGCGACTCCGTGGAGCTGCCCTACCTGCACCCCGAGCTGTTCCGCGAGCACCACCTGCGGCCCCCCAAGGGCGTGCTGCTGTACGGCCCGCCCGGGTGCGGCAAGACCCTCATCGCCAAGGCCGTCGCGGCCTCGCTGGCCCGCCAGAGCGCCGAGCTGCGCGGTCGCACCGACACCACGAGCTACTTCCTCAACGTCAAGGGCCCCGAGCTGCTCGACAAGTACGTCGGCGAGACCGAGCGGCAGATCCGCCTCATCTTCCGGCGCGCGCGCGAACACGCCTCCGGCGGTGCTCCCGTCGTCGTGTTCTTCGACGAGATGGACTCCCTGTTCCGCACCCGTGGATCGGGGTTGTCCAGCGACGTCGAGACCACGATCGTCCCGCAGCTCCTCGCCGAGATCGACGGCGTCGAACGTCTCGACAACGTGCTCGTCATCGGCGCGAGCAACCGCGAGGACATGATCGACCCGGCCATCCTGCGCCCGGGTCGCCTCGACGCCAAGATCCGCATCGACCGGCCCGACCAGGCCGCCGCCCGCGACATCTTCGGCAAGTACCTCACGCCCGACCTGCCGCTGGCGCAGTCCGAGCTCGACGCGCACGACGGGTCACGGGAGGCCACGGTCGCGGCGATGATCGACGACGTCGTCACGCAGATGTACGCCCGCACACCGGAGAACGCCTACCTCGAGCTCCACTACGCCGACGGCGCCCGCGAGATCCTCCACTTCGGCGACCTCGCCTCCGGCGCGATGATCCAGAACATCGTCGACCGCGCCAAGCGGGCGGCGATCAAGGACCTCCTCGCCGGCGGGGACCGCGGCCTCACCCGCCGACACCTCACCGACGCGCTGGCCACCGAGTTCGCCGAGAACGAGGACCTGCCCGGGGCGAGCAACCCCGACGACTGGGCGCGGGTCTCCGGACGCAAGGGGGCGCGAGTCGACCGGATCCGTCGTCTCGCGGCGGAGCGACGCGGCACCGCGCCGGCCGCGGCGGTCCTCGACGCCCCGGTGGTCGGCGACATCCTCTGAGCGACCGCCGGGGGCCTCTCGTCGAACTGGGGCGTGCGCTTGGCGGGTCACGGGCCCCTTCTCTGGCCTAGCCTGACGCGGAACAGCCCCCACAGAAAGGCCGTCTCCATGTCCGAAGCCGCAAAGATCGTCGTCGTCGACGGGGCACGCACCCCCATCGGTAGTTTCGGAGGCGCCTTCAAGGCGACCCCCGCCCACGTCCTCGGAGCTCACGCGGTCAAGGAGGCCCTCTCTCGAGCAGGCGTCGCCGGCGAGGACGTCAAGGAAGTCGTCATGGGATGCATCGGGCAGGTCGGCCCGGACGCCTACAACGCCCGCCGCGTCGCGATCGAGGCGGGTCTGCCGGACTCCACCCCGGCGTTCACCGTCAACCGTCTCTGCGGCAGCGGTCTCCAGGCGATCTGGTCCGCCGCGCAGGAGATGCGGTGGAACGGTCTGGACATCACCGTCGGCGGCGGCGACGAGAACATGACGATGATGCCGTTCTACGACTTCGGTGCCCGCAACGGCTACAAGCTCGGGGACCGTTCCCTCGTCGACGGCACGATGATGATGCTCACCGACCCCTTCCACAACGTGGGCATGGGTGTCACGGCCGAGAACGTCGCCGAGAAGTACGGCATCTCCCGCGAGGAGCAGGACCAGTTCGCGCTCCGCTCCCAGCAGCTCGCCGCGAGCGAGGCCGCGCAGGCGGCGTTCGCCGAGGAGATCGCGGCGATCGAGACCGGTGGCCGCAAGCCCGTCACCGTCGACAAGGACGAGCACCCCAAGCCCTCGACGACGGCCGAGGTCCTCGCGGGCCTGCGTCCGGCGTTCAAGAAGGACGGCACGGTCACCGCCGGCAACGCCTCGGGCATCAACGACGGCGCCGCCGCGGTCGTGCTCGCCACCGAGACGGCGGCCGAGGAGCGGGGCCTCACCCCGCTCGTCTCACTCGAGCACGTCTCCGTCGCGGCCATGGAACCCGGCCTCATGGGCTACACGCCCACGCTCGCGCTGCGCGACCTGTTCGCCAAGACCGGGCTGACCCCCAGCACGGTCGACGTCATCGAACTCAACGAGGCGTTCGCGGCGCAGGCCGTGGCCGTCGTCCGCGACGCCGAACTCGACATCGACAAGGTGAACCCGTACGGCGGCGCCATCGCGCTCGGCCACCCCGTGGGCGCCACGGGAGCGATCCTCACGCTGCGCCTCGCCAAGCACCTCGTGCGGGCCGACCTCGAGACCGGCATCGTCACGATGTGCATCGGCGGCGGTCAGGCGCTCGCGGCCCTCTTCCGCCGCGTCTGACGCGCGACGCCGAGGCCCGAGAAGGGTCCACGCGCCGGCCGCTCGGCGGCCATGACGAGGAGCGCGCCGGGGTGGAACGTCACCGCCCCGGCGCGCTCCTGCGCGTGCGCCGCGCCGCGATCGCGCGCCAGCCGAGGAGGAGCACCGCGGTGGTCACGAGGCTGACGATGACGAACGACCAGTGGGTGCCCTGACCCACGAGGGCGCGCACGCTCATCCCGCCCGCGACGGTGACGAGCCACACGACGACGCCGCCGGAGAGCGAGATCGGCGCGACGCGGCGCGCGGCCCACCACACCGCCCAGCCGAGCGCACAGCCGATGAGGAACGGCCAGGCGGTCTGAGGCGCCCCGGTCCACGCCTCGCCGTGGGCGGCGCGCCCGAGGGCGGCGAACACGACGACGAGGACGAGGTCGAGCAGGAACGCGACCGCCGGGGACACCGTGGGCACCGGGTGCGTCGGGGTGCTGCTCGTGGACGTGGACGTGGTCATTCGGGCTCCTCCTTGGTCGCGGGCGAGCCGTTCCGATCTCTCAGAACGGCAGCTTGAGCTGCGGCGGCGCGTGCCGGGGGTCGACGCCGTCGAAGAGGCTGCTGACGGACTCCCCGGCGTGGATGCGGGCGATGGCCTCGGCGAACAGATCGGCCACCGACACGACGACGTGCCTCTCCAGGCCCGAGGGGGCGGGCACAGTGTCGGTGGAGACGACCTCGGTGATGAGCGGATGACGGTTGAGCCGGTCGACCGCCGGGCCCGCGAACAAGCCGTGGGTGCAGACGACCGCGGCCCCGGGGGAGCCGGCCTCCGCGAGCTTGTCGAGCAGCTCGATCATCGAGCCACCCGTCGCGATCTCGTCGTCGAGGACGATGGCCCTCTTGCCGGCGACGTCCCCGACGATCGAGTCGATGATGACGCGATCATCGGCGAGGCGCTGCTTGTTGCCCGCGGCGACGGACAGGCCGAGGAGGCGCGCGAACAGGGTGGCGTTCTTCGCGTTGCCGAGGTCGGGGGAGACGACGACGTGGTCGGTGAGGTCGCGGCCACGGAAGTGTTCGGCGAGGGCGCCGATCGCCGTGAGGTGATCGACCGGGCAGGAGAAGAACCCGTGCACCTGGGGGGCGTGCAGGGCCATCGTGATGACGCGGTCCGCCCCGGCGGTGACGAGCATGTCGGCGACCAGCCGACCGCCCAGCGAGATGCGCGAGGCGTCCTTCTTGTCACTGCGCGCGTACGCGTAGTGCGGGATGACGGCGGTGACGTGCGCGGCGGAGGCACCGCGCGCGGCGTCGATCATCATGAGCAGCTCCATGAGGTGCTCCTGCGTCGGCGGGACCAGGGGCTGCACGATGAACACGTCGCGCTGTCGGCAGTTGACGAGCAGCTGCGCCTGGAGGCAGTCGTTGCTGAACCGCGCGATGTCGACGTCCGAGAGCGGGACCCCGAGGTGGTCGCAGATCTGCCGGGCGAGGGATTGATGGGCGGAGCCGGAGAAGACGATCACGTCACGCACGTCGGGTCCTCGGGGGCGAGGGGCAGGGGCCCGGCCATCCTAAGACGCGGCCGGAGCGCCGACGGACCCGGCAAGCGGGGCGGTGAGGGGGATGTGGGCCTCGAGGACCCACGTCGCGCCGACGGGCCCGGCGTCGAGGCTGCCGCCGAGGAGGCGGAGTCGTTCGGCGAGGGAGTCGAGGCCCAGGCCGGTCGACGGGGTCCGGGGGGTGGCCGGGCTGGTGGCCTCCCGCTCGTTCGCGACCCGCACGACGAGCAGACCGTCGGCGACGGAGGCGTCGAGGTGGCAGACGGCGCCGAGGGGCGCGTGCTTGGTGATGTTCGTCGTGCCCTCCCGGACGACGCGGACGGCGGTCGTCTCGGCCGCGCGCGGCAGATCGGGCGGGGTCGCGGACGACGTCGCCTGGAAACCGAGGAACACGAGGTGCCGCACGGCGGAGCCGAGTGCCTCCTGCAGGTTCTCCGCGTCGAGGTCGCGGACGAGCCCGGGGGACTCGACGGCCTCCTCGGCGCGCAGGACGACGAGGAGCCGCTTCAACGCGTCCAGGCCCGAACGGGCCGTCGTCTCGATCGCGTCCCGGGCGTACTCCTGTTCGTCGGGACGGTCCGTCGAGCGGAGCACGGCGGACTGCATCGCGATGATCGTGAGGTCGCGGGCCACGCTGTCGTGCAGTTCGCGGGCGAGGCCGATCCGTTCGCGGCGGCGTCGCTCGGTGAGCGTCGACAGGGCCTCCTCGGCGGTGCGCCGCCGACGGGCGACGAGGCCGACGCTCCACCCGGCCGTCCCGAACAGCAGGCTGGCGGGGATGACGAACTGCCACGTGAATCCGCTCATCCCGGCGTACCGCTCGGTGAGCACCCCCCACGCCACCCAGAGCACGAGGGAACCGAGGAAGACGGCGGGACGACGTTCGTACCCGAGGACGAACGCCGTGATGAGGAGACCGACGAGGGGCAGGACCGCCGCACCCGCGGGCCGCAGGTGGGGCAGGAGCAGGTCGAGGACCGGCAGGGCGACGCCCCCGAGCAGGACGAGGGCCGGCGCCCGCCAGCGACCGCGGAGCAGCACCGAGAGGAGCAGGAGGAGGAACGTGAACGGAGGAAGGCTGTCCAGGAGAGGAGACGCCGATCGGCGGTCGTCGACGATCCAGTACGCGACGAACAGGCAGCCGTAGGCGATGGCGACCCACAGGAAGATCTGAGGGGGGCTGGCGGAGGAGGCGACCTCGTCGATGGCCACCCGTGTCCGCAACCGCCAGGGCACCCCCAGCAGGCGCCTCACCGGCTCATGTGCGAGAGCACAGCGCAGGCAGGTACCGGCACACCCACTTCGGCGGGCCCTGTGGGACGACCACGTCGGAGGGGACGCGCGGGTCGATGGGAGCGGCGGAGGCCGAGCCCAGGGGCGCGAGGGCCATGACGACGGCGACGGCGACGGCGGACAGGGTGCGGCCTGAGCGGGGCATGAGGGCTCCTCCGAGCTGGAAGCGTCCGGGCGGGGGTGAGTCTATCGGGCGCGGTGGGCATCGGACAGGGTCGCGCGTCGCGATGGGGGAGGATGACGGCATGACGAGCGCGAACGGGGACACGACGTCGGGGACGGCCCGCACGGGGACAGCCCCCACAGGCACAGCCCGCACGGGGGCCGTGGGAGCCGGCACGGCGGGGCCGATCGGTCCGGGACGCCCGCGGCGCGTCCTCATCGCCGAGGACGAGCAGCTCATGCGGCATGCGCTGACGATCTTCCTGCGGGGAGCCGAGGACCTCGAGGTCGTCGGCACCGCGGAGAACGGGGCGCTCGCGGTCGAGGCCGTCGCCCGCCTGTCACCCGACGTCGTCCTCATGGACATCCACATGCCGGTGATGGACGGCATCGAGGCCACCCGTCGCATCCTTCACGACGCGCCGCACACGACGGTCGTCGCGCTCACGACGCTCGGCAGCGTGGAGGCCGCCGTCCCCATGCTGCGCGCCGGTGCGCGGGGCTATCTGCTCAAGGACTGCGACCCCGCGACGCTCATCTCCTCGATCCGCCAGGCCGCGGGTGGTGAACCGGCGCTCGCCCCGTCGGTCACGATGGCCCTCCTGCAGGCGGTGGCGGACGGGGACGAGCGGCTCGCCGGTGACCTGCCGCGGTCGCCGTCGGCGGACGCCCCGGCCCTCACGACCGGCGACAAGGACGTGCTGGAACTCCTCGCCGCGGGCGCCAACACGGCGGAGATGGCCGCCGCCCTCGTCGTCGCGGAGGCGACGGTCAAGAGCCGGCTGGCGAAACTCTGCGCGAAGTTCGGGGTCGACGGTCGGGTGCGGCTGCTCATCCGCGCGACCGAGCTCGGGCTCGTGAGTCCCCGGCTCCACCGCCACTGAGCTCCCGGCACGGCCCCGCCCCTACGCTGGGGCCATGACCTCACCGACGAGCCCCGACGCCCCGGACCCCGTGTCGGAAGGCGCCGCCGACCCGTCGCCTCCGTCGACGTCGGCCGCGGTGGTGCCCGGGTCGGTCCGCCGGGTCATGGGCATCGAGACCGAGTACGGCATCGCGGTGCCCGGCCGTCCGCTGCTCGACCCGGTCGTGTTGTCGGGGCGCGTCGTCCAGCGGTACGCGGCCGGGGGCCATGGCCGGGTGCACCGCACCCGATGGGACTACGCGGGTGAGTCCCCGCTCGTGGACGCGCGGGGGTTCTCGGTGAGCCGGGCGCTCGCGCACGAGAGCCAGCTCACCGACGAGTGGGCCGACGACCCACGGGTCGCGAACGTCGTCCTCACCAACGGCGCGCGCCTCTACGTCGACCACGCCCATCCGGAGTACTCCTCGCCGGAGGTCACGACGCCGCGACAGGCCCTCGTGTGGGACAGGGCCGGCGAGCTCGTCATGGCCGAGGCCGCCCGCGCCGGGTCCTCGGACGCCGGCGAGGACCCGCCGATCGACGTGTACAAGAACAACACCGACGGCAAGGGCGCGAGCTACGGCACCCACGAGAACTACCTCGTCGCCCGCGCCACCCCCTTCGAGCGGATCGTCGCGCAGCTCACGCCGTTCTTCGTCGCCCGCCAGATCCTCTGCGGCGCGGGCCGGGTCGGCCTCGGGCAGAACTCCGAACGGGCCGGCTTCCAGATCTCCTCGCGCGCCGACTTCTTCGAGGCGCGGGTCGGGCTCGAGACGACGTTCCGGCGGCCCATCGTCAACACCCGCGACGAGCCGCACGCCCAGGCCTCCCGATACCGGAGGCTGCACGTCATCATCGGCGACGCGAACCTGTCGGAGGTCTCCGCCCTGCTCAAGGTCGGCACGACGAGCCTCGTGCTCGGGCTCATCGAGTCCGGGCGCCTCGACGAGGATCTCTCCCTGCTCGACCCGGTCGCCGCGCTCAAGGTGCTCTCCCACGACCCCGACCTGCGAGCCCGCGTCGATCTCGTCGACGGCCGGCGGCTCACGGGGCTGGAGATCCTGCGCCGCTACCAGGCCCACGTCCTCCGACACCTGCGTGACGAACTCGGCGGCGACCCACTCGCACTCGCCGACGCCGACACCGTCGAGGTCCTCCGGCGATGGGACGCCGTGATGTCGGCCCTCGAGGTCGGTTCTCCCGAGGCGGGCCGCTGGGTCGAGTGGGTCGCCAAACGCGATCTGCTCGAAGGGTTCCGCGCCCGGGACGGCCTCGACTGGGACGACCCGCGTCTCGTGCTCGTCGACCTCCAGTGGTCCCACGGGACCGCCGGCAAGGGGCTGGCGCGGCGCCTCGAGGCGCGCGGGCGTCTGGAGCGCCTCACGACCGAGGAGGAGGTCGCCCGTGCCGTCACCGACCCACCGCCGACGACCCGCGCCTGGTTCCGTGGTGAGTGCATCCGCCGCTACCCGCGGTCGGTCGTCGCGGCCTCGTGGCAGTCGGTCCTCCTCGACCGCGGCGACGGAGGCCCGCTCCACCGCATCGCGACCTCCGAACCCCTCCGCGGCACGCAGGAGCTCACGGAGGACGTCCTCGACCGGCATCCCGATGCGCCGGGGCTGCTCACCGCGCTCGCCGGGGGCTGAGGTCGACGGGGACCCCACCCCGGGACTCCTGTCCCCACCCTCGGGGGAGGCTCGTTCGGGCGTCGGACACCGCGGGCTATGTTGTGGGTCTGGCATCGCCGCTCGTCCACCGAAAGGCCTGGTATGGAACTCATCGACCGTCTCGTCGAGAAGGCGCTCCGCCGTGAGACCCCCACCCGCGAAGAGGCCCTCGCGGTCCTTCGCACGAGCGACGACGACGTGCTCGACGTCGTCGCGGGCGCCTATCGGGTCCGGCGTGAGTTCTTCGGTCGTCGCGTCAAGCTCAACTACCTCGTCAACATCAAGTCCGGCCTGTGCCCCGAGGACTGCACGTACTGCAGCCAGCGTCTGGGCAGCGAGGCGGAGATCCTCAAGTACTCCCTCGCAGGGCCCGACGCGGTGCTGTCGATGGCCAAGGCGGGCGTCGAGGGCGGCGCCCGTCGGGTCTGCCTCGTGAGCAGCGGCCGCGGACCGAGCGACCGCGACATCACCAAGGTCACCGACGCCATCGAGGCCCTGAAGACCGAGCACCCCGACGTCGAGGTGTGCGCCTGCCTCGGGTTGCTCAAGGACGGCCAGGCGCAGCGCCTCGCGGACGCGGGCGCCGACGCCTACAACCACAACCTCAACACCGCGGCCGAGCGCTACGACGACATCTGCAGCACGCACACCTTCGACGACCGTGTCGACACCGTCACCAAGACCCACGACGCGGGCATGTCCGCCTGTTCCGGGCTCATCGCCGGCACGGGTGAGTCCCACGAGGACCTCGTCTCGGTCGTCTACTCGCTCAAGGAGATCGGGTCGGACTCGATCCCGGTCAACTTCCTCATCCCGTTCGAGGGCACCCCGCTCTCGGAGGAGTGGAACCTCACCCCGGCGGAATGCCTGCGCATCCTCGCGATGGTGCGGTTCGTCTGCCCCGACTCGGAGGTGCGCATCGCGGGCGGTCGCGAGATCCACCTGCGCAGCCTGCAGCCCCTCGGGCTGCACATCGCCAACTCGATCTTCCTCGGCGACTACCTCACGAGCGAGGGCCAGGCCGCCACGGCCGACCTCGAGATGATCGCCGACGCCGGGTTCGTCGTCGAGGGCAAGGAGGAGCGTCCCGGCGAGCTTCTCGCCCGGGGTCTCCACCGCTCCGACCTCATGGACGACGCCCTCGTGGGCACCGACGCCGCCGGCGGGTGCGGCGGACACGACGGTGACGCCGGCGGGTGCGGCGGCAGCCACGCCTGTGGCGGTGCGGGCGCGTGTGGCGGCCACGAGACCGACGCCTCCGCCCCGGCCGACCAGCCCCTCGACGCCGACCGCGCCGCCGCCGACCGGGTCATGGCCACGGCCGCGGCCTTCCACGAGGGTGGACGCGAGGGCGCCGAGGCCGTCCGCGTGCGTCGCCGCGGCATCGGCACCGAACTCGCCCCCAACGCCTGATCCTCCATCGCCCACCTGGGACGCGCCTCGTCACCGGACCGCACCGCGGCCTCCGGTGACGAGGCGCATCCGGCCCCCATGAAAGGACACGCCATGTCTGGACAGGAGCAGATCCGCCCGGAGTACCGCGAGGGCGGGGATCCCGGCGAGCCCACCCCGCCGCCCACGCCGACGGGTGAACGCAAGGCCGCGCTGGACGCCGACATCGACTCGGTGCTCGACGAGATCGACTCCGTGCTCGAGGTCAACGCCGAGGAGTTCGTCCGTGGTTTCGTCCAGAAGGGCGGGCAGTAGGCAGGGACGCGTCAGCGGCCCACGCCGGCGATGCGCAGCACCGTGTCGCGGTAGTGGGTGATCACCTGCTCGGTGCTCCAACCACCGTCGGGCCGGTACCACCGCGAGATGTCGAGGCCGAGGGAGACGATCGACACCGTCGTCATCGACACGTCGGGAACGTCGAACTCGCTGGCGGCGACCCCGGCCGCGACGATCGAACGGAACACCCTGTCGATGCCCTCGCGCAGACGCATGACCTCCTCGCGGTGCTCGGGGCTGAGTGAGTCCAGCTCGTAGTTGACCACCCTCGCCCGCACGGTGCCCTCGGCATGCCACGCCCCGAACGCGCAGGCCACGTCGGCGAGACGCTCGGTGGGGGAGATGCCTCGGGCCGAGGCCTCCTGGATCGAGGTGAGCACGCGGCGGTGGCCGCTGAGGGAGATCGCGTAGAGCAGTTCCTCCTTGGAGCGGTGGTGCACGTACATCGCGGTGGCGCTCATCCCCGCCCGAGCGGCGATGTCCCTGGTCGTCGTGCCGTGGAAGCCCCGCTCGGCGAACGCCTCGGTGGCCGCGGCCAGCAACCGGTCCGACGACGGCGAGGGCGGGTGCTCTCCGGTCATGGCGTCCTCCAGGGTCTCTTGACGAGTCAACCCCACCTGGGCAATGGTTAGCAAACGCTCACTGCAGAGCAAGCGCTTAGTTTGGAGACCTGATGCCCGAAGCCGTAATCGTCGCCACCGCCCGCTCCCCGATCGGGAGGGCCTTCAAGGGATCGCTCGCCTCGATGCGTCCCGACGACATGACCGCGCAGATGGTGCGCGCCGCCCTCGACAAGGTCCCCGGGCTCGACCCGCGTGAGATCGACGACCTCATCCTCGGCACGGGTTCGCCGTCGGGAGAGGGGGGCTTCAACCAGGCCAAGGTGGTCGCCACGCTGCTCGACATGGACCACCTGCCGGGCACGACGGTCAACCGCTACTGCTCCTCGAGCCTCCAGACGACCCGCATGGCGATGCACGCCATCCGTGCGGGGGAGGGGCACGTGTTCATCAGTGCCGGCGTCGAGGCCGTGAGCCGGTTCGGCCAGGGATCCGCAGACGGGTACCCCGACACCCAGAACCCGCTGTTCGCCGAGGCACGGGCCCGGACCGAGGACTTCGCGGCCGGCGGCATGACCTGGCACGACCCCCGCGAGGACGGCGCGCTGCCGGACGTCTACATCGCGATGGGCCAGACCGCCGAGAACGTCGCCCAGCTCACCGGCACGACCCGCGAGGAGCAGGACCGCTTCGGCGTGCGCAGCCAGAACCTCGCCGAGAAGGCGATCGCCGACGGTTTCTGGGCCAAGGACATCACCCCGCTCACGCTGCCCGACGGCACCGTGGTGAGCACAGACGACGGCCCCCGCGCCGGAGTCACCTACGAAAAGGTCTCGACCCTCGACCCGGTGTTCCGTCCCGACGGGACCGTCACCGCCGGCAACTGCTGCCCCCTCAACGACGGGGCCGCCGCGGTCGTCGTCATGAGCGACGTCCGCGCCAAGGAGTTCGGCCTCACCCCGCTCGCCCGCGTCGTGTCCACCGGTCTCACGGGCCTCTCGCCCGAGATCATGGGCCTCGGCCCCGTCGAGGCGAGCCGCCGGGCCCTCGACCTGGCGGGGATGAGCATCTCCGACATCGACCTCGTCGAGATCAACGAGGCCTTCGCCGCGCAGGTCATCCCCTCGGCGCGGCAGCTCGGTGTCGAGGAGGACCGCCTCAACGTCAACGGTGGCGCCATCGCGATCGGCCACCCGTTCGGCATGACGGGGGCCCGGATGACGACCACCCTCATCACCTCGCTGCAGCACCACGACAAGCAGTTCGGTCTCGAGACCATGTGCGTCGGCGGCGGCCAAGGCATGGCCATGATCCTCGAGCGGCTCAGCTGACGCCCACGTCGCCGACCGCCGAACACCACGCATCACCCACATCGCATCCAGCACAGGAGAACTCGTGAACGACTCGACTCAGCGTGTCGCCATCGTCACCGGCGCGGCCCGGGGTATCGGCGCCGGGGTCGCCGCCCGCCTCGCCGCGGACGGCATGGCCGTGGCCGTGCTCGACCTCGACGAGGCGGCCTGCCAGACCGTCGTCGACACCATCGTCGCCGACGGCGGGCGCGCCCTCGCCGTGGCCTGTGACGTCAGCGACCCCGAGCGGGTCGAGGCGGCCGTCGCCACCGTCGCGGAGAAGCTCGGCCCGCCGGTCGTCCTCATCAACAACGCCGGCGTCATCCGTGACAACCTCCTCTTCAAGATGGACGTCGAGGACTGGGACGTCGTCATGAACGTCCACCTGCGCGGCGCGTTCCTCATGTCCAAGGCGTGCCAGGCCCACATGACGACGGCGGGATTCGGGCGCATCGTCAACCTCTCCTCGACCTCGGCACTCGGCAATCGCGGCCAGGCCAACTACTCGACCGCGAAGGCCGGCCTCCAGGGGTTCACCAAGACCCTCGCGATCGAGCTCGGCAAGTTCGGCGTCACGGTCAACGCGATCGCGCCGGGGTTCATCGAGACCGAGATGACCCAGGCCACCGCCGCCCGGATGGGCGTGGCGTGGGAGGACTTCCGCGCCTACGCCGTCTCCCAGATCCCGGTCGCGCGCGGGGGCACCCCGGCCGACATCGCCGCGACGGCGTCCTTCTTCTGCCGCGAGGAGGCGGGGTTCGTCAGCGGACAGGTCATCTACGTCGCGGGCGGGCCGCGCGCCTGACCGCGCTCGACGCCTGCCCGCCCACGCACGAGGAGGAGAATCGCGATGAGAGTGTTCGACGGGATCGAGGAGTTCGAGGCCGCGGTCGGGGAGGAGCTCGGCACGAGCGACTGGTTCGACATCACCCAGGAGATGATCGACGAGTTCGCCGAGGCGACCCACGACCACCAGTGGATCCACGTGGACCCCGACCGCGCGAAGGACGGACCGTTCGGCACGACGATCGCCCACGGCTACCTCACCCTGTCGCTCGTCTCGGTGATGTTCGCGCAGATCTACCGGGTCGACGGGCTCAAGCTCGGCATCAACTACGGCAGCAACAAGGTGCGCTTCCCCTCGGTCGTGCCCGTGGACTCGCGCGTGCGCGGGCACGTCGAACTGGTGTCGGTGACCCCGACGGCGATGGGGCGTCAGGCCGTCACCAAGGTGACCGTCGAGATCGAGGGCGCCGACAAGCCGGCCTGCGTCGCCGAGATCGTCAGCATCCTCGTCCCCTGACCCGGCCGCCGAGCACTCGCCGTGGGTCGGCGAGGGACGTGCGCCCGATCCAGCACCACCCACGTGCCCGCCCGTCGAAAGGCTCCGCCGATGCCCACCCTGTCCGTCGCCAGCATCCTGTCCGAGTCGGCCCGCCGCACGCCCGAGGCGACCGCCCTCGTCCAGGGCGACCGCACCTGGACCTACGCCGAGGCCTGGCGCGAGGCCCGCGCCGTCGCCGGCGGCCTCGCCGCGCGGGGGGTCGCGCCCGGCGATCGGGTCGGCCTCCTCGCGCCGAACGTCAGCGACTTCGTCGCCGCGTACCACGGCATCCTCGCGGCGGGCGCGACGGTCGTCCCCGTCCCGACGCTGCTCGGGCCCAGGGAGGCCGCCTACCTCGTCGAGAAGACGTCGGCGAAGGCCCTCCTCTACCACGACAGCATGGCCGAGACCGCCCGGGAGGCCGCCCGTCTCGGGGGCACGGAGGCCCTCGAGATCGCCCCGCTGATCGGCAGCGAACCGATCGACACGCTCGTGTCACGCGCCCCCGATGACATCGCGGTGATCTTCTTCACGAGCGGCACCACCGGTCGCCCCAAGGGCGCGCTGCTCAGCCACCTCAACATCACGATGAACGTGCTCAACAACGCGTTCGACAGCAACCCGTTCGAGACCACGGACGTCGTCATGGGCGTGCTCCCCCTGTTCCACGTCTTCGGCCAGAACGTCGGGATGAACACGGCGTTCCGGGTGGGGGCGACGCTCGTGCTGCAGCCGAGGTTCGACCCGCAGGAATGCCTGCGCCTCATGCACGACCACGACGTGACCCTCATGTTCGGCGTCCCCACGATGTTCGTCATGCTCCTCGCGGCGCTCGACGCCCCGGAGTCGCCCGGCCCCCCGCCCACCCTGCGCCTGTGCGTCTCCGGTGGCGCCTCCCTGCCGGTGTCGGTCCTCGAGGCGTTCGAGGCGCGTTTCGGCACGCAGATCCTCGAGGGGTACGGGCTCTCGGAGACCTCACCGACGATCACCGCCAACCAGACCCGCCACGGGACGAGGCCCGGCACGGTCGGACACCCGGTGTGGGGTGTCGAGGTCGAGATCGCCGACCCCACGACCGAGGACGAGATCGTCCTGCTCGGTGTGGGGGAACGTGGCGAGGTCGTCGCTCGCGGCCACGCGGTGTTCGAGGGGTACCTCGACGATCCGGAGGCGACCGAACGGGCCGTCGTCGACGGGTGGTTCCGCACCGGCGACATCGGCGTCAAGGACGAGTCGGGGTTCATCTCGATCGTCGACCGCAAGACCGACCTCGTCATCCGCGGCGGGTTCAACATCTACCCGCGGGAGGTCGAGGAGGTGCTCGGCCGCCACCCCGCGGTCAACATGGTGGCCGTCGTCGGCGTGCCCGACGAGGTGCAGGGCGAGGAGGTGTGCGCCGTCGTCACCGTCAACCCCGGGGCGGAGGTCACCGCGGAGGAGCTCATCGAGTACGGCAGGGAGCACCTCGCCAAGCACAAGTACCCGCGGCGCGTGGAGATCGTCGAGGCCCTGCCGATGGGTCCGAGCATGAAGATCCTCAAGCGCGAGATCCGCAGGAACCTCGTCGAGTCGCCGACGACGGACTCCTGACGACCGGCCTCGGCGCCGGGCGTCGGCGGCGCCCCGTACCCTCGCCCGTATGGACCGGCGCATCTACGGCATCGAGACCGAATACGGGCTCACCTGCACCGTCGAGGGCAAGCGGCGACTGACGCCCGACGAGGTCGCGCGGTACATGTTCCGCGGCATCGTCGCGTGGGGGCGCTCCTCGAACGTGTTCCTCGGCAACGGGGCCCGCCTCTACCTCGACGTCGGCAACCACCCCGAGTACGCCACGGCCGAATGCGACACCCTCGTCGACCTGCTCGCGCAGGACCGGGCGGGGGAGAGCATCGTCCAGGGCCTCGCCGACGAGGCCCGCACGCGCATGGCCGAGGACGGCATCGACGCCGCGGTCTACGTGTTCAAGAACAACCTCGATTCCGCGGGTACGTCCTACGGCTGCCACGAGAACTACCTCGTCGCCCGGTCCACCGACCTCGACCAGCTCAGCGACGCGCTGCTGCCGTTCCTCGTCACCCGGCAGCTCGTCTGCGGCGCCGGGCACGTGCTCCTCGACGCCAAGGGCGTCGGCACCTACGTGCTCTCCCAACGGGCCGACGTCATGTGGGAGGGGGCGAGCAGCGCCACCACGCGGTCGCGCCCGATGATCAACACCCGCGACGAGCCGCACGCCGACGCCGACCGGTTCCGCCGTCTGCACGTCATCGTCGGCGACTCCAACGTGTGCGAGACCACGACGATGCTCAAGGTCGGGTCCACGGACCTCGTGCTGCGCGCCCTCGAGGCCGGACGGCGACCCGACGACCTCACCCTCGCCAACCCCATGACGGCCATCCGCGCCGCGAGCCGGGACCTCCTCGGCGCCGCCGACGTCGCCCTCGCCCGCGGGGGGCGCGCCCGCGCGCGGGACGTCCAGCGCGCCTACTTCGAGCTGGCCGCCGCGCACCTCGCGGCCGAGGGGCCCACCCGGCCGCTCGACGCCGAGGTCCTCGACCTGTGGGACCGCACCCTCACCGGGTTGGAGGCCGGCGACATGTCGGGGGTGGACACCGAGATCGACTGGGTGGTCAAGCACCGCCTGCTCACCCGGTTCGCCGAACGGCAGGGGCTCGAACTGGCCGACCCCCGGGTGGCGCAGATGGAGCTCAACGTCCACGACATCGACCCGCGCCGCGGCGTCCTCGCCCGCATGCGCGACAAGGGTCTCCTCGCGACCGTCGTCACCGACGAGCAGGTGGCACGGGCCCGCACGACGGCACCCGCCACCACCCGGGCACACCTGCGGGGAACGTTCGTCGACGCCGCGCGGCGGCACGGCCGGGACTACACCGTCGACTGGAGTCACCTGCGGCTCGATGACCAGGTCGGTCGCACCGTGTTGTGCAAGGACCCGTTCGCCGCGGCGGACCCGCGCGTCGACGACCTCCTCGCCTCCGTGAGGAGGGCCGGGGACGCAGCGGACCGGTGAGCACGTCTGCCGGAGTGCGTGACTCGCCTCCTCGTTCCGACACGCATGGACCTCCACGCTGAGGGAGTTCCCAGCCTGCCTGGTTATGGTGGAGAGTCGGGCCCAGCCCCGACGACCACCGTCCGACTCCCAGAAGGCCTCCGCGTGTCCTCGATCCGACTGCGCCTCGCCGCCGCCGTGCTGCCGTTCACCCTCGTCCTCTCCGCCTGCGGCGGGGACGGGAAGGACGGCTCCTCGGCGGAGGCCACCGCTCCCGCCACCGCCTCCGCTCCCGCCCAGTCGGCCGAGCTCGCCGGCGTCAAGGTCGAGGGGGCCGGCACCGAGAAGGCGTCCCTCGTCCTCCCGAGCAGCCCGTTCACGACGAGCGGGCCGGGCTATCGCGTCGTCGAGGAGGGCACCGGCAAGCAGATCGGTGGCGAGGACGAGGTCAGCGCCCACTACCTCCTCGTCAACGGCAAGAACGGCAAGCAGGTCGACGCCCGCCTCGGCAAGGAGGCCGTCGGCCTGTCGATGGCCGACAAGAGCCTCCAGTCGGCGATCCAGTCCGCGATGGTGGGGCAGAAGGTCGGCTCGCGACTGCTCGTCGCGATCCCGGCCAGGGAGGCCGTGGGTGACCAGGGCAACTCCCAGCTCGGTATCGCCCCCGCCGACACCCTCGTCTACTACTTCGAGGTCACGGACGTGAAGACCCCGCTCACCCAGGCGACCGGGACTCCCGTGCCGCCGAAGCCGGGCCTGCCGACCATCGAGATGGGCAAGACCCCGCAGGAACCGGCGAAGATCACGATCCCCAAGGGCGCCACCCCGCCCACGAAGACCGTCGTGCAGCCCCTCATCGAGGGCAAGGGCCCCAAGGTCGCCGCCGGGCAGACCGTGCGGGTCACCTACACCGGCGCCACGTGGCGGGAGCCGTCCAAGCCGTTCGACTACTCGGGCAAGTCGCCCGAGGGCCACGTCGAGTTCGCCGTCGGCAAGGGCGAGCTCATCAAGGGATGGGACGAGGGCATCCCCGGCCACGCGGTCGGCAGCCGCCTGCTCGTCATCGTCCCGCCGGCGGACGGCTACGGCAAGCAGGGCCGTGAGCCCGACATCAAGGGCGACGACACCCTCGTCTTCGTGCTCGACATCCTCGACGCGCGCTGACGCGAGACCGGACGCCCTCGAACGTCTGTGCGGTAGCGTGCGGGCCATGAGGTCCACGCCCATGGCCGCCGCCAAGACGGAGAGACTCCTCAACCTCGTCATCGCCCTGCTCTCGACGCGGCGGGCGTTGCCGCGTGCCGCGGTTCGCGAGCGGGTCGCGGCCTACCGCGAGGCGCCGAACGACGAGGCCTTCGAGCGGATGTTCGAGCGCGACAAGGACGAGTTGCGTGAGTTGGGGATCCCCGTCATCACCGAGGACCTCGACGTCTACTTCTCCGACGAACCCGCCTACCGCATCGACCGCGTCGAGTACGCCCTTCCCGACCTCGAGGTGACCCCCGAACAGATGTCGCTGCTCGCCCTCGCCGGGCGCACGTGGTCGGAGGCCTCGCTCGGTGCCGCGGCCTCCCGGGCCCTGCGCAAGCTCGAGGCCGTCGCACCCGACGACGAGGCCGGGGCCGGTGTCGCCGACGGCCTGGACCGCATCGAGGCCGGTGTCCGCACGAGCGAACCGGCCTTCGAGGCGGTACGGGCCGCGGTCGTCACGACCCGGCCCGTGCGGTTCCGCTACCGCAGCCGGCGGGGGGACCCGACGAGTCGGCAGGTCCAGCCGTGGGGGATCACCGCGTGGCACGGCCACTGGTACCTCACGGGATTCGACCTCGACCGCGAGGGGCCCCGCGTGTTCCGTCTCGACCGGGTCGTCGGGGCGGTGTCGTTCGCGGGGGCGCCGGGCTCCTACACGATCCCCGATGACCACGACCCGCGCGCCGTCGTCGCGTCCTCGCTCGCGGGCGGGGAGCCGATCACCGCGACCCTCCGCATCCGGCCCGGTCGTGGGCACGTGCTGCGTCGCCGTGCGCGGGTGATCGGGACGGCGTCGGGTCCCGACACCGCCTCGTGGGACGTCGTCGAGGTCACCGGGGCCGGGGTCTCCTCCCTCGCCGACGAGATCCTCGGGCACGGCGCCGACGTCGTCGTCGAGGCGCCCCCGCCGCTCCGTGACCTCGTCCGCGAGCGGCTGTCCGCGGTCCTCGCCGCACACGCCGACGGGGGAGCGGCATGAGCCCGGCCCGTCGCGGCCCGGGCGGTGCCGGTCAGGAGTCGGCCACCGCGCGCCTGTCGCGGTTGCTCACGATGGTCCCCTGGCTGCTGCGCCGTCAGGGCGTCGACATCGACGACGCCGCGCGCCAGTTCGGCGTGAGCCGGGACCAGATCGAGTCCGACCTCGGTCTGCTGTTCGTCTGCGGCCTGCCGGGCGGCATGCCCGACGATCTCATCGAGGCCGAATGGGAGTCGGGGCGTGTGTATCTCGGCAACGCCGACACGATCGCCCGCCCCCTGCGGCTCGGCGCCGACGAGGCGCTCACCCTCCTCGTCGGCCTCCGCAGCCTCGCCGACGTGCCCGGTCTCGCCGACCCCCGACTCGTCGCCGACACCATCGCGCTGCTCGAGTCCGCCCTCGACCCGTCGTCGGCGGCGTTGGCGCGGGAGGCGGGCCGGCGCATCCACGTCGACGCGGGGTCGGACGCCGAGACGCGCCACGTCCCCGCGCTGCGAGAGGCCCTGCGGTGTCGTCGGCGGGTGCACCTGCGCTACGTCGTCCCCACGCGCGACGAGGCCACCGAACGCGACGTCGACCCCATGCGCCTCACCCGGGCCGAGGGGCACTGGTACCTCGAGGGGTGGTGCCACCTCGCGCAGGACACCCGCCTGTTCCGGCTGGACCGCATCGAGGCGCTCGATGTCCTGGACGTCGACGGCACCCCGCCGCCGCAGGCGCACCCTCGCGACCTCGCCCACGGCCCCTACCGGCCGGAGGACGCCGAACTCACGGTCACGGTCCTCCTCGAGCCGGAGGCGCGGTGGATGCTCGACTACTACCCGCACGAGGTCGTCGGGTCCGCCGACGGGGAGCGCGTGACGATCACGATGCCCGCCTCCGACCCGGCGTGGATCACCCGGCTCATGCGGCGCCTCGGCGGACGCGCCCGCGTCCTCTCCCCGCCCGAGGTGGTCGACCTGGTCCGCGAGGAGACCGCCGCGGCCCTCGCGCTGTACGACGGTCCGGCCCCGGCGGGCTGAGGAGCCACGCCGAGATCACCCACGGCGCGGGCGCCCCCGGGGTCCCGAGTCGTGCTCAGGGTCCCCCCGTAGACTGACGACGCTGCACCGCCATGGTGCCCGGACGACCTCACTTCGTGACTCGAAAGGCCTCT
Source organism: Mobilicoccus sp. (assembly GCF_032060985.1). Taxonomy (NCBI): domain Bacteria; kingdom Bacillati; phylum Actinomycetota; class Actinomycetes; order Micrococcales; family Dermatophilaceae; genus Mobilicoccus; species Mobilicoccus sp. Next base: position 56,786 of record NZ_DAMBGD010000003.1, read on the forward strand.
CCCATGCCCAACCTGGGTGCACCGGAAATCATCATCATCATCCTCGTGATCGTCGTCCTCTTCGGATGGAAGAAGCTGCCGGACGCCGCACGCAGCCTCGGCCGGTCCATGCGCATCTTCAAGGCCGAGGTCGAGGAGATGAAGGACAAGCCGAGCGCGGCCGGCCGTGAGACGGTACCGGGCGAGGCGCGTCGTGAGACCCGCACCGAGACCCGCACCGAGACCGTGCCGCCGGAGGACCACCGCGGCCCCGCCACGGAGACGCACACCACGGTCCGGGAGGAGCGCATCGTCGAGGACACCCCTCGCACGGACGGCCCGCGCACCGACGGACGCCGTGACGGCGACCAGTACCGTCCGCCGATGGCCTGAGGGCCGCGATGGCGCTCCGTCGCGCGAAGCGTGACCCCGAGGGGCGGATGTCCCTCGGCAGTCACCTGCGAGAACTCCGCAACCGCATCGTCATCGCCGTCGTCGCGCTCGTGCTCGCGGCGATCCCCGGGTGGGTCATGTACGACTCGCTCATCGCCGCCCTCGCGGCGCCGATGAAGCGGCGAGGTGCCGACCTCAACTTCGCCAACCTCACCGACCCGTTCGTCGTCCACCTGCAAGTGGCGTTGTTCGTCGCGGTGATCCTCTCCAGCCCGGTGTGGCTGTGGCAGATCTGGGCGTTCATCGTCCCCGGCCTGCGCAAGAACGAGAAGCGGATCGCCATCCTCTTCATCACGTGCTCGGTGCCGCTGTTCCTCGCCGGGTGCTGGTTCGCCTACCTCACCCTCGACGCCGCCGTCGACGTGCTGCTCGGGTTCACCCCGACCGTCGGCGACAACATCATCGACGCCTCGTTCTATCTCACGTTCGTCACCAGGTTCATCCTCGCGTTCGGGTTCTCCTTCCTCCTGCCGATCCTGCTCGTCGCCCTCAACATGGTCGGCGTGCTGCCGGCACGCACGATGCTCAAGGCGTGGCGGTGGGCCGTGCTCCTCATCTTCCTGTTCGCGGCAATCATCACCCCGACGCCGGACCCCTGGACGATGACGGGCATGGCGGCGCCCATGATCGGGCTGTACTTCGGTGCCTGCGGGGTCGCCGCGATCCTCGACCGCATCCGGGCCAAGCGGCGACCCGAGTGGGTCGCTACCCCCGACGACCAGGCCAGCCCACTCTGATGCGCACCGCGGGGTGAGTCGGTGTCGACGAGGCACTGTCGGCCTCGTGCCCTAGCCTTGCGGACATGGCCTCACCTGCGGAACGGTATGCAGCCTCCCGACGCGCCCGGGAGCGGGAGGCCTCCGAACTCGCCGCCTTCGCGCGGGGGCTCGACTTCGTCCTCGACGACTTCCAGGTGCGCGCCTGCGAGGCCCTCGAGGAGGGCAAGGGCGTCCTCGTCGCCGCGCCCACGGGCGCGGGCAAGACGGTCGTCGGCGAGTTCGCCGTTCACCTGGGCCTCGCCCGCGGGCAGAAGGCGTTCTACACCACGCCCATCAAGGCGCTGTCGAACCAGAAGTACGGCGACCTCGTGCGGCGCCACGGCGCGGAGAACGTGGGGCTGCTCACGGGGGATTCGTCTGTCAACGGGGAGGCGCCGATCGTCGTCATGACGACCGAGGTGCTCCGCAACATGATGTACACCGACTCCTCGACGCTGCAGGGCCTCGGGTTCGTCGTCATGGACGAGGTGCACTACCTCGCCGACCGGTTCCGCGGTGCCGTGTGGGAGGAGGTCATCATCCACCTCCCACGCCACGTCCAGCTCGCGTCGCTGTCGGCGACGGTGAGCAACGCCGAGGAGTTCGGAGCCTGGCTGGGGGAGGTGCGCGGCGAGACCGAGATCGTCGTCTCCGAGCACCGGCCCGTGCCGTTGTGGCAGCACATGATGGTCGGCCGCGACCTCTTCGACCTGTTCGTCGAGCAGACCGACGCCGGTGAACCCGACCCGCGGACCGAACGCCGGCCCGACCACCGGACGGGGCGACGGGCAGAGCGCCGCGCCGACCGCGAGCGTGCCATCGCCGCCACCCTGGACCCCGACCTCCTCGAGGCCATCGAGGCGATGCGTCGGTCCTCGCCACGGCATCGGGGCCGTGGCCGACTCGAGGACGCCGGCGCCCCCCGTGGGCGACGAGGCCGACCCCGGGGCGGTGAGCGTGGCGGGCGCGGGTCCCGCCGCACCGAGGACGCCCGACGCGGTGGACGGGAGGCGTGGTCCTCGGTCGAGGAGACGGCGACCCCCCGTCGCGGCGCGAGGCCCGGTGGTCTCCCGAGCCGCCCGCAGGTCATCGCCGCGCTGGACCGGGCGGCCCTTCTCCCCGCGATCACGTTCATCTTCAGCAGGGCCGGCTGCGACGGTGCGGTCGAGCAGATGCTCGCCGCCGACATGCGGCTCATCACCCCGGAGGAGGGGGCGCGCGTCCGCGCCGTCGCCGACGAGGCGGTGCGGGGCATCGACCCCGCCGACCTCGTCGTGCTCGGCTACCACACCTTCGTCGAAGGGCTCGTCCGCGGCTTCGCGGCCCATCACGCGGGCATGTTGCCGACCTTCCGCGAGGTCGTCGAGCAGCTGTTCACGCAGGGCCGCATCAAGGCGGTGTTCGCCACCGAGACCCTCGCGCTCGGGATCAACATGCCCGCGCGCAGCGTCGTCATCGAGAAGCTCGTCAAGTTCAACGGTCAGACCCACGCCGACATCACCCCGGCCGAGTACACCCAGCTCACGGGTCGGGCGGGCCGGCGGGGGATCGACGTCGAGGGGCACGCGATCGTCGTGTGGAACCCCCACATGGATCCGCTCGCCGTCGGTGGTCTCGCCTCCACCCGCACGTATCCGCTGCGCAGCAGCTTCCGCCCCACCTACAACATGGCCGTCAACCTCGTCGCCCGCTACGGCCGCGAACGTACCCGCGAGGTGCTGGAGACCTCGTTCGCGCAGTTCCAGGCCGACCGCTCGGTCGGCGGGCTCAACCGCTCGATCCGCGAGCTGACCGAGGCGATGGCCGGTTACGAGGAGGCCATGACGTGCCACCTCGGCGACTTCACCGAGTACGCCGCGCTCCGGCGCCGCCTCGGCGAGGTGGAGAAGGACGCCGGCCGCGCACGGGCGGCCTCGGCGAGGGTCGCGGTCGACGCCTCCCTCGGCGCGCTCACGCCCGGAGACGTCGTCTGGCTGCCCGGCCGCCACGGCGGGCGCGCGGTCGTCGTCACCGCGACCCGTGGACACAAGGGTCAGGGCGCGGCGCCGCAGGTGATCACCGAGGAAGCGCGGCTGCGTCGACTCACGGCCGACGACGTCCAGGGGCCCCTCGAGGCGTACGCCCGCCTCGAGGTCGGCCCGTCCCTCAACCCGCGCAACGCCAAGGAGAGACGGGACCTCGCGGCGACGATGCGGGTGAAGATCCCCGACGAGGCTCCGCGCGACGGTGCGTTCCCGGGGGCACCGCGACGGACCTCCGACCCGTCGCCCGACGCCCACGAGCGCGAGATCGCGGACCTGCGCAGGCAGCTGCGGGCGCATCCGTGCCACGGGTGTTCCGACCGTGAGGCGCACGCCCGGTGGGCCGAGCGATGGTGGCGGGCCGACCGCGAACGCGCCGAGCTCGAACGCCGTGTCGGCGGTCGCACCGGCACGGTCGCGCGCACCTTCGACCGCGTCTGCGACCTGCTCTCGGCCCGCGGTTACCTCGACGAGAGCGGAGGTGAGGTCACCGAACTCGGCGGCCGGCTGCGGCACGTGTACACCGAGCGCGACCTCCTCACCGCCGAGTGCCTGCGGGACGGGCTGTTCGACGGACTCAGCCCGGCCGAGCTCGCGGCCGCCGTGTCCTGCCTCATCCACGAGCCGCGCCGCGACGAGGAGGACCTGCTCCCTCAGATGCCGACGCACGCCCTGGAGTCGGTGCACACACGGATGGTGCAGCTGTGGAGCGGCATCGAGGACGCGGAGAACGACCACGATCTCCCCACGACCGGGTACCCCGACCCCGGTCTCGCACCGCCGATGTACCGGTGGGCGAGCGGTCGCAGCCTCGGGGTCGTGCTGCGCGACACCGACCTCGCCGCCGGCGACTTCGTCCGACGCTGCAAGCAGACGGTCGATCTGCTCGACCAGATCGCCGACGTCGCCCCCGAGGCGGCGGTCTCCCGCGCCGCCCGCAAGGCCGTCGACGCAGTGATGCGCGCGGTCGTCGCCGCCGATCGACTCGACTGACCGCGGCCGGTCAGGCCGCCGGCCGGGATCCGCTCGGGCTCATCGGGTCGTCGACGCGGGGCTGGGCGTGGCGGGCGTCTTCGTCGAACCGGGGGAGCGGCGCGAGGTCGCGGCCGGGGAGGGCGCCTTCAGGGTCCCCGGGGGGGTGTAGTTCGGGCCGGGGACGAGCGGGGCGATGGTGGCCGGCGGGACCCAGACTCCCGACCCGGCGTCCGGGTCGACCCACGGGTCGAGTCGGCCCTCCGCGCGACGGGGATAGGCGTTCGGCTGCGTCGCCCCGAGGAAGTCGCGCGGCATCGCGTCCGGGGTGATCGCGTCTCCCGAGGTGAGGTGCACGGGGTTGCCGTCCGGGTCGTACACCCGCGCCGACGGCACCCGGTGCCCGTTCGCGTCGTAGACGTAGAGGTTGTCCGGTCCGTACGCCGTGCCCGGCTGGGACAGACCCACCCGCGCCAGCGTCGAGGAGAGCCGGCCGGGCACGTGGTACCCGAGGACGCCGAGGACCATCACGAGGGCGCCCACGGCCAGGACGAGGGTCGCCGCCCCGAGGACGAGGTCGACGAGGACGCGCGGTGTGCTGCCGCCCGCGCCTCTGGTGCGTCGGCCGAGACGGACGCTGAGGACGACGGCGAGGACGGCCGCGGGGACGCCGAGCAGCACGAGCATGCCGAGCCCGAGGTCGAGCACCGACACCGGGATCCCGACGAGGAGGATGGCGACCGTCAGCCCGCGGATCACCCACCACGACGGCCGCAGCGAGACGAGGAACTCGACGGCGTCGTCGAAGCCCGCGTTCTCACGACGCCGACGCTCGACCGAGCCCTGCCACCCCCGGACGCGAGCGGTCCGTCGTCGTCCCCGTGCCGCCGGGGCCGGGGGGAGTCCCGCCTCGGCGCGGAGTTCGGCCGCGTACGCCTGCGGCGTCCCGAGGCGGCCCTCGATGCTGCCGCCCGAGTCGGCGGCGTCGGCGACGTCGGCGCGCATGCGCGGGGTGAGCCCGTCGACGTCGTCCCTCGACAGGTCCGCGAGCTCGGCGAGAACGACGCGGAGGTAGGCGGCGCTCTCCGGTCGGGAGGAACCCGCACCGCTCTCGTCGGCCTGCTCGGTCGTCAGCCGGGTGGCTCCGCCGGGAGTGGTCTCGGTCATGTCGTCGCCTTCGTGTCGATGAGGGGATTCGGGTCGATCGCGGGGCACGGCGCACCGATCCGTCACGCCGCAGCTGCTCGACCGGCGAGGGCTGCGCCGACTCACTTACGGTGCGGCCCTTGGGTACTGGGGACAACCTAGGGTGTCGACGCCCCACCGGGAAGGACCACAGCGATCCGCCGCGTGCTCCTCACCGCGTGGCGGTCGTGGCTCGCGGCGTCGGTGACGCCGTCGACGCCGGTGGCGTCACCGAGGAGGGCTGCGATCCCGTGGTCGGGGACGAGGCGGCCGGACCCGGGGTGGCGGGCGGCGTGGTGGCGGGCGGCGTGGTGACGTCCGGGGCAGGCTGGAGCGGCGCGATGGACGCCGGTGGGGTCCACGCTCCCGGGAGGTCCGGCAGGCCGACCCACGGGTCCGGTCGGCCGTCGCCGCGCCCGGGGTAGACGTTCGTCTGCGGTACCCCGTAGACGTCGCGGGGGACCGCGGTGGGGTCGACCCCGACCCCGGAGGTGAGTCGCACGGGGTTGCCGTCGGCGTCGAAGAGGCGTGCCGCCTCCACCCGGCGGCCGTCTGCGTCGTAGACGTAGAGATTGGCCGGCCCCTCGATCAGCCCGGGCTCGTAGTCGGGGGTCGGGGGCGGGCCGGATTCGAGGACACCCGGCCCCGTCACGCCGAGGAAGGTGAAGGCGGCGGCGACGCAGATCGCGAGGGTCAGGGCGCCGAGTGCGAGGTCGCCGAGGGTCCGCAGGGGGCTCCCGCCGGTGCGGAGGGACCGGCGTCCGAGCCGCACACTGAGGACGACGGCCACGGCCGCCACGGGAAGGCCGAGCAGCACGACCGCACCCAGCCCACCCCCCAGGAGGAGCACCGGGAACGCGACGAGCACCGTGGCGAGCGTGAGTCCGCGGATCACCCACCACGACGGCCGGAGCGAGAGAAGGAAGTCGGCGACGCCGTCGAAGGCCGGGTGCTCCCGGCGCCGGCGTGTGACCGAGTCCTGCCACACCCGATAGACCTCGTCGAGTCCCCGTCGTCCCGGTACCGGCGCGGCCGGGGGGAGCCCCGCCGCACGACGGAGCTCCGCCGCGTACACCTGCGGGGCCCCCAGCTGGTCGCGGACGCTCCCGCCCCGGTCGGCGACCATCTCGGCGAGGTCGGCCTCCATCCCCGCGGTGAGTTCCTCGACGTCCTCGGGGGCGAGGTCCGCCAGGCCGGCGCGGACGAGGCGGACGTAGGCGATGATCTCGCGCCGGGCGGGGGACGCGGCGGCCTCACCGCTCGCACCGGTCCGGTCGGGCGTCATCCGGGTGGCTCCGCCGGGAGTGGTCTCGCTCATGTCGTCGCCTCCGTGTCGGTGATGCGGGATGGGGTCTGTCGTGGGCGGGGGGCCGCCGTGCCGCTCATCGCGACGGCTCGACGTCGTCGAGGAGCCGGTCGACGGACGAGGCGAAGCGGCGCCACGTGGCCTGCTGGGCGGTGAGCAGGTCCCGCCCGGCTGGGGTCACCCCGTAGTACTTGCGGTGCGGACCCTCGGCACTGGGGACGACGTAGGACGTGAGCGCCCCCGCCTGGAAGAGCCGACGGAGGGTGCCGTACACGCTCGCCTCCCCGACGTCCTCGAGCCCGGCCGCTCGTACTCGTCTCACGACGTCGTACCCGTAGCCGTCCTCGTGGGTGACGACGGCGAGCACCGCGAGGTCGAGCACGCCCTTGACGAGCTGCGTCGTCTCCATCTCATCCCTCCCGTCCCGGGTTCCAGCCCTCGGTGGGCGATGCGGTGGTCGAGGAGACCCCCGCACCGCTCGACCACCGCCCGCTCCTCCCGTTGCCACACTATCGCGCACAGCACAATAGTGTCTACGGCGGAGCAGTTGGTCTCGCTCCGCCGACGCGCGGGGACGTCACGCCGGGACGCGGCGGCGACGCTCAGGGGCGGATGCCGAGGGCGGTGAGGAGACGGGGGACGCCGGTGAGGCGATGGGACTCGACGAGACGGGCGAGAGCGGCCGGGTCCGCGACGTGCTCGGGGACCCCACCGTCGACCGGCCCCTCGAGGGGGATGTCACGGGCCACGAGGACGACGGGACGGGCACGGTCGAGGTAGTCCCCGGACTCGGCGAGCTTGCGACCGAGCGCCCCGGCGGGCGCCTCACCTGCGGCGAGCGCCTCCTGCAGGGCGGCGACGCTGCCGTACTGCTCGAGCAGGCGCACGGCCGTCTTCTCCCCGATGCCCTTGACCCCGGGGAGGCCGTCGCTGGGATCGCCGCGAAGGAGGGCGAGGTCGGCGTACCCCGCGCCGCCGTCCACGCCGTACGTGTCGCGGAGGAACCTCTCGTCGGCGACGTCGCCGCCACGCACACCGCCGCGCGCGGTGTAGAGGACTCGGACCCCGGCGGCGTCGTCGACGAGCTGGAAGAGGTCCCGGTCGCCCGTGACGACGAGCACCGGACGCCCCGCCTGGATCGCCCGGGTCGTCAGCGTGCCGATGACGTCGTCGGCCTCGAAACCCGCGTGCCCGATCCGGGGGACACCGATCGCGGCGAGGAGCTCGACGATGACGGGCACCTGGACCGAGAGCGCCTCGGGCACCTCCTCCGCGGCGCCACCGGGTGCTCCCTCGTGGACCGACCCGGCGACGCGGTGGGCCTTGTACGTGGGGATCGCCTCGACGCGGAACGCCGGCCGCCAGTCGTCGTCCCAGCATGCGACGACACCGGAGGGCCGATGCGTCTCGACGAGCGTCGCCATCATGTCGACGAGCCCGGTGACGGCGTTGCGGGGCGTCTCGCCCGGGCCGGAGCGGTCGGGCACCCCGTAGAACGCCCGGAAGTACAGCGACGCGGTGTCGAGGAGCATGAGCGGGCGCACGAGGGACCTCCCGTGGTGAGGGGCTGGGTGGGTCAGCGGAGGAGGGGGGCGGTGGTCGCCGACAGCGCGGCGACGAGATCGGTGGGGGCGAGTTCGACGTCGAAGCCGCGGGCGCCCCCGGAGACGTAGATCGTGTCGTGGAGGAGCGCGGTCTCCTCGAGGACCGTCGGCAGCACGGTGCGCTGCCCGAGCGGGCTGATGCCGCCCACGACGTAGCCCGAGGAGCGTTCGGCGGCGGCCGAGTCCGCGAGCGCGACCTTCTTGACCCCGAAGGCGGCGCCGGCAGCCTTGAGGTCGAGCCGGCCCTCGACCGGCAGCACCGTGACGCCGAGGCCGCGCCCTCCGCCGGCGGAGAGGTCGACGACGAGGGTCTTGAAGACCCGCGCCGGGTCGACCCCGAGCTCGTCGGCGGCCTCCCGACCGAACGAGGCGACGCCGGGGTCGTGGTCGTAGTGATGCGCGGTGAACGGGATCGCGAGCCGGGTGAGAAGTGTCACCGCCGGGGTGGCCCCCGCGGACGCCTTGCCCCTGCCGCCGGTTCGTCGTGCCATGCCGCGAGTCTCGCACGGCCCCGCCGGCACCTCCCGGAGAGCGCACGGGTCGCGCCACGCCGCGTTCATCTGGACGAATCCGACGACGCGGACATCCGTGCATCCGCGCGGGCCTCTTCTTGAACGAATGCTTACCTTGGGGTAGCCCTCACGCCCGACCTGCCGGTTTGTTAAATCGCCGCAGGTGGGGGGCATGTTGACGGACCGTCGGCGAGCTGTAGCGTGGTGGGGAAGTCATCGCCGGACCCCTGCCAGGGCTCATGGCGGTCACCCCGTTCTGCCCGGCGTGGCGACGTGCGCGCGCGGTCGTCGACTCCGGCGGGGGACCTGTCAGGCTCCCCGGACCATGCGGTGGCTGCGAGGCCTGTACGCCCAGTAGACAACAGGCTCACCGCCTCCTGGCGGCGGGAGTCTGGCCCCACCGGCGTACAGGCCTCGCGCATTCCCTCCTCGTCCCGACCCGCACGGCGCCTCGTGTCCCGCATCCCCTCTCGGGGGAGCGCGACGGGGCCCTAGTCTGAGGCGGTGCTGCGCCGTCTCCTCCTCGCCGTCGCCGGGGGTCTGCTGATCTGGGCCGCCTTCCCCGACCTCGGAGTCTGGATCGCAGCGCCCGTCGGCATCGCGATGCTCGTCGCCGCCACGAGAGGCGTCGGGGTGGGCGGGGGTTTCGGTCTCGGCGTCCTCGGCGGGCTCGCCTGGTTCGTGCCCTACGTCTCGTGGACGGGCCTGCACGTCGGGCCACTGCCCTGGCTCGCGCTCGCCGTCCTCCAATCGCTGTTCGTCGGGCTCTTCGGCGCCGGTGTCTCCCTCGCGCACCGCCCCGTGGCGGACCGTGCCACCGCGGCCCGGTCCCCGCTGTCCGTCGCCGCGATCTGGTCGGCCTGTGAGTGGGCCCGCGCCTCGATGCCGTTCGGCGGGTTCCCCTGGGGACGGATCGCCTACAGCCAGGCCGAGGGCCCCCTGCTCCACCTGGCCGCCTGGGGCGGTCCGGCTCTTCTCGGCTTCACCACCGCCCTGCTCGGCGGCCTCGCTCTCGCCACGCTCGACGCCACCCGGCGACAGTTCCCCGCCCGCGCGTCGGTCTCGTCCGCCCGTCCTGCGCGCCGCGGCGTCGGCGCCGTCCTCGTCCCCGCCGTCACGGCCCTCACGCTCGCAGGTGCACCCATGCTGATCCCGCTGGGGACGGATGGCACTCCCGCCCGTCTCATGGCGGTCCAGGGCAACGCACCCCGCAACGGCCTCGACTTCAACGCCGAGCGGCGGCAGATCCTCGACAACCACGGTGCGGTCACCCGGCAGGCCGCAGCGGACGTCGCCGCGGGCCGACTGCCGACGCCCGACCTCGTCATCTGGCCCGAGAATGCGAGTGACATCGACCCGTTCGTCAACGCCGACGCCGGGGCGGTGATCGACGGCGCGGTCGAGGCGATGGACCGTCCCGTGCTCGTCGGGGCCGTCCTCGGCGGGGGACGCCGCGATCTCACGAACACCTCGATCCTCTGGGAGCCGGGCGTCGGCGCCACGGACCAGCGTTACGACAAGCAGGCCCTCGTCCCGTTCGCCGAGTACATGCCGTACCGGGCGTTCTTCCGCGCGATCACCCGCCAGGTCGACCTCCTCGAACGCGACTTCGTCCCCGGCCACACGTCGGGGGTGATCGAGGTGCCGCTGCGGGAGGGAGGCGGCACGATCCGTGCCGGTCTCGGGATCTGCTTCGAGGTCGCCGTCGACCGGGTCATGGACGCCGCCGTGCACGAAGGGGCCAACCTCCTCGTCGTCCAGACGAACAACGCGATGTTCGACTTCTCCGCCGAGTCGGCCCAGCAGCTCGCCATCAGTCAGGTACGTGCCGTGCAGTACGGCCGCAGCGTCGTCCATTCGAGCAACGTCGGCATCTCCGCGCTCATCACCCCCGACGGCGTCGCCCACGACCCCACGGCGCTGTTCACCCCCGCGGTCGTCGAGGGCACGCTCCCGCTGCGCACCGCGACCACGCCCGCCGCCGCCCTGGGGATCGCCCCCGACGTGGCGTTCGTCGTGCTCGCGGCCGCGGCGCTCATCGTGCCGGCACGACGCCCACGCCGCAGCCGTGTCGCTGAATAGACTGCCCACCCCGTTCCGTCCCGAGGAGATCCATGCCCGCCGTCCCTCGTCCCCGGCCGCACGCCCCCGGTCGCCTCTTCTCGCACGCGCCGGTCGAGCGCATCGTCGTGCTCATCCCGACGTACAACGAGAAGGACTCGATCGTCCGGCAGGTCACCACGGTGCGCGCGATCTGCCCGCAGGTCGACGTCCTCGTCATCGACGACGACTCGCCGGACGGCACCGGTCGGCTCGCCGACTCCCTCGCCGAGGCCGACCCCGCCGTCCACGTCCTGCACCGCGGCGGCAAGGACGGCCTCGGGCGCGCCTACCTCGACGGGTTCGCCTGGGCTCTCGAGCAGGGCTACGACACCCTGGTCGAGATGGACGCCGACGGCTCCCACCGCCCCCAGGACCTGCCGGCCGTGCTCGCGCGGGTTCCCGAGGCGGACCTCGTCATCGGCTCCCGCTGGGTCGCCGGTGGCAGCATCGAGAACTGGCCACCCCACCGCCGGTTCCTCTCGGTCGGCGGCAACCAGTACGTCCGGATGTTGCTCGGCATGCCCGTGATGGACGCGACCGCCGGCTTCCGCGCCTACCGGGCCGAGGCCCTGCGTCACGTCGGCCTCGGCGAGATCGCCTCCCAGGGCTACTGCTTCCAGGTCGACCTCACGTGGCGGTTCGTCAAGGCGGGACTACGGATCGTCGAGGTGCCGATCACGTTCGTCGAGCGCGACACCGGCGCCTCCAAGATGAGCCGCGACATCTTCGTCGAGTCACTTCGGAACGTCACGGCATGGGGTATGCGTTACCGATACGACCAGGCTCGTGGACTCCTCTCCTCCCGTGCTCGACCGGGTGGGTCCGCGCGCCGCTAGGAGACCGCATGTCCACCGTCTTTCCCCCCTCGACACCCGGGGTGGGCCCCGCGGGCCCGGGGGCGACGGGGCGCCGCACGCCACGCCGTGGCCGCCCGCGCCTCATGCTGTTCGTCGCCCTCGCCGTGCTCCTGCCCGTCCTCGAGATCGCCGCGCTCGTGGCGACGGGCCGGGCGATCGGCGTCCTCCCCACCATCCTCGTGCTCCTCGCCGTCTCGGTGCTGGGGCTGTGGCTCATCAAGCGGGAGGGCCTGTCGTCCTGGCGCTCGCTGCGTCAGGCCGGCCGTGAGGGTCGCGTCCCCACGCAGGAGGTCGCCAACGCCGCCGTGGTCCTCGGCGCCGGGGCGCTGTTCCTGCTGCCGGGCTTCCTCACCGATGTCCTCGCGGTGATCCTGCTCCTGCCGGTCGTGCGGCCCGCCGTCGCGCGGTTCCTGCAGCGGTCGGTGGAGCAGCGGGTCGCCGCCCGTGTCGGCATCGTGCGCTCGGTGCGTGTCGACTCCGTGCCGCCGCGCACGCAGGAGACCGGTCCGCTCGAGCTCGGGCACCTCGACCTGCGCCCCCGGGCCGAACGCGACTGAGCCACGACACCGCTGAGGCACCATGCGCGCGAGAGGGACCGTCACCCCGCGGGGTGACGGTCCCTCTCGTCATGCCTGCGGCGCGTGGCCGCGGACGTTCACTTCTTCTTGGGCTTCTCCCCGCGCGCGGCGCGGAGCAGGTCGAGGCGCTCCTCGAGGAGATCCTCGAGTTCGGGGATCGAGCGCCGCTCGAGCAGCATGTCCCAGTGCGTACGGGCGACCTTGGCGGGCTTGTTCTCGGGCTCCGGTCCGTCGACGAGCTTGGCCTCGAGGCCGCAACGGCACTCCCAGACCGGGGGGACATCGGCCTCGACCGAGAACGGGAGCTCGCTGATGTGCTTGTTCTCGCACACGTACCGCGTGATCCGGCGCTCGCTGAGCACGACGTTCTCGTCGGTCTCCATGCTGAGGGCCGACAGGTTGGTGCCCCGCAACGATCGTTCTGCCATCGATTTCCTCCATCACTTCGACTGCCCGTGCCGCAGCCGGCGCGCGTGCGGCGAGCTGCGGGCCTCACGTGTGAACGCGCCACGGCGCGCCGATGTTCCGAGACACCGCTCGCGGCATTCTCGCCGATGCGCGCCACGGTCGCGAATCCGCCGCGCCCGCGGGGCGTCCGCAGGGGAGGCCCGGCCGGCTCCGGCGCGGGGGAGCCGCCGTCAGCCGGTGAACTCCCAGTGCCACGGCTCCGGCCTGGAACCGCCCGGCTGAGCCCACGCCGGGTGGTAGAACCCGAACAGCGGCGCGTGCTGCTGCATCCAGATGTGCTGCGGGGTGCCGAAGCTCTCGACGCCGCCGCAGAGGTCGACCGCGAGACCCAGCCCGTGGTTGCTCGTGCCCGGGGTGGCCGCGAGCGTGGGCTTGCGGCGCTTGACGTCGACCTGGGCGGCGAGGCCGCGGTAGCTGTCGGTGACGCACAGCGGTGAGCCCGTGGAGGTCTGGTACGCCTTCGACATCGCGTCGAACGCGCCCGCCGCCGAGGGACGCATCATGTGGCCCGGCGAGGTCTTGAGGGCGCACAGGGCCGAACCCGGCCACTGCCCGTTGGGGTAGGTCGCGTTGTCCTCGGTGCACAGCGGGGTGGTCACCACCTCCTGCAGCGCGGCCATGTCGACCCCGGCGATCATGCCGCCGGAGACTCCGAGCTTGTCGAGGCGTGCGCGGCGCTCGGCGGCGACCTTCTGCAGGTCGAGGACGGCGGCCTGCTGCTTGGCGACGGCGCCGGCGGCGGCCTTCTGCGCCTTCTCGGCCTGGGCGGTCGCGGCCTCGCGGCGTGCGCGCAGTGCCGCCGCCTTGGCCGCAGCCTCACGTTGCTGCCGGGCGAGGGCCGCGAAGCGCTTCTCGTCGGCGGACCGGGCACCCGCGGCGAACCGGGCCTGCGCCGCGGCGTCGGCGTTCAGACCACCGGAACCCACGAGGTCGACGAGGGCGGCGACCTGGCCGAGCACGCCGGGTCCGTTGACGTAGGCGTCGTAGGCCATGCCGTCGACGTCGTCCCGGGCCGCCGCGACCTGAGCGGTGAGGGCCTTGAGGCGGGCGATCTCGTCGGCCTCGGCCTTCTTCGCGGCCTTCTCGGCGTCGCGGGCCTGGGTGACGGCGCTCATCGCCGTGTTCGATGCCGCCGCGAGAGCGGCGAGTTCCTTCCCGGCAGCAGCGAGTTCGGCATCGCTCTCGGCGAGCTGGGTCTGCAGCCGGGCGGCCTCGGCCACCTGGGCGCGTACCTGCTCGGGGGTGAGGGGTGTGCGCTCGTCGGCGCCGGAGGAGGGCTTGGGGGCCGGGGTGGCGGCGGCCGCGGGGCCGAAGGAGCGAGGGACGTCGGCGTTCCCCGAGCCACCCGAGCCACCGGAGGTGGCCACCGGCGCGGAGGCGGGGACGGGTTCGGGGACCGCCTGGCCGGGGGTGGCGAGCATCCCGATGGTGACGAGGGCGGCCGTCGTCGCGGCCGCCCACCTGAATCCCTGCATCCCCTGCCAACCCCTCGTCGCGGTCCCGCTGCCGTGTCGCCGTCGTGCTCGCCGTGTCGCTGCTTCGTCGCTGTCGTCCCGTCGCGCCGTAGGAGGCCGTCGAGGCCGCGTGCGGACGACGCGTGGGCGCGAACACCCCGCTACCACAACGGTAGCCGCGCCCCCAGCCTGAGACAAACGTGGCCGCGAGTTCGGACGTCCGACCCCGGCACGATGTCGTCGCTGGTCAGGGGGCTTGTCGGCTGATCCCTCCCGATGTCGGCGCGGCGCATGTCCGCGGCGCGCCGGGGGTAGGGGTGGCGGGGGAGAGGTTCCCGACGTACCGTGCGGTATCCGCACAACCCGGACCGACATCAAGGAGTGGCGCATGGGTATTGGAGACAAGATCGAGAACGCTGCCCAGGACCTCAGCGGCAAGGCGAAGGAGGCCACGGGCAAGGCGTCCGACGACAAGAGCCTCGAGGCCGAGGGCCGCGGCGACCAGGCCGGGGCCGACCTCAAGAAGGCCGGCGAGAAGGTCAAGGACGCTTTCAAGAAGTGACCCGACCCCGCGCCCGCCGGTGACGGCGTGAGGGGCGGGATGCATGACGACGGCGGGGGAGCGACATGCTCCCCCGCCGTCGTCGTCGACCCTCACTCGCCCGCGGGAGTGAGGGTCAACTCGACGTCCAGGCGGCGGGCCAGGTCGTGCAGCCCGTCGAACCACGCGTGCAGATCCGTCCCCCCGCCCACCTCGAGGTGCGCGTGGACGCGTAACTCCTGGCCGCCGCCGGGCATCTGGGTGCTCCTGCTGTCCAGGCACCGGACGTTCACCCGGGGGCGTGCGATCGCGGCGGTGAACTCCTCGACGATGCCGGGATGGTCCCTGCCGACGACGTCGAGGCGGATCGACCGCACCCCCTCACGGACGGGGGTTCGGGTCGCCGCGCGGACGTGGATCTGCAGCATCCCGTCGAGGGCCCGGAGATCCTCCGCGAGCGCCTCGCACCGGTCGGCCTCGGCGGTGACGACGAGCGTGCCGGCGAACACGCCGTGCCACGAGACCATGTGGCTCGACTCCCAGCTCCCCCCGTGATCGGAGATCACCTCGGCGAGCGCGTGGACCAGGCCAGGGCCGTCGTCGCCGGTGAAGGCCACTACGAGAACGTCCACGTCATCCACCATTTCTCCCTCGGGGCGGCACCGGGTGCCAGGGCAGGACGAGCCTACCGACGTGCACCCGCGGCGAGGGCGACTCCGGCGAGACTTCGAGGGCCTCTAGAGTCGTGGGCATGGCCGTCGAGATCCGCTTCTGTCGGCGCTGCGGGACCCCCACCGAGCAGCGCATCCCCGAGATGGAGGACAGGCCGCGCGCCTGTTGTCCGCACTGCGGCTACATCGACTACGTCAACCCCATCAACGTCGTCGGCACGATCCCGGTGTGGGACGAGGGCGGGCCGGAGGAGCGGATCCTCCTCTGCCGCCGCAACATCGAGCCCCGCAAGGGGTACTGGACGGTCCCCGCGGGGTTCCTCGAGCTGGGGGAGACCCTCGCCGAGGGTGCCGCCCGGGAGACGCTCGAGGAGGCGGGTGCGCGCGTCGAACTCCTCGGTCTGTTCAGCGCGATCGACGTCGTCCGCGTCGGCCAGGTGCACCTGCTCTTCCGCGCGCGGCTGCTCGACCTCGACCTCGAGCCCGGCCCGGAGACCATCGAGAACCGCCTCGTCACGATCGACGAGATCCCCTGGGACGAACTGGCGTTCCGCACCGTGCGCCGCGGGCTGGAGCTGTGGGTGCAGGACCGTCGGACCGGCACCTACGGCACGCACACCGAGGCCGTGGGGTGAGTCCCCACCACTCCGCCCGGATGAGCTGGGGAGAGGCGCTCGTGCTCGGCGCCGTGCAGGGGGTCACGGAGTTCCTCCCGGTCTCCTCCAGCGCCCACGTCTCCCTCGCCGGACGCCTCTTCGGCGGCAGGGACCCCGGCGCCGCGTTCACGGCGGTCACCCAGCTCGGCACCGAGGCCGCGGTGCTCTGGTGGTTCCGCGACGACATCACCCGCCTCGCCCGTGGCTCGACCCGAGCCCCGGGATCCTCGACCGAGGCCCGATCGGCGTGGTCGATCATCGCCGGCACGGTGCCGATCTGCCTCGCCGGGGCCGGTCTGCGACGGCTCATCACGGGACCGTTCCGCGACCTGCGTGTCACCGCGACGATGCTCGCCGGCTTCGGGCTCGTCATGCGGGCCGCGGACCGAAAGTCCGTGCAGGACAAGACGATCGAGGACGTCACGATCCGCGACGGGGTGTTGTTCGGGTGCGCCCAGGCGCTCTCGCTCGTCCCCGGGGTGTCCCGCTCGGGGGCGACGATCGCGGGCGGTCTGTTCCTCGGCTACGAGCGCTCCGAGGCCGCCCGATACAGCTTCCTTCTCGCCGTCCCGGCCGTGCTCATCTCCGGCGCCCAGCAGGCGTTCGACGTCGCCCGTGACCCGAACCCGCCGGAGTGGGGTCACCTCGCCGCGGCCACCGGTGTCGCCTTCGGCACCGGCTACGGCGTCATCGCGTGGTTCATGCGACACCTCGCGGAGGCCGACCTGCGCGGGTTCGTCCGCTATCGGTTCGCGCTCGCCGCCCTGCTCGCAGGACTCCTCCTCGTCGGGACCCTGCGTCCCGAGGATCAGGTCTGAGCGGTCTTCGGTCCACCCGTTCCCCTGGGGCCCACCGGCCTCCACAATGGTCGCGACGCCTCGGGCCGACCGGGTGCGCACCGACCGCTCGAGGGAGCCAGATGCACGCGCACCCCGCCGACCGCCACGACCTCGTCCGCGTCGAGGGCGCGCGGGAGAACAACCTCAAGGACGTCTCGCTGCAGATCCCCAAGCGCCGCCTCACGGTGTTCACCGGGGTGTCGGGCTCGGGCAAGAGTTCACTCGTGTTCGACACGATCGCGGCGGAGTCGCGACGGATGATCGACGAGACCTACCCGGCGTTCATCCAGGGGTTCATGCCCACCCTCGCGCGTCCCGACGTCGACGTCCTCACGGGACTCACCCCCTCGATCATCGTCGACCAGGAGCGGATGGGCGCGAACATCCGCTCGACCGTCGGCACGGCGACGGATGCCAATGCCATTCTCCGCGTGCTCTTCTCCCGACTCGGTGATCCGCACGTCGGCTCCCCGCAGGCCTACTCCTTCAACGTCCCCTCCCTCAGCGGCGCCGGCGCCGTGACGATCCAGACCGGCGCGAAGAAGGGCACGAAGGAGAGGCGCAGCTTCTCGATCACCGGCGGGATGTGCCCGAACTGCGAGGGGACCGGTCACGTCTCCGACATCGACCTCGCTGCCATCTACGACCCGGAGAAGTCCCTCTCGCAGGGCGCGATCCTCGTGCCGGGATACTCGATGGACGGGTGGTACGGGCGCATCTTCTCCGGGTTCGGGTTCGACATGGACGCCCCGGTCAAGTCGTTCACCGCCGCCCAGCTCGACGACCTGCTCCACAAGGAGCCCACGAAGATCACGGTCGAGGGCATCAACCTCACCTACCAGGGCATCCTCCCGCGCGTGCGCACCTCGATCCTCGCCAAGGACCGGGAGGCGATGCAGCCGCACATCCGGGCGTTCGTCGACCGGGCCGTCGTGTTCCTCGAGTGCCCGGAGTGCGGGGGGACGCGTCTCGCCCGCCACGCCCTGGAGTCGCGGATCGCCGGGGTGAACATCGCCGAGTGCTGCGCGATGCAGATCACCGACCTCGCCGCGTGGGTCCGCGACCTCGACGCCCCGAGCGTGGGTCCGCTCGTGCGCACCCTGTCCGACCTGCTCGACAGCTTCGTCGAGATCGGTCTCGGGTATCTCTCCCTCGACCGGCCCGCGGGGTCCCTGTCCGGTGGCGAGGCGCAACGGACGAAGATGATCCGCCACCTCGGGTCGGCGTTGACCGACGTCACGTACGTCTTCGACGAGCCCACCGTCGGCCTGCACCCGCACGACATCGACCGCATGAACGCCCTGCTCCTGCGGCTGCGTGACAAGGGCAACACCGTGCTCGTCGTCGAGCACAAACCGGAGACGATCGCGGTCGCCGACCACGTCGTCGACCTGGGTCCGGGGGCCGGTCCCGATGGGGGGACGGTGTGCTTCGAGGGGAGCGTCGAGGGGTTGCGGGCCTCGGGGACGCTCACGGGCCGTCACCTCGACGACCGCGCGCACCTCAAGGACGCCGTGCGCACGCCGACCGGCCATGTGCAGATCCGCGGCGCAACCGCCCACAACCTCCGCGACGTCGACGTCGACGTGCCGTTGGGTGCCCTCGTCGTCGTCACCGGCGTCGCCGGCTCGGGCAAGAGCTCGCTCATCCACGGGTCGCTGGGTCCGCGGGAGGACGTCGTCGAGATCGACCAGGGCGCCATCAAGGGCTCCCGGCGCAGCAACCCGGCGACGTACACCGGGCTGCTCGAGCCGATCCGCAAGGCGTTCGCCAAGGCCAACGGGGTCAAACCCGCACTGTTCAGCGCGAACTCGGCCGGCGCGTGCCCGACGTGCAAGGGCGCGGGCGTGATCTACACCGAGCTCGGGTTCGCCGAGACGGTCTCGAGCCCGTGCGAGGTGTGCGACGGCCTCGGCTTCCAGCCGGAGGTCCTCGAGTACCGGTTCGGCGGGAGGAACATCGCCGAGGTCCTCGCGCTGCCGGTGAGCGAGGCGCGCGAGTTCTTCGCGAGCGAGGCGGCACGGGTCCCCGCGGCGCGGACGATCCTCGACCGGCTCGCCGACGTGGGCCTCGGGTACATCACCATCGGCCAGCCGCTCACGACCCTGTCGGGCGGGGAGCGGCAGCGGCTCAAGCTCGCGACGCACATGGGGGAGCGGGGCGGGATCCTCGTCCTCGACGAGCCGACGAGCGGCCTCCACCTCACCGACGTCGAGAACCTCCTCGCGCTGCTCGACCGCCTCGTCGATGCGGGCCGCTCGGTCGTCGTCATCGAGCATCACCAGGCGGTGATGGCTCACGCCGACTGGATCATCGACCTCGGCCCCGGCGCCGGCCACGACGGCGGTCGCGTCGTCTTCGAGGGCACCCCCGCCGACCTCGTCGCGGCGCGTTCCACGCTCACCGGCGAGCACCTCGCGCTCTACGTCAACGCGTGAGGACCGGGACCCTGTCGAGGTGGGCGAGGAGGGCCTCGAGGACCCGCGTCGGGGACTCCAGGTGCACGGAGTGCCCCACGCCGGGCAGGACGACCTCCTCGTACCGTCCCCCGGCGCGGACGTACCGGTCGAGCACCGCCCGGGTCTGACTCACCATCGGATGGGAGGCCGTGGCGGCGAACGGGATCCACGGGGCGAGGAACGCCCCGCTCACCACGGCCGTGTCGAGGAGGGAGAGGTCGGAGGCGACGATGTCGAGATCGCCGCGCATCCACAGGATCGGGGGCCGGGCGGGGGAGTCGACGAGGTCGTCCCACCGGCAGTACAGGGGCGACATCGCGTTGAGGATGCCGCGCCGGCCCGGCGCGAAGTAGGGCCACCGCCACGTGAACCGCATGTCCCCGGGGTAGTGGTCGGGACTCACGTGGGTCGTGCACATCGCGGTGACCCAGAGGTCCTCGTCGGGCCAGGGGAGCAGCCGAGGCGCGGTGTACATGGCCCGGATGACCCCGCGTGGGGAGAACAGCTCCGGGACGAGCCGCGTCCCCCATCCGTTGTGGCTCTTCGCGGCGAGGAGCCAGGCGAACCGCCACACCGTGCCCCCGGACCCGGTGCCGGCGGCCTCGGGGGTCGTGAGGCGCCCCTGCGGGCCGCTCGTGCCACCGAATCCGAACGGCGAGATCGGGGCGAGGAGGGTGAGGGTGCGGGCCCGGCCGGGGGCGTCGGCGGCCGCCCGGGCGACGACACCGGCGCCCATCGACCAGCCGAGCAGGTCCGCGGCGGGCACGTCGAGGGCGTCGAGGAGCGCGAGGAGGTCGTCGCTGAGGTCCCGCAGCCCACGGGTCGCGTCGACGGGCGCGGGCTCGGTGCCACCGAACCCACGGAAGTCGAGGGCGATCGGCACGACCTGGGGTCTCGCCTCGGCGAGGGCGAGGAGCAACCGCTGGAAGATCAGCGAGGACGACAGGCTGCCGTGGGCGAGGACGACGACCCGTTCCGCCTCTCCCGCGAGGAGGGCGTCGGCGCAACGAGTCGGGACGAGCACCCGCTGGCGTAGTCGCGCGGTCGACACGTCGAGGGCGCTCACGCCGTCCAGCAGGTGGTCCGCCGCCACGATCGCCGAGGTCATGCTCGATCGTAGGCCGCTCCCGGTGCAGAACTCACCCGGTGGCGCGCAGATGCGCGACGAGTGCGCTCCGCACCTGCACGTCGGCCTCGAGGTGCGGGGAGTGGCCGACCCCGGGCAGGCACAGCTCGCGGTAGCTGCCTCCAGCCGCCCGGTAGGCCTCGAGGACGGCCCGCGTCTGGGCGATCATCGGCTGCGGCGGCAGGACGTCGGCCCCCGGGTATCCGGGCAGGACACCGGCCGCGCCGAGGACCGCGAGGTCGAGGCCGGAGGCGTCGGAGACGATGCGGTCGGCGTCGCCGTACACCCACAGGATGTCCGGGCCGGGCGCCCCGGCCAGATCGTCCCACCGACAGAACAGCGGCGACATCGAGTTGAGGATGCCCCGACGGCCCGGGGCGAACCCCGGCCAGTTCTCCGAGGGCGTCGCGTCGCCCGGGTAGTGATCGGGGCCGACGCTCGTCGTGCACATCGAGGCGACCCACATGTCCTCATCCGGCCACGGTTCCTCCCGCGGCGCGACGTACACCGCGCGCAGCGTCGCCCGAGGTGCGGAGGCCTCCGGAGCCTCGGGGGTGCCGTCACCCTCGACGCTGCCCGCGGCGAGCAACGCGGCGAACCGCGGGTTCGCCCCGCCGCCCCCGGTGCCGGCCGCGTCGGGCGTCGCGAGGGTGCCCTGCGCGTCGGTCGTCGCCCCGAACCCGTAGGGGGAGATCGGCGCCTGGAGGGTGAGACTCCGCACCCGCCCGGGAGCGTCGACGGCGAGACGGGCCACGACGCCCCCGCCCATCGACCACCCGAACGCGTCGACGGCGTCGAGGCCGAGGGCGTCGAGGAGGGAGAGCAGGTCGTCGACGTGGTCGCCGAGGCCGCGCGAGGCGTCGATCGGCGCGGGTTCGGTCTCGCCGTAGCCGCGCAGGTCGGGGGCCAGGGTGACGAGGTCGGGCATCTCGTCGGCGAGGGCGAGCATGAGGCGCTGGTAGAAGAGTGAGGACGACACGTTGCCGTGGACGAGGAGCAGCACCCTCGCCCCGGGCTCGAGGGTGGCGCCCTCGCGGGCGAGGACGCGCATCCGCAGCCGCGCGGTGTCGACGTCGGAGGCGGTGATCCCGGGCAGCAGGTGGTCGGCGGCGACCGTCGTCATCGTCATGACCGGAAGCCTAGGAGCCGCGAGGCGGAGCGCGGCGGTTCCGGACCGGGCCTCTAGGCTGGGTCGGCCCCCGAGAGACGAGGGGACGCGAAACTCGAGGGCACGCGAGAGTCGAGGCGCCGGTGAACTCCCCCATGGGTCGGCTGTGGACGACCATCCGACCGATCCGCGCGCGCCTGTTCCTCGGGCTGCTCTCCGCGCTCACGGCCTCGATCGTCGCGCTGCTCATCCCGCAGGTGCTGCAGCGGCTCGTCGACCGGCTCGAGGCGGACCCGACGAGGACCGCCGTCCTCACCGCGGGCGCCGCCGTGCTCGCCCTCGGCCTCGTCGAGGCCTCGCTCATCTGGCTGCGGCGCACGTTCGCCGTCGCGCCGGCCACGACGGCCGAGAAGCAGATGCGGGTCCGCTTCTACGACAAGGTGCAGCGGATGCCCGTCGCGTTCCACGACGCCTGGGGCTCGGGCCAGTTGCTGTCGCGATCGATGAGCGACATCAACCAGATCCGCCGGTGGGTCGCGTTCGGGATGATCATGGTCGTCACGAGCTCGGTGACGATCCTCGTCGGCGTCGCCCTCCTCGTCCGGGCCAGCCCGCTGCTCGCCGGGGTGTTCCTCCTCGGCGCCGCGCCGGTCACGGCGATCTCGTACAGGTTCAGCCGCCGCTACCACGCGCTCTCGCGCCTGTCCCAGGACCAGAGTGGGGACCTCGCCACGACGATCGAGCAGTCCGTCCAGGGCATCCGCGTCCTCAAGGCGTTCGGCCGGGGCCCCACGGCCCTCGACGTCTTCACCGGTCAGGCCGACGAGCTCCGCCGGACCGAGGTGCGCAAGGCCACGGCGATGGCCTCCTTCACCGCCGCGATCTTCGCCCTGCCCGAGCTCGCGCTCGGTGTCGCGCTCTACCTCGGTCTCCACGGAGTCGCCGCCGGGACGATGGACGTCGGCCGGCTCGCCGCCTACTTCGCGACCGCGACCCTCGTCATCGGCCCGACGCGGATGCTCGGACAGCTCCTCGGTCAGGCGGTCAACACGACGACCGCCCTCGAACGCCACTACGAGGTGATGGACGAACCCGACACCATCACCTCGCCCGACCACCCGGTCCCTGTCGACGGCGAATCCGCCTGCGGTGACGTTCGATTCGAGAACGTCCGCTTCCGCTATCCCGACGCGCCCACCCGCGGCGGGGACCTGCTCGACGGAGTCGACCTGCACGTGCGCCCCGGGGAGACGATGGCCCTCGTCGGCCTCACCGGCAGCGGCAAGTCGACCCTGCTCCAGCTCGTGCCACGGCTCTACGACGTCACCGGCGGCCGCATCACCGTCGACGGCGTGGACGTCCGCGAGATGGGTCTCACCGACCTGCGACGCCTCACCGCCGTCGCCTTCGAGGACGCGACGCTGTTCTCCGACTCGGTGCGGGCCAACGTCCTCCTCGGCGCCGACCCCGGCCTCGACCCGGAGGAGTCCGACGACCTCCTGCACCTTGCGCTGCGGACCGCCGACGCCGGCTTCACCCTCGATCTGCCCGACGGGGTCGAGACCCGCATCGGCGAGCAGGGGCTCAGCCTCTCCGGGGGTCAGCGCCAGCGCCTCGCCCTCGCACGCGCGATCGCCGCCCGCCCCCGGGTGCTGCTCCTCGACGACCCGCTCTCCGCGCTCGACACCCGCACCGAGGAGACCGTCACCGCCCGCCTGCGTGAGGTCCTCTCCGGCACGACGACCCTCGTCGTCGCCCACCGCACCTCGACCGTCGCGCTCGCCGACCGCGTGGCCCTTCTCGACGGTGGCCGGATCGTCGCCGTCGGCACCCACGCCGACCTCATGGCGACCTCCGCGCGCTACCGATACGTCCTCACCGACCAGCAGCGCGAGGCCGCCCACAACCGCGACATCACCGAGCTCACCGACACGACGACGACCACGGCGACCACGGCGACCCCGCGAGGACGCCTGTCGGTCCTCGAGCAGCCTGGAGGGACGACGACATCGGCGCCCACGGCGGAGACGGGCGCCGTGACCACCTCCGTCGCGACGGCGGACCCCCCACCCACGGGGGAGGACGACCGCACCCTGACGGCCGACGAGAACCGGGCCGCGCGGCGCAGATCGTCGCGGTTGCTGGGGGAGTTGCTCCGCCCGGTGCGGGGCCGGATCGGCGTCCTCGGCGTCATGGTCGTTCTCGCCCAGCTCGCCGTCGTCGCGGGACCGGCGATCATCGCCTGGGGCATCGACCACGCGCTGCCCGCCCTCCTCGCCGGGGATCCCGTGCCGACCGTGCTCGCAGCCGTGGCGCTCCTGCTCGCCGCCGTGGTCGGAGGGGCGCTCACGTTCGGGTACGTGCGGCAGTCGACCGTCATCGGCCAGGACGTGCTGCTGTCCCTGCGACGTCGGGTGTTCCGGCAGACTCAGCGTCAGGACCTGGAGTTCCACGAGCGCTACACCTCGGGGCGGATCGTGTCACGGCAGACCTCCGACATGGAGGCGCTGCGGGAGCTCCTCGACTCGGGGATCGACGTGATGGTCGGCTCGTCGCTGTCGATGCTCTTCACGATCGCGTTGATCCTCGCGATGGACCCGGTGACCGGCGCCGTCATGCTGCTCATGCTCGTGCCCGGCGTCGCGCTCACGGTGTGGTTCCAGCGGCGGTCGCGGGAGGCCTACCGGGGGATCCGGACGCACTCGGCGCGGCTCATCGTCCAGTTCGTCGAGGCGATGACGGGCATCCGGGCGGTCAAGGCGTTCCGCAAGGAGGACGCCGACCTCGCCCGCTACGACACCCTGGCGCAGAACTACCGTGACGCCTCCCTCGCCTCGATCATGATCTTCGGGATCTACCAGCCGGCGTTGCGCATCCTCGCGAACGCGACGATCGCCGTCGTGCTCGTCGTCGGCGGGTTCCGGGTGCTGTCCGGCGATCTGCAGGTGGGCGTGCTCGTCGCCCTCGTCATCTACGCTCGGCGCTTCTTCCAGCCGATCGACGAGATCGCGAACTTCTACAACTCGTTCCAGTCGGCCGTCGCGGCGCTCGAGAAGATCGCCGCGTTGCTCGCCGAGGTGCCCGCCGTCCGCGACCCGGAGGACCCGACGCCCCTGCCGCGGGCGCGCGGCGAGATCGACCTCGTCGACGCGGCGTTCAGGTACACCCCGCGCGGGCCACTGGTCCTCCACCCGCTCGACCTGCACATCCCCGCCGGTCAGACCGTCGCGCTCGTCGGTCGGACGGGGGCGGGCAAGTCGACGATCGCCAAGCTCGTCGCGCGCTTCTACGACGTGACCCGGGGGAGCGTGCGCCTCGACGGGATCGACGTCCGGAACCTCACCGCCGAGGACCTCACCCGCAGCGTCGTCATGGTCACCCAGGAGGCGTACCTCTTCTCGGGATCGGTGGCGCAGAACATCGCGGTCGGCCGTCCGGGGGCCTCGCGCGCCGACATCGAGGCCGCCGCGGACGCCATCGGTGCGGGCGCGTTCATCCGGCGGCTGCCCGACGGGTTCGACACCGACGTCAACACCCGGGGAGGACGGGTCTCCGCCGGTCAGCGCCAGCTCATCTCGTTCGCGCGGGCCTTCCTCGCCGACCCGGCGGTGCTCATCCTGGACGAGGCGACGAGCTCCCTCGACATCCCCTCCGAACGAGCCGTGCAGGAGGGGCTCACCCAACTCCTCGGTGCCCGGACGGCGCTCATCATCGCGCACCGCCTCTCGACCGTGATGATCGCCGACCGGGTGCTCGTCGTCGACGACGGACGCGTCGTCGAGGACGGCTCGCCCGCCGATCTCATCGCGGCCGGCGGGCGATTCGCTGCGCTCTACCACGCCTGGCAGGCCGCGTGACGGCCCGGACCGGGGGAGGGGTGGCCTCGACGACGACGGTCCCGCAGCTCGGACAGACCACCGCGGTCGTGGCCGGTGAGGTCGGTCCGTCCGCGGTGGCGGGACGCCACAGCTCCCACAACTCGCCCGCGGAGCTCTCCCGCGCGCGGACGACGGGGGAGCGCGCCACCGCCACGAGTGACAACCCGATGAGGACCGCGACCGCGTGTCCACGAGCGGTGAAGCCCGTGCCCTCGATCGCGCCATAGCCGACGACCGCCGCGAGGACGACGCCGAGCCCGACGCGGCTCACGCCCCGCAACCGGTAGATCGACAGGGCGGCGAGAGCGGCGAATCCGTAGCTCGCACCGGTGTCCTGGACGCGCATGAGCGACTCCGGAGCGCCGCGGTAGGTGATGTGCACCCACACGTCGACGGCGGCGATGAGCGTGGCACCCACGTGGCCGACGACGAACACCGCGATCGCCCTGGCCGAGCCGAGCCACCGTTCCGCGGGAGCCAACAGCATGGCAAACAACGCGATCCACCAGGCGAGTTCGCTGTTGGTGACGAAGAAGGCGCTGCGGACGAGCACCCGCAGCGGGTTGGTCGCGAGCTCCCTGAGGTTCGTCGACTGGTTCTCGATGAACAGGCGCCGCGGCAGGTCCGGCATGCCGAGCAGCACCCACGTCGTCACCCCCAGCAGCGCCAGGTAGATGAACGTCGCGGGGGCACTCGTGACGTACCAGACGATGACGTCGTCGTGGCGTGTCCACCATCGGCGGACCGGCCGCGTGAGGGCCCAGTCGTCGGCCCAGGACAGCCCGACGAGGACGACGAGAACGACCACCAGCGGTGGTACGAGTTCTCTGACCATGCCGGTGATGCTAGACCCGCGCCGAGGCCGGCCTCCGAGGGTCAGGCGTCGAGGAAGGCGCGCAGGACCGCGGTGAACTCCCTGGGTTTCTCGGAGTGGACCCAGTGGCCGCTGCCCTTGATGACGACCTTCCGCACGTGGGGGAACGAGCCCCGCATGACGTGGGTGGCCTCGGGGGTGACGTAACCCGATTCCGACCCGGCGACCCACAGTGTTCGGCCCTCGAACTCCCGCCCGAGGAAGGGGATCTCGCCGATGACGGCGTCGATGTCGCGGCGCAGCATCGCGAGGTTCGGTTGCCAGGCGAAGTGGTCGCCCTCGTGGCGGAGGTTCTGAAGGAGGAACCCGCGCAGTCCCGACTGGGGGACCTCCGCCGCCATCTGCGCGTCGACGTCGCGGCGGGTGTGGGCGGAGTCGAGGTCGAGGGAGAGCATCACGTCCATGAGGTGGACGAACTCCGTCGTGGCCTCGGAGCTCGTGGGCGCGATGTCGACCACGACGAGGTGATCCACGAGGTCGGGCGCCATGAGAGCGGCGGTCATGCAGATCTTGCCGCCCATGGAGTGCCCGACGAGGTGCACCGGGCCGTCGGCGGCGACGCCGGCGCGCAGGTGGTCGACGAGCATCGAGGCCGCGGTCTCGTAGTCGAAATCATCGGTCCACGGGGAGGATCCGTGGTTCGGCATGTCCAGCAGGACGCAGCGGTAGTCCGGCTGCAGGGCCCCGGCGATCGCGCCGAAGTTGCGGCCGCGGCCGAAGAGGCCGTGGCAGAACACGACCGTGGGCCCGGAGTCACCGACGATCGACTCGGCGAGCAGGGGAGTTCCGGTAGTCACGAGCCGAGGGTAACGAGCCTCGTCGCGGCGCCGGGAACGGGTCCACACCAGGGCGAGCGCAGGTGCTCCGCCGGCAGGTCAGAAGGGTGGCGGGCCGACCGAGCGCAGGTGCCACGGTGTCGTCGAGGCACGGGCGGCACGGGCGGCACGGACGTGCGAGGACGGCCGTCGAAGGGTGCGGATGCCG
Organism: Mobilicoccus sp.; assembly: GCF_032060985.1. NCBI lineage: Bacteria > Bacillati > Actinomycetota > Actinomycetes > Micrococcales > Dermatophilaceae > Mobilicoccus > Mobilicoccus sp. The sequence goes on from NZ_DAMBGD010000003.1 coordinate 84,172, forward strand.
CGCGGTTCGCCGTCGTCCTCCCCTCGCCAGTCGGCCGGGGAGGAGTCGCCCGCGTCCAGTCCGAGCTCGGTGTCGATGAGGATACGGATGTCGGCCTCGGCCCCCTCCGGCGTGAGACCCGTGACGTCGGCGTGCCGCAGCACGGCCTCCTCCCGCGTGGGCACGGGCGGTCGTGGTGGCGGGGTGCGCCGCCTGGTCTCGCGGGACAGCGCGTGCAGCGTCGGTGCCGGGTGCAACGGCGCATCGCCTGCGGCCGCGCCTGTCGTTACGGGTGCCGTCGCCCGGGCCGCACGGGCCGGTTCCTCCTCCACTGGTGGCGTGAGGGCGCTCGGGGGTGGTGACGGGGGCGCGACGGGTTCGTCGGGAGGTGCCCACGACGCGGGGCGTGGGGGCGGGGACTCCGCGGGTGCCGACTCGCGCCCCGAGAGCGAGGCCGCCTCGGAGGGGGAGAACGGGGTGGGATCGAGGTCGCGGTGATCCCAGGGTGTGGTGGCGTAGGTCCGCCCCGTCGGGGTGGTCCAGGTGATCTCGCCGTTGATCCCGGGCTCCCGCACGGACGTCCACGTGCTGCGGGTCTTGTGGTTGTGCCCGCGACGATCCTTGGCCGACACGTTGGCCTCGCTCGTCGGCCCGCCCGCCGCGTGGTCGATGTCGTGATCGGTGTCGCACCGCGACGCCGGCGTCATCCGGCCGGGGGCGCGGGTGATCCCATCGCGGGCGAGGACCCGGTCGCGCAGGCGACCGGTCACGGCGTAGGACGTCGTGGACAGGTCGACCAGGTGTCCGGTGGCCGGGTCGGTGACGAGCCTCGTCCAGGTCGACCCGGCGGCGACGGCCATCCGACGGACGATCGGCGCGGCGAGCCATTCCCGTCGGCCCACCGCGTCCACGACGCCGGGTTCGTCGACAGCCCCGAGCAGACACGCGAGGGAGACGGTCACGTGCACCCGCGCCGCCGGGAGGTCCCCGAGGATGTCGCGGCACTGCGGCAACTCCCCGAACAGCAGGAGATCGAGGGCGAGGTCGGAACGCAGCTGGCTCACGGTGCGGGGGTCACCCTCCCTGCGCAGCCGGCGCGCCAGCTCATCGACGCGCTCGTGCGCCCCGGCGATGCGCCCGGCGTGCCCGGTGACGGTGAACCTGCCGGTGCCGTCCTCGTGATCGAGGAGGGCGTAGGTGTGCCGATCGGCGAGGGCTTCACGGTGGCGCCTCTGGCGGGTGGAGTGTTTCGCGACCTGACGGGACAGTCGCGCGGTGAAGATCGGCTGGGGGACCAGCAGCCCGCCGACGCCGTGGATGCTGCGCGCGGGGTAGGGCGCGGTGATCGCCTCGACGACGCCCGGCACGGTCTCGGCATCGACGAAGGACACCGCGGAGAAGGCCTGCATCGCTCGTGCCCACGACAGCTCACCCCGTGCCAGCGCGGCGCGGATGGAATGGGCTCGCTGAGGGTCGCCGACGACCATCGCCATCCGGGTATGCGCCCCGCGGCCCGTGATGCCGGTGGCCAGGGCGATCTCGTCCTCCAACCCGGCGTGGACCTCGGCACGGTGCAGACGGGCCGCACGCGCCGAGTCGGTCACGAGCGGATCCTCCGAGGCGGCCTCGCGGGACAGGACGAGCTGCTCGGTCAGCGACACCGCCCGTGCCGCCAACCATGCCGTGAGCCGCTCGATGTTCTCCATCTCGGCGAGCATCTCGTTCTCGGACAGCCCCACGAACACCTCGGGCGGGACCTCCTGCCCGACCCCCCAGCCCTCGGGTGGGGCCAGCGTGACGACCGGCGCCGCGGTCGACGTCATCGCACACACCTCCCACACCTCTCAAGACCCGGGGCGGGTCTTCGTCCTCCCATTCTACCGCCCTGACGCGGTTTCCAACACTGTCCACATGGCCTTGTCTCGAATACCTGTACGATCCGACATCGGCCGAGGTCCCGCCCCAGCGGGCGCCCACGCCGCGAGGACCTGGGCCCCGACTCGCGCACCATCCAGACGCGACACGCCGGGGCGGTGAGGGCACCGCCGGACACAGCCCATCGCGATGGGAGGACAAGCCGCGGATTGCCGGGTCGGCGAACAACGCGCGTCCGACGGTGGTGGCGTCGTCGGTGTGCGTCGATGTCGTCGCACGAGAGGCGCGCCGCATCCGTCGGCGCTCAAGCCGTCACAGTCGAGACCTCACCGTCGACCGGCACGGTGCGCCGACGGCGTCGACACGGGGAGACCGCTGCGGCCGCTGCACCGGAACGGACTCGGCAGCAGTCGTCTCGTCTCACCCCATGCCAGGGATCACCGCCGATAATCCACATTATGTCATTTCCGACTGCCCGGGCCCCTGCTCAGATGCGGACGCTACACGGCCGACGAAGCTCGGCGTCCTCCCGAAAGACGTGATCCCGCACGTGAACTCTTGACCGTACCCCGACCCGCGCATGATCATGGGATATGGGCGACGACAGAGTGCCTGGCGTGGGCGCGGTGACGGCAACCGTGTGGGTCTGCCCCCGCGGCGGGTGTGGACAGAGCCAGATTAAGACCCTGGCACCCGTTTGCCCGTCCCACAAGATCCCTATGGTGCGGGAGGCAAGTCGTCAGCGCTGACCCGCTTCGGGCTAACCAGGAGTCTGATGCGCGGAGATCTCGTCCCGCATGGCGACCAGGGCGGTGCCGTAGCCGCGTGCCGATGCGATGGCGGCGCGGTAGCTGAGCATAGACAGTGCCAGCAGTAGCGCGACGCCCGTAATGGGCGCCGACACGGGGTGACCCCTGACCCCGGCCAGCAGGGGCCCTGCTGCGCAGGCCAACGCGAAGAACACGAATACGAGCAGAGAGTACATCTCCAATCGATCGCGAAACTGATCGTGCTGACCCATCAGGCGGCTGGGGACCAGCAGGTGATTGTCCATGACGAACCTCTCCAGCCGGTCCCCCTCAAGCCCGAGACGCTCCTCGGAGGCACGCAGAACGTTCCCCATCCTCGTCGGCAGGATGCGATGAGGCGCCGTGGGGTAGTCGCCGACGCGTTGAGCGGCGCGGTAGAAGAGCGCGGCCACCGCAGGATCGCCCTTCTCGCGCCAATCGATCTCCAGCGCAGCAGCGATCGTGGCCGGATCAGAGACTCGTTGCCGCTCCGGTGGGATGTCGTAGACGTCCGTCTCCCACACGTCGACGTGGTCCCTTTCCTCCTCTGCCAGGAGCCTACCGCGCGCAGACTCGAAGAGTCGCCTGTGCAGCTCCACGACCCGTCGGTGTAGGACCTCCGATCGTCGTACGTGATGGCGCACCCTGACGCGCGTCGCCCAGTCGAGCGCCCATCCCGAGGCCCAGTACCCCTCGAGCGCGCGAATGACCCCGAAGGAGAATGCCTGCGTGACCATCGTCGCCAGGACGAGGCCGAAGGCCCAGACGATGAAGACCGTCCACGACGCACTCGACATGATCGACACCGCGGCACCGACGTCCGAGGTGGACTCACGGTGCATCGTCACGAGAAGAGCGCCCACGGCGGTGAGCATCGCCGCCGGCAACCACGCGCTCACGGCCAGCTGCTCCAACACCCGAGCAACGAAGCTGGTGAACCCTGCTGAGCCCTTCGACAGGTCGTCTGCTCTGGCAACAGTTGAGTCTTGTGACATGACCAGATTCTGGTAGCTGCTCGGCGTTGAGGTGTTCCAACAGCATCGATGCGCTGCACCCCCTTGACCAGCCGCCCACCATCTGACCAGCCGCCCACCATCGATCGGGCGAGTCGTCACCGGTATCGGCGACATCATGCGACGGCGCGGTCACTGTTGGCTTAGTCCACGCCCCGGTCACCGAATGCCGCGCCCCGGACAACGGCGCCCTTGTCTCCCATTGCGTCGTCGGCATCGGTGACACGACCGGCCGTGAGCGGTGTCCTCACCCGCGCGGCGACGCGAACACCGCAACGGACGAGGGAGGAGTGCCCCAGAGGGAGCTGCGGGAGCGACGGGGCACGGTGCGCTACGGCGTCCCACTCATCGGCAACGTGTCCACGGTGCTGGACGCCCATGAGCGTGCTGATCCGACACCTGGGCGGGTGTACCACATGGTGCGGCAGGCCTCCGTTGACGGGCGTGGGAGCTGGGCGCGGCACCACGATCCCGGCGCCGACATCTCGGTGACCAGCTCGTCACCTGCTTCCGTGCGGGTCGGCCGCATGTGGAGGCCGAGCCCGCGTCGCCACCGTGGACGTGCGGCCCCCGCGGAGATCCCGTCGCCTTCTGGCGGTCGTGGTCCGCTTCGTCGCCGATGACACCGGGGACACCTGGGCGTGGGGAGACGGCGATCTCGCCGGCTCGGTCCGCGCCCCCGCCGAGCGACTCCTGCTCACCCTCTGGGCGCTCCGGGCTTTGGACGACGCAAGGATCGGTAGCGACGGGGAGGCCTGTGCGTGCTGCCCTGGCCCGGTCCCTCGTGCCCTGAGCCGGGTTGATCAAGCCCGCACCCGACGCCGCAGCTCGTCGAGCCAGACCTCGAGACGATCGCCCCAGGGGTCGGCGAGATCCCCGGCCCGCCAGAGGCGTTCGACCTCGTCGAGATCGACCCAGCGAGTGGTGGCGACTTCGGCCGGGTCGAGGGAGACGGTCGCGTCCGAGGGCACGCGCACGAGGTAGAAGTCGAAGAAGGCGTTCGACTCGGTGCGACGTCCGAGGAGGTCGAGTTCGTCCTTACCCACCCGGAACCCGACCTCCTCGATGAGCTCCCGGACGGCGGCCTCCTCACTCCTCTCCCCCAGCAGCGCGCTGCCGGCCGCGAACTCCCACGACAACGGCCAGTCCTTCGTCGTCGCGCGTTGCGACACGAGCACACGCCCGTCGGCGCGCACGGGGCAGACACCGACGACGAGGTGGTAGCGCCCGTCCTCCCAACCGCCGTCACCGCGGCGGACGCGCTCACCGGTCGTGTTCCCCTCGGCGTCGAGCAGGTCCCACCACTCCTCGACCTCGCCCTGGACGACCGCGGCGCCGTGACTGCGGACCGCCGCGACGAGGTCGGTCGGACGCTGGCCGAGAAGGACGTCGCGCACCGCATCGACGGGAACGGGACCTCCGTACACGTGGGGGAAGAGCTCCGAGGCGGGATCGCCCGGGTCACCCGGCTCCAGGCGGACGACGTGGCCGGTGGCCGAGAGCCGGTCCTCGTCGAGGGCCAGCACGCACAGCGGGTCGGTGACGTCGGCGTAGAACCGCCCGAGCACCCCGGCGACCTGCTCCGCGTCGAGGGAGGCGTGCAGGAACCCGACCTCGTCGATGGTCGCGCCGCGGGTCGAGATGCCGTACTCCCCCGAGTGCCGGGCGGCGTCCCAATCACGGTGTTCGGCGAGGTGATAGATCGTCATGGCGCCCATCATCGCCGGTCGCCGGAACCACCTCCGACCCACCTCGGCCCCCGATCCTCCTCGGCGCGCCCCTGTACTTCAGGACACCTCTGCCCCTAATGTGACGTGCATCTCACGCGCGGCGATTCGTCGCGGCGACATGGCCAGGGCCTCACGACGAGCGCCTCCCCCTACGAACGACGGAGTTCCTGTATGACGACCTACGCCCGACCCGGTGGTTCGGACTCCCCCGTCACCGTCAAGGACAGGTACGAGCACTTCATCGGTGGCGACTGGAAGGCGCCGGTCGACGGGCAGTACTTCGACAACGTCACACCGGTGACCGGTGAGGTGTTCACGCAGGTCGCTCGTGGGACGGCCGGCGACATCGAGGCCGCCCTCGACGCCGCCCACGCCGCCGCCGACGCGTGGGGACGTACCTCGGCGGTCGAGCGGGCGACGTTGCTGCTCGCGATCGCCGACCGCATGCAGGAGAACCTCGAGACGCTGGCCGTCGCGGAGACGTGGGACAACGGCAAGGCCGTCCGCGAAACCCTCAACGCCGACATCCCTCTCGCGATCGACCACTTCCGGTACTTCGCCGGGTGCATCCGTGCGCAGGAGGGCGGGATCAGCCAGATCGACGAGGCCACGATCGCCTATCACTTCCACGAGCCCCTCGGCGTCGTCGGGCAGATCATCCCGTGGAACTTCCCGATCCTCATGGCGGTGTGGAAGCTCGCCCCCGCCCTCGCCGCGGGGAACTGCGTCGTGCTCAAGCCGGCGGAGCAGACGCCCTGGTCGATCCTCGTGCTCATGGAGCTCATCGCCGACCTCGTCCCGGCCGGCGTCATCAACGTCGTCAACGGGTTCGGCGCCGAGGCCGGTAAGCCGCTCGCGAGCAGCCCCCGCATCGCCAAGATCGCCTTCACCGGCGAGACGACGACCGGGCGGCTCATCATGCAGTACGCGAGCCAGAACATCATCCCGGTGACCCTCGAACTCGGGGGCAAGAGCCCGAACATCTTCTTCGAGGACATCGGCGAGCAGAAGGACTCCTTCTACGACAAGGCCCTCGAAGGGTTCGCGTTCTTCGCGCTCAACTCCGGCGAGGTGTGCACGTGCCCGTCCCGCGCGCTCATCCAGTCCTCGATCTACGAGGAGTTCCTCGCCGACGGCATCAAGCGCGTCGAGGCCGTCACGCAGGGCGACCCGCTCGACGACGCGACGATGATGGGCGCGCAGGCGAGCAACGACCAGTTCGAGAAGATCATGAGCTACCTCTCGATCGGCAAGGAGGAGGGCGCGAAGGTCCTCACCGGCGGCGACCGGGTCGACCTCGGTGGCGACCTCTCCGGCGGCTTCTACGTCCAGCCCACCGTGTTCGAGGGCACGAACACGATGCGCATCTTCCAGGAGGAGATCTTCGGACCCGTCGTCTCGGTGACGCGGTTCGCCGACGACGCGGAGGCCCTCTCGATCGCCAACGACACCCTCTACGGCCTCGGCGCCGGGGTGTGGACGCGGCACATGCACCGCGCCTATGCGATGGGCCGGGCGATCAAGGCCGGACGCGTGTGGACGAACTGTTACCACCACTACCCCGCCCACGCGGCCTTCGGTGGGTACAAGCAGTCGGGCATCGGTCGCGAGAACCACAAGATGATGCTCGAGCACTACCAGCAGACGAAGAACCTCCTCGTCAGCTACTCCAAGGACGCCCAGGGCTTCTTCTGAGCCCGCCCGTCCCCCCGTTCCCGCGGGTGCGTCGCACAACGGCGTGAGACGCACCCGCGGCCCTCTTCCCGGAGACCCCGATGACCGACGCCACCGCCTCCCCGCCGCCCGTTGCGTGCGCGCCGGACGCGGCCATGTGCAGTGACGTCCCGGTCGAGGAGCTCCCGACCGCGGGCCCGACCCGGGTCGCCGTGACCCCGGCCGCCGCCGCTCTGCTGCAGCGCCTCATCACACTCCACGGCCCGGTGATGTTCCACCAGTCCGGCGGTTGCTGCGACGGCAGCGCGCCGATGTGCTATCCCGCCGGGGAGTTCCTCACCGGCGACGCCGACGTCCACCTCGGCGACCTCGAGATCCCCGCGTCACCGCCGATCCCGGTGTGGATCGGCCGGCAGCAGTGGGCCGCGTGGAAGCACACGCGCCTCACGATCGACGCCGTCCCCGGCCGCGGGGCCGGGTTCTCGCTCGAAGGCCCCGAGGGGTTGCGGTTCCTCACGCGCTCCCGGCTGTTCACCCCGGAGGAGCGCGCCGCGCTCGACCTCGACGAGTGAGCCCCGCCTGGGCGGTCGAGGTCGGTGCCTGACTCGACGGGGACGCGAGGGCGGACCCCGCCGCGGAGACCCGTGCGCGCCGGGGTCGAGCCAGGGAGGTCCCCCATGGCCGTGATCAGGGCGGCCGGGTTGACTGTGAGCAGCGGGACCGACCCGGCCCGCTCCCCGGATCACCCACGAGCCACCCACCACAGGAGCGTCGATGAACCAGCGTCTCGTCCGTACCAACCAGTCCGACAAGGTCTTCGCAGGTGTCTGCGGCGGACTCGCCCGGCGGTTCGACATGAGCCCCGCGCTCATGCGGTTCCTCTTCGTCGCCTCGCTCCTGCTGCCCGGACCGCAGCTCGTCATCTACCTGGTGCTGTGGGCGCTCATCCCCGCCGAGGACGGCATCTGAGGCGACCCGCCCGCCCCCGGCCGCCCTCGGCCCCGAGCCTCGGGACGACGAGACCGCCCGAGACCGCCCGAGACCTCCAGACTCCCCACGGCGACCGGTGAGGGACGAGAACCACGCGCGACCCCCGCCGGGGCGTGACAGGGTGGCGGAATGTCAGGCGCCACGTACGTCGCCCTCGGCGACTCCTTCGCCGCGGGCATCGGGTCGCGCACGTCCGGGGATCGATGCCGCCGCCCGGGTGGGTATCCCCCGCTGCTCGCGGCGCGTCTCGGAGTCGACCTCGCCTACCAGGGGTGTCACGGGGCGACCGTCGAGGACGTCCGCCGACTGCAGCTCGGCGCCCTCGGCCCCGACACCCGTCTCGTCACGCTGACGGTCGCCGGCAACGACGCGGGCTTCACCCCGGTGATCCTCGCGGCGGCCAAGCCGGGCTGGCTCGTCGACGGTGTCCGGGTGATCGAGGCCGCCCGTCGACGGACCCGGGTGACCCTGCCCCTCGCTCTGTTCCGGCTGCTGCGCGACATCCGCCGCCGCTCCCCCGCCGCCCAGGTCGTGGTGACGGGCTATCCCCAGCTGTTCGGGTCGTACGACTGCCACTGGTCCACGTTCTTCTCGACCGCCGAGCTCGCCGCCCTGCAGGCCGGGGTCGGCGACCTCGACGCCCTGATCCTCGGCGTCGCGGGACGCGCCGGCGCGACCGGCGTCGATGTGCGCGCCGCATTCGAGGGCCACCACATCTGCAGCCCCGAGCCGTGGATCCACGGGCCCACGTGGCCGTTCGGCGACTCCTTCCACCCGACCGACCGAGGTCACGCGGCCTACGCGGACGCCGTCGCTCAGGCGCTCCACCCCGATCTCATCCCCGCCCCTCCCACCGAGGACCACCCGAGCCCACGGCTCACCGGGCACCCGGCGGTCACGGAGGGACCGCGAGAGACGGGCCGGGCGCCCCGCTTCGGCCTGCGTGAGCTGGTGCTCGCCGGGACGCGGCCGCCCGTTCCTCCCCCCTGACCGGCGGACGCGCTGTTGCGTCCCGACCTGCGCCGTCGCAGGGTAGGGGCATGAGAGACCAGCCCACAGAGTTCGACGACCGCCCGCGCGACCCCGCCTTCGACGACACGCGCATCAGCAGCGACGAGGCCGATGACCTGCCCGTCTCCCCGCCCGATGGACAGCCGCGCAGCGGTGAGTACCTCGGTGGCGACGCCGAGCCCGTCGAGGAGACGATCGACCAACGGATCATGCAGGAGGAGCCCGATCCGGACTCCGCCTACGGCGCCCCCGACAACGAGAGCGGACTCGACGACCGCGACGACCGTCTCGGCGGCGACGACCCCGACGCCATCCCCGCCGAGTCCGACGTCCTCGGCGGCGGGGACGGGGAGCTCGACTCGACCGGTGAACCCCTCCCCGACGGGATCGACATCGCCGCCGGTGGCGACGACCTCGAAGCGGTCGCCACCGCGGGTGACGCCGACTCGATCGACGAGGAACTCGAGATGCCCTCGCACGGCGACGCGCTCTCCCCGGAGGAGTCCGCGATGCACGTCGAGGACCTCTAGTCGGCCCGCTCGGACCTCACTCCTGACGCATCGCCACCGGCGTGCCGAGTGCGACCGTGCGGGACACCGTGCACAGCCGGTCTCGGGAGGCCTCGATGGCGCGCGGCACCATCGCGCGGGCCTTGTCGCCACCCTCCCCCTCCGGGAACCGCACGGTGAAGCTCACCTGGATGTCGGTGAGGTGGTGGCCCTCGTCGTCGTCGACCTTGACCCCGCTGCACTCCACCTCGAACGTGGCGGGTTCGGCGCGCCGCGCCGTGAGCATGTCGACGTCGACGGAGCTGCACCCCGCAATCGCGGCGAGCAGGAGTTCGACGGGTGTGAAGTCCTCGCTCGTCCCCGTGCCCATCGGGACCCGGCCGCCCCGCGCGTTCACCGCCTCGAACGCGCCCGCGCCGGTCCGCGTGAGCGAGACCTGGCGATACCCCTCCGCTCGCCGGCGGCCCGGGAACCGTGCCTGCTCGTCCCGATCCCGCGCGTCCTGACCACCCGTGGCCGTCACGTCCGTCATCGCCCGCTCCCTGAGGTCCGTACCGGCGGCGGGACCCGCCCGTGGGTGGGTCCGCCGCGCCGACGCCGTGCACCGGCCCGGCCAGCCTACGGAGACCGCCTCGCCGACGGCACTCAGTCGCGCGGGATCGCGACCTCGGTCTCGTAGTCGCGGTAGGCGCGCGGGTCCTCCCGCGGTTCGATGTGGCCGGTGACGACGACGCCGTCGAAGGTCTCCTTGACGGCGGTCTCGATCTCCTCGCACAGGTCGTGGGCCTCGTTGACGCTCCACGCCCCCGGGACGAGCAGGTGGAAGTCGCAGTAGCGCTGGTGGCCGGACTCGCGCGTCCGCAGGGCGTGGACGTCGATCTCACCGCCGGTGAACCGACCCATGAGACGTGCGAGCTCGGCGTTGTCCTCCTTCGGCCACGAGACGTCCATGAGCCCCTCGGCCGACTCGCTGACGAGCTTCCACCCGGTGACGATGATGTTGAGGCCGACGAGGAGGGCGACGATCGGGTCGAGCCGATGCCACCCGGTGAGCGCGACGAGCCCCACGCCCACGAGGACACCGACGGTCGTCCAGACGTCGGTGAGGAGGTGCTTGCCGTCGGCGACGAGCGTCTTGGACCGGTGTCGTCGGCCTGCACGGAGCAGGAGCATCGCGACGACCCCGTTGAGGATCGAGGCGACGACGGAGATCGCGAGGCCGATGCCGACGTTCTCGATGGGTGCGGGGGTGATGAGTCGCTGGATGGCCGCGACGATGATGAACACGGCCGCGACGAAGATCATCACGCCCTCGGCCCCCGCCGAGAAGTACTCGGCCTTGCTGTGGCCGAAGTGGTGGCTCTTGTCCGCCGGCCGGGCCGCCACCCGAAGGGCGATGAGGGCGAAGAACGCGGCGACGAGGTTGACGACGGACTCGGCCGCGTCGGACAGCAGCCCCACCGACCCGGTGATGTACCAGGCGCCGGCCTTGAGGGCGATGGTGACGACGGCGGTCGCGATGGACAGCCACGCGTAACGGGTGAGGTCGCGTGCGCTGGACGAGGTGGTCTCCTGAGTCACCCCTCAAGTATCGGCCCCGCGCCGAGTGCTCCCCACCACCCCTCCCCCGCCACGGCTCGTATGGCGAGAGGCACGGGTGGAGGTGGCAGGGTCCGCGCGCCAGCCGGCCCGGTCAGCCGGGGAAGACCGTCAGTCCGCGGAAGGTGGGCGACACGTTGGTCGCCGCGATGCCCGACCGTCCGGGGCGCAGGACGGCGGCGGAGCCGTTCGGGCGGATCGCGAGGACACGACCGGAGCCGGTCATGCCGACGAACCGCGCGTAGCCGCTGACGGTGCCCTGCGGACGCTTGCCGCCGCGGACGAACCCGCCCTTGCCGTCGCCGAGGTGGAGGACCGCGCGCCCCTTGGCGTCGACGCCGAGGAGGTCGGGCTTGCCGTCGCCGCTCCAGTCCCCGACGGCGGCCACGTGGGGGTACACGTTCCAGGCGGTACCGATCCGCTTGCCCGAGGAGAACCCACCGCCGCGCTTACCCGGGTAGAGGTACATCGCCCCGTCGGAGCGGCGGATCGCGATGAGGTCGGCGTAGCCGTTGCCGTTCCAATCGCCGGGCGTGAGGATCTGGCTCATCCCGCCGAATCCGCTGCCGACGAGCCGGGCCGAGGTGACGCCCTTCGTCGTCCCGGGGCGGATGTGGAGACGACCGTTGCGGCGGTCGAGGGTAAGCAGGTCGGGCAGACGATCGCCGGTGACGTCCTGCGTCGCGATGATCGTGCCGTAGTTCCCCCAGTTGGCCGTGTCGATCGACCGCGCGTACGTGATGTCGTTCGAGCCCTTCGGGCCGACGGCGTAGAGGCGTCCGGTCGTGCCGAGCATCATCGCGTCCGAGGCCGTGACCGCCCCGGCGGCGGGCGGGGAGACCGAGGGCCCGGCGACGCCGCCCGAGTGTCCGGATCCTCCGTGCCCGACCGAGGAGGACCGCATGAGCGAGGCGGCGCGGGTGGCCATGCTCGGCAGGTAGCCGTAGATGAGGCCGGGGCACGTCGTCTGGCCGACGTCCTTGTGGCCGCTCACGTTGCGGTAGGTGCCGCCCCTGTAGCTGAACCGGCCGCGCGGGTCGAAGCCGTGGACCGAGGCCTTCCACGCGATCGTCCGCGTCACCGCGTCGATCGCCGCGGAACTCGGCTGGACGTGGCGGTAGTCGCCCATGACCGAGATGCCCATCGTCACGCTGTTGAACCCGCTGGCCTGCGCACCGATGAGTGCCCTGTCCGTGCCGCCGTAGCGGCCCTCCCACACCCGTCCCCACTTGTCGACGAGGAAGTTGTAACCGATGTCCCCCCAGCCGCGGTCCTTCACGTGGAAGGCGTAGATGCCGCGAAGGATCGCGGGCACCTGGCTCGGGCTGTAGTTGTTCGTACCGGCGGTGTGGTGGACGATCGCCCCGCGGACCTGGCCGTAGGACGGTGAGCCACGACGGATGGACTCGTTCGCACCCCACTGCGCGCGGGTGCGGATCGTGGGACGTGAGGCCGCAGCCTGAGCGGCCCCCGCGGAGGTGCCGGTGTTGGCGTCGGCCTCCCCCTGACCGGGGTCGATGACCGACAGCGACGGATTGCGGGGCTTGTCCCCCGCCGCGCCGAGGATGCGGGCCTGCACGGCCTTCACCCCGGTGAGGACGATCGCGTCGGAGCCGCTGCGCGTGCGGCCGGCGGCCCCGCCGACCTCGACGTCCGCGTCGGAGTCGGTGTCGATGCCCTGCCACGTGCTCCAGCCCTTGGCGTCCTCCGTGCGGTACTGCACGGCGAGCGGCGCGGCACCGTCCCAGGTGACGCCGACGACCGCGAGGTTCTCGTCGACGGCTTGACGGCCCGTGGCGCCGAGCACCTCCAGGTCGGGGCTCTTGGCGACGTCCGGCGTCGTCGCCTTCGCGAGGACGAGATCGCCGTCGGAGGCGTAGTCGCCGTCGCCGACCTTGGGGTCGGCCGGGTCGACGAGCGGCGCGGCCTCCTGCGTCGTCTCGACGGGGGTGGGGGCGGGCTCACCGTGGGCGGGGAGGGCGATGAGGGCTGGGGCCAGGAGCGTGGCCGCGGTCAGGGTGGACAGTCGTCGCAAACGCACGGGCAGGACTCTTTCCGTAGTCGACTTCGATGCACGTCACCGCGATCCCGCGGCGCATCCGGGCCCCCCGAGTCCGTCGCCGCGCTCACGTTCGGCGGCAGCGGACCCGCCGCCCCTATCGACCCGGCCGATACCGAACTGAGACCTTTGGCTCAGATGCCGATCGCCCACCCTCGGTTCACCCGGCCGCCGCCGGGCATGACGAAGGGGCCGAAGTCCGCTTGTCCTGCTTGCGAACTCCGGCCCCTTCGGGGTCGCTACCGCGTCACTGACCGCCCGGGTGCTGCCCCTCGGGCCAGCCCTGACCGATGTCCTTGAGCATGTCGACGTACCACTGCTGGTGGTAGTCGAACGGCTTGTGACCGGCGATGCGGTCGAACTCGATGACACGCAGTTCGTCGTCGCGGTCCTCGTCGTTCCCGACGACGCCGGGGGTGCCCTCGAGGGCGCTGTCGACGGCCATCGTCGTCATCTCGGCGATGAGCCGCAGGTCCGCGTCGTTGGCCGGGGCTGACCGGGAGAAGTACCCCGACTTCTGCACGAGGACCTTCTCGGCCCCGAGCTTCTCCGCGAACTGCTTGCCGAACCACGCGCCGGGGTTGATCTCGTTGAGACGGACGTGACCGAACGCGTCGCGCGGCACCTCCTCACCGTTGCGCTCCATGAGGTCGACGATGTCGGAGACGCCCGCGCCCTCGGAGAGGAAGATCGTCACGTTGCCGACGGTGTCCATGACCGTCTTGAGTCGCTCCGCCTCCGCGTCGATGTGGATCTCGACCTCGGGAACGTAGACGCCGTGCACGTCCCACGCCTCCCGGGACAGGCCGATCTCGGGCAGCCACTCCTGCTCGTCCAGCCAGGCCCGGTACTCCCGCGCGGCCGCCGCGGTCAGCCAGCCGCAGTTGCGGCCCATGACCTCGTGGATGATGAGCATCCGCGATCCAGAGTTGTGCTCGGCGACGACGTTCTGCGCGAACTGCGAGGCCTGCTCGGCGGCGGTCATCGCCCCGAGCGACTGGCGGATCGGCACGATGTCGTTGTCGATGGTCTTGGGGAGGCCCACGACGACGAGATGGTGGCCGGTCTTCTCGAGGTGCGCCGCGAGGTCGGCGGCGGTGGTGTTCGTGTCGTCACCGCCGATGGTGTGCAGGACGTCGACGCCGTCCTCGGTGAGGCGCTCGGCGGCGAACTCCAGCGGGTCCACGCCCTCGGGCACGAGGCCACGCGTGACGAGGTCCTTCGCGTTCGTGAGCTTGACGCGAGAGTTGCCGATCGGCGACCCGCCGTACTTGTGCAGCAGGTGCGCCTTCTCGCGCACACCCGCGTCGACGGTGACGTAGTCGCCGGTGAGCAGGCCCTGGTAGCCGTGCTTGTAGGCGATGATCTCGATGTCGGGCGCGATCTGCGTATAGCGCTCGATGAGGCCACCGACGGCCGACGACAGGCACGGGGCGAAGCCACCCGCGGTCAACAGGGCTACGCGACGAACAGCCATACCATTTCTCCCAGCTCGGACGGTCGTGTCCCCGCACGTGGATGCGGATCGCGCCCAGCCTATCGGCCGACGGACCCCGCGGATCCGCGAAGGCGCGCCCGGGGGTCGCAGGTCCCGATGAAGGTCCGGGCCCCTCTCCGAGGCCCGGACTCAGAGGCGCGGAACCTCCCACGTGTGCACGGGATCGCCCGCCTCGCTGAGGTCGAGGTACAGCTCGAGCATCCGCCGCAGCGCGTGGGCCCGGTCGAGCCCCGACTCCTCCAGCGCGTACACCGTGTCGATCTGCCAGGAGGCGCCGTTCTGCCGGGAGATGGCACGGCCCTCGATGACCTGCAGGTAAGTGTCCCGCACCGTCCGGTCCACGCCCAGCCGCGCCAAGCCCTGCTCCGCGAGCGGGAGCAGGTGCCGGAGCGTGAGCTCGTCGGGGGCGATGGAGGAGTACCCCGGCCAGTACAGCCGCGCCGACATCCCGTCGCGGGCGCCGTGGCGGAAGTTCGTGTTCGCGGCGGAGAAGCTCATCTGCGTCCACACCGGCCGGTCCTCGTTGGCGAGGTGGACGAGCAGTCCGTAGTAGAACGCGGCGTTGGCGAGCACGTCGGTGACCGTGGGCCCGGCGGGCAGCGTGCGGTTCTCGACCCTCAGGTGCGGCTTGCCGCCGCCGGTGTCGTAGATCGGGCGGTTCCACCGGTAGATCGTGCCGTTGTGCAGGCGCAGTTCGGCCAGCTCGGGTGGCTGACCGCTCTCGAGCACCGCCACCGGGTCCTCGTCGCCGAGCTCGGGAAGCAACGCGGGGAAGTACCGCACGTTGTCCTCGAACAGGTCGAAGATCGAGGTGATCCACCGGTCGCCGAAGTCGACGCGCGCACGCACCCCCTGATTGACGTACTCGATCGACCGGGTGTCGGTCGCCTGGGTGAACAACGGGATGCGGGTCTCGTGCCACAGCATCTTGCCCGCGAAGAACGGGGAGTTGGCGGCGAGGGCGAGCTGGGGTCCGGCGAGAGCCTGCGCCGCGTTCCAGTAGGCCGCGAAGTCCGCCGGGGCGACCTGGAGGTGTAGCTGCATGGACGTGCAGGCGGCCTCCGGCCCGATGGAGTCGGCGTACATCGTCACCCGCTCCCCCGAGGGACCGCTGATGTCGATGAACATGTCCTCGCCGCGGGCCCGCATGATCGCGTCGTTGAGCGCGGAGTACCGCTTGGGCGCGCTCATCCACCCCCGGTCCGTGACGTGGTGGGAGAGGATCGTCGGCAGGATGCCGATCATCGCGAGGCGCGTGCCCACCGAGGCCGCGGCCGCGCGGGCGCCGGCGAGGGCCTCCCACACGTCCTTCTCCAGGGTGAGGAGCCCGTCGCGCTCGAGGGAGCGCGGGTTGACGTTGACCTCGATGTTGAACCGGGCCAACTCGTGCACGAACGACTCGTCGCCAATGGCCTCGAGGACCTCGGCATTGCGGAACGCGGGCTCGAGGTCCTCTCCGACGAGGGAGAACTCCATCTCCATCCCCGTCATGAAGCGCCCGGGGTCGAAGCTCGTCACCGCCAGCATCCGCTCGAACACGTCGAGGTTCTGCCGGACCTTCTCTCGGTACTGCTGGCGTTGAGCATTGCTCCACTCGCCGCTGCTGACCTCCCGCCCCATGGCACTCATCCGTTCGCTCGGAGACCGGTGGAGCACACAGTACGACCCCGGGCGCGCGCAGTGCGCGCCCGGGGCCGGACGTCGCCCTCGGGGTGTCGCGGCACCCCGAGGCGGTGGCTCAGTCCTCCTCGAGCGCCTCCGGCGGCGGGCAGGAGCAGATGAGATTCCGGTCACCGTGCGCCCCGTCGATGCGACGCACCGGCGGCCAGTACTTGGCGCGCGGGTCGACCCCGGCCGGGTAGGCGGCGGTCATGCGGTCGTACTCGACGTCCCAGCTCCCGGCCAGACAGTGGGCGGTGTGCGGGGCACCCCGCAGCACGCTGTCCTCGACCTCGACCGTGCCGTCCATGACCTCCTGGATCTCGGCGCGGATCGCGATCATCGCGTCGCAGAACCGATCGATCTCACCGAGATCCTCGCTCTCGGTCGGCTCCACCATGAGGGTGCCCGCGACCGGGAAGCTCATCGTCGGGGCGTGGAAGCCGTAGTCGATGAGGCGCTTGGCCACGTCGTCGACCGTGACGCCACTCACCTTGGTGATCTCGCGCACGTCGAGGATGCACTCGTGCGCGACGAGGCCGTTCTCGCCGGCGTAGAGCACCGGGTAGTGCTCCCCCAGCCGGGCGGCGATGTAGTTGGCGTTGAGCACGGCCATCTCGGTCGCCGCCGTCAGGCCTGTACCGCCCATGAGGCGGATGTAGGCCCAGCTGATCGGCAGGATGCTCGCCGAGCCGAACGGGGCGGCGGAGATCGGACCGACCCCCGACTCCGGGCCCGCCTCGGCGGCGAGCGGGTGGTTGGGCAGGTGGGGCGCGAGGTGCGCGCGGACACCGACGGGGCCGACGCCGGGCCCACCGCCGCCGTGCGGGATGCAGAACGTCTTGTGGAGGTTGAGGTGGCTCACGTCCGCACCGAAGCGACCGGGACGGGCCACCCCCACGAGGGCGTTCATGTTGGCGCCGTCGACGTACACCTGGCCACCGGCCTCGTGCACGAGCTCGCACAGCTCGGTGATCGTGTCCTCGTACACGCCGTGTGTCGAGGGGTAGGTCACCATGATCCCGGCGAGGCGCTCGCCGTGCGTCGCGATCTTGGCGCGTAGGTCGTCCATGTCGACCGAGCCGTCGGCGGCGGAGGCGACGACGACGACCTTGAGACCGGCCATCGCCGCGCTCGCGGCGTTCGTGCCGTGCGCGCTGCTCGGGATGAGACACACGTCGCGCTCGTGGTCACCGTTGGCCTCGTGGTAGGCGCGGATCGCCATGAGCCCCGCGAGCTCACCCTGGGAGCCGGCGTTGGGCTGGAGGGAGACCTCGTCGTACCCGGTGATCTCGACGAGCCACGCGGACAGCTGGGCGGCGAGGTCGCGGATGCCGCGGGTCTGCTCGGCGGGGGCGAACGGGTGCAGGTTCGCGAACTCCGGCCAGGTGATGGCCTCCATCTCGGTGGTCGCGTTGAGCTTCATCGTGCACGAGCCCAGCGGGATCATGCCGCGGTCGAGGGCGTAGTCGCGGTCGGCGAGACGGCGCAGGTAGCGCAGCATCGCGGTCTCGCTGCGGTAGGCGTGGAACACCGGGTGGGTGAGGTACTCCGAGGTGCGGGCGAGATCGCCGAAGTCGGGTTCCACGGTCTCGACCTGCGCCGGGGCCTCGACGCCGAACGCCTCGCACACGAGACGGACGTGGTCGGCGACCGTCGTCTCGTCGGTGCTGATCGAGAGGGTGTCGTCGTCGACGAGGCAGAGGTTGACCCCGCCGTCGAGGGCCTTGGCGAGGATGTCGCGGGCGGCGCCCGGCACCGACACCGTGATCGTGTCGACGAAGCGCGTCGTCGTGACCTCGACTCCCCCGGCGCGCAGCGCCTCGGCGAGGGCGGCGGCGTGGGAGTGGGCCCGCACGGCGATGTCGCGGAGCCCGACCGGTCCGTGCCACACCGCGTACATCGAGGCCATCACGGCGAGGAGGACCTGCGCGGTGCAGATGTTGCTCGTCGCCTTCTCCCGACGGATGTGCTGCTCACGGGTCTGGAGCGCGAGCCGGTAGGCGGGAGTGCCCTCCGCGTCGACGCTCACGCCGACGAGGCGGCCGGGCATCGTGCGGGACAGCTTCTGGCGCACGGCGAGGTAGCCGGCGTGCGGACCGCCGAAGCCCATCGGCACCCCGAACCGCTGCGAGGTCCCGACCGCGATGTCGGCGCCCCAGGAGGCGGGCTCGGCGAGCAGGGTGAGGGCGAGGAGGTCGGCGGCGGCGGTGACGAGACCGCCGAGACCGTGGACGACGTCGGCGACGGCGCGGAAGTCGCGGACCTGCCCGTCCTTGCCGGGGTACTGGACGATGACGCCGAACACGGGCTTGCCGTCGACGGCGAAGCTCAGGGCGTCCGCGGAGTCGACGCCGTCGAGGTCGAGCGTGACGCACTCGATGCGCAGCGCCCGCGCGCGGGTCTCGATGACCCCGATCGTCTGCGGCAGCAGCGCCCGGTCCAGGACGAGGACTGCGCCCTCCTTGGCCTTGGCGGCGCGACGCATGAGGGTCATCGCCTCGGCCGCCGCGGTGCCCTCGTCGAGCATCGAGGCGTTGGCGACGTCGAGCCCGGTGAGGTCGGAGACGACGGTCTGGAAGTTGAGGAGGGCCTCGAGGCGACCCTGGGAGATCTCGGGCTGGTAGGGCGTGTACGCCGTGTACCACGCGGGGTTCTCGAGGATGTTGCGCTTGACGACCGGCGGGGTGTGCGTCCCGTAGCAGCCGAGGCCGATCATCGAGGTGAGCACGGTGTTGCGCGCGGCGATCTCGCGGAGCTCGGCGATGACCGCCTGCTCGCTGGGGGCGGCCTCGATCGCGAGGGCGTCGGCGTCGCGGATGCCGGCCGGGATCGCCGCATCGATCAGGGCGTCGAGGCTGTCCTGACCCACGACCT
This sequence comes from Mobilicoccus sp., assembly GCF_032060985.1. Classification (NCBI taxonomy): domain Bacteria; kingdom Bacillati; phylum Actinomycetota; class Actinomycetes; order Micrococcales; family Dermatophilaceae; genus Mobilicoccus; species Mobilicoccus sp. The sequence goes on from NZ_DAMBGD010000003.1 coordinate 103,433, forward strand.
CGAGCATCCGCGTGGTCTCCGCGTCGCCGGGACCGATGTGACGCTCGGCGAATGCCGGGGGAACGGGCTGGGTCATCGATGACCTCCTGTGGGGCGGTGACGGACGGTGCCGCCGGTGGCGACCTCCCCACGTGTCACCACCGACGAGGTCACGACGGCGGCTTCCACGGTGCCGATCTCACGCGCTCCTGGTGCCTGAGAGGTTCCGGGGAGTGTTGCCCCTTCGGCGCCACCGAAGGCCCGAAGGCGACCGGCGGACTCTCGCGCGCGAGCATGCAGCCCTCGCAGATTAACACCGCGGGCGAGGGCGCCCGAGGCCTTCCCCGGGCTCCGGGGCGCCCGGGGACCGCGGCCCGCACGACCCCACGGGACCCGTGGCTGCACGAACACGCAGGCCACTGAGGACGCCGTGGCCACACGACGACGGCGAGCCCGCCCCGCTCGGGGTGGACTCGCCGGTGGAGGGAACTCGCGGCCGATGGGCCGGGCCGAGATCAGCCCGTCCTGCGCCGGGCGCGGCGGCGGGCGCTGAGCTCGTCGACCTCGCCGGTGGCTCCGGGCGTGGAGGCCTCGGCCTCCTCGAGGGCCTCGCCGTCCTCGCCGAGGCGCTCGGTGGGGAGGTGGGCGAGGTCGCCCTCGACCTCACGCCACACGCGCCCGACGGCGATGCCGAAGACGCCCTGGCCGCCCTGGAGGAGGTCGATGACCTCGTCGTTCGAGGTGCACTCGTAGACCGTGGCGCCGTCGCTCATGAGGGTGATCTGCGCGAGGTCCTCGACGCCGCGCTCACGCAGGGTCGAGACGGCGACGCGGATCTGCTGGAGGGTGACGCCGGTCTCGAGCAGCCGCTTGACGACCTTGAGCACGAGCACGTCACGGAAGCTGTAGAGCCGCTGCGTGCCCGATCCCGTGGCCGAGCGCAGGGACGGCTCGACGAGGCCGGTGCGGGCCCAGTAGTCGAGCTGTCGATAGGTGATGCCGGCGGCGCGGCAGGCGATCGGACCACGGAAGCCCTGGTCGTCGCCGATCGCGTCCTCCGGGGTGAACAGCACGCCCTGGGTGCCCGGCAACGCGGGGACGGCGGACATGCTCGGCGCACCGTGGTCCGTGGGGTTCACGCGGTCCCTCCCTCTCGAGCGACTCGCCGGGCCGCCCGCGCCTCCGCGTCGGTCCACCGGCTCCCTCGATGGTACGGGCCCCCGAGGGCCCCGACCAACGATCCGCTCCGGCGCGTCACCCGTTTTCCCGACCGGGCGGTCCGCCCTGCGGGCCCTCGTCGTCGGGGGCGGATCCGGGCGAGCCCGGTGAGTCCGGTGAGTCCGGCCCCTCGGCGAGGAAGTCCTCGGCCGACACCTGGTCGAGGAACTCGCGGAACTTCTCGACCTCCTCGTCCTCGTCGTCGGCGTCGACGAGCACGCCCGCCTCGTCCATGACGGCCTCGGCGACGCGGATCGGCGCGTCCACCCGAAGTGCCAGCGCCACGGCGTCGGAGGTACGGGAGGGCACCTCGACCCCGCCGCTGAAGTGCAGCACGGCGTAGAACACCTGGTCGCGCATCTCGACGATCTGCGCCTCCTCGAGCTCGTGCCCGAGCGCGGCGACGACCGAGACCATGAGGTCGTGGGTCAGCGGGCGCGGCGGCACGACACCCTGCTGCGCATAGGCGATGGCCGCGGCCTCCGCCGCGCCGATCCACACCGGCAGGTACCGGTCACCGCCCCGCTCCCGCAGGAGCACGATGGGGTTGTTCGTGGGCATCTCCACGCGAACACCGAGGACGTCGACATCGATCACCCCTCTACGCTAGGGGATCCGGCGCTCAGAGTCCCGCTTTGACCAAGGCGGTGTGGAGCGCGAGGCAGTGGTGCAGCACGTCGGCCGTGACCTGACGGGCCGACTCCGTCGAACGACGACGAGCGGGTGCCGAGATCTGATCGACGAGCCCGATCTCCCGCTCGGCGGCCGTGCGGAACGGTCGCAGGTGGCGCGGTTCGAGCCCGTAGGCCGCGAGGCCGGCCGCCGCTCGGGCCACCTGCAGCGCGCGGGCGTCGAAATGCCCGTCGGCGTCCGGGGTGAGCAACCCGTAGGTGACGAGAGCCTCCAGAGTCGCCGCATCGAGGCCGGCCGCCTTGCCGATCTCGGCGCGCGTGAGTCGCAACGTGTCCTCGGTGCGGGCGAGTTCCTGCGCCGTCGGCACGTCGGGGTCGACCGGCACCTGCGGCATCCGTGGGCCGGCGGCCTGCATGCCGGGGTCGTCGAGCGACACCTCCAGGCCGCGGTCACGGGCGTCGAGAGCCTCTCGGATCACCCGCAGCGGCCAGAACCGGTCGCGCTGCGCGGTGAGCACGAACCGGAGTCGTTCGACATCCTCGTCGGAGAACGAGCGGTATCCCGACGGGGTGCGTTCGGGCGAGACGAGCCCTTCGGACTCGAGGAACCTGATCTTCGAGATCGTCACGTCCGGGAACTCGTCGCGCAGGGTCTCGAGCACGGCGCCGATGTTGCGCCGCGAGCCCGCTCGGGGCGCACGCGCGACGTCGGATCGAGCGGCGTCGGCCATCAGGCCGAGGGGCGCGGGGTGTGGAACACGAGCCGGAACTTGCCGATCTGCACCTCGTCCCCGGCACGGAGCACGGCGGAGTCGATCCGTTCCCGGTTGACGTAGGTGCCGTTGAGCGAACCGACGTCGCGCACGACGAACGTCTCGCCCTCCTGCTCGAACACCGCATGCTTGCGCGAGACGGTGACGTCGTCGAGGAAGATGTCGCTGTCGGGGTGACGGCCGGTCGTCGTCATCGCCGAGTCGAGGAGGAACCGCGCACCCGTGTTGGGCCCGCGCAGGACGAGCAGCAGCGCGGTGCCGGGACGGAGGGCGTCGATCGTCGAGGTGTCGTCGACGGAGAGACGCACGTCGGCGTCCGCCGGGAGTTCCGTCTCCGGCACCCCTGTGAATCGCATCGTCGCGGGTCCGGTGCGCGGCGGTTCCTGCCCCTGGCCGGGGTTCGCGTCGGTCACGTCGATTCACCTGTCCTCTCAATTCGCAGACATCCCACCCTAGAGTACGGGTCGATCCTTTCTCGAATGCATACGTCCACCAGGGATGTCGGTCGGTGGACGGACCCCGGCAAGCGGCGTCCCACGCCCGGTGGAGACGCCGACGCCCACCCCGGCCGGGATGGGCGTCGGAGGCGCCGCACTCGCTCAGTCGAGGCCCTCGACGTAGGCGTCGGCGTCCATGAGCGACTCGAGCTGGCCCGGATCGGCGACCTTCATCTCGAACATCCACCCTTCGCCGTACGGGTCGCTGTTGACCATCTCCGAAGCCGACTCGAGGCTCTCGTTGACGGCGACGACCTCACCGGTGAGGGGGCTGAAGAGGTCGCTGACGGACTTCGTGGACTCGATCTCGCCGCAGGTGTCGCCGGCACTCACCTCGTCGCCGACGGAGGGGAGGTCGACGTAGACGACGTCGCCGAGGGCGTCCTGGGCGTAGGAGGTGATGCCGACCCGCACGACGTCGTCGTTGCCGGTGCGCACCCACTCGTGCTCCGCCGTGTAGCGCAGTTCCTGCGGGTACTCCAGGTCGCTCATGACTCTCCTTCGTCGTCGGTGTCGAGGGGCGAGGGCCCAGGTCAGGGCGTGGACGACCCCTCGGGCGTGCCCACTGGACGAGCGTATCGGTGGCTGCTCGCGGGGTGCAACGCCTTCACGACGACACGCGGGGACTGCTGGACCTCGATGCGTGCGCCCGCCTGGCGCGTCGACTCCTCGACGCCACCGGGGATGGCGAGGGCCGAGGCGAGCGTGCGGCCGTCCCCGATCGCCACGACGGTCAGCGGCAGGGTGAGGGGCCGGCCGTCGACGAGGATGCGGCCGTCGGAGTCGACGAAGCTGCTCGAGGCGACCACCCGCACGTCGTCGATCTGGATGGCCTCGGCGCCCGCGTCGCGCAGCTCCTGCACGAGGTCGAGGATCGAGGCCGCGGTGAGGGAGTCGGACCCGCCGGTGAGGGTGATCCGCACCCCGGGCCCCTCGGCGGGGACGGTGCCGGCGAGGATGCCGAGGTCGGCGAGACGTTCACGCGCGCGGCGTTCGGCCTCGGCGCTGTCGGCGCCGTCGGCGAGGCGCGCCTGCTCGGCCTCGAGGTCCCGGGACTCCTGCGCGAGGCGGTCGGCTCGGGCGGTGACGCCGTCGAGGATGCCGACGAGCTCGGCCTCACGCAGGGAGTCCAGGCCCGTGTCGCGGGTCTGGTGGATCTGGGCCGAGAGCCCCAGGCCGAGGGCGAGGGTGAGTACCCCGGCCAGGACCGAGGCCCGGGTCGGTCGCAGCCGCAGCAGACCCCGTCGCGGGCGGTCCTCGCCGGGAGTCCCGCCGTGGCCCGCGATCGCCGATGTGGGTGTCGTCTCGGTGGGCGTCGTCTCGGTGGGCGTCGCGTCGGGGGCGCCGTCGGTGGGGGGCGTCGCAGGACTCATCGTCACGCCTTGAACAGGTGGCGTCGGATGGCGGCGACGTTGGAGAAGATCCGGATGCCGAGGACGACGATGACACCGGTCGACAGCTGCGCCCCGACCCCGAGCTGGTCGCCGAGGTAGACGATGAGCGCGGCGACGACGACGTTGGAGAGGAACGACACGACGAAGACCTTGTCGTCGAAGATCCCGTCGAGGCTCGCACGGAGGCCTCCGAAGACGGCATCCAGCGCGGCGACCACCGCGATGGGCAGGTAGGGCTGGAGCAGGGCGGGGACGCTCGGCTGGAACACGATGCCGAGGACGATGCCGACGACGAGGCCGATGAGCGGGATCATCCGTTCTCCTTCTCGGGGGTGGTCCCCGGTGACGGTGCCGAGGTCGCGCCGGGAGCGCCGCCGCCCCCGGGGAGCCTGGCGTACCGGAGCTGGGTGGTGTCGGCGGGCGGCAACGTCAGCGAGCTCGGCGCCCGGACGTCGGCGACGAGGGAGTACGCCGTGCGGAGTTCGTCGAGGTAGCGCCCGCCGGCGCCCCCGGTGAACCGCGCCTGTTCGGCTCGGCCCATGATCGCGTCGATGACGTAGGGCCGGGCGAGGGGCCGGAAGCCGACGAGGACGGCGTCGCCCGCGAAGCGGATCGCCGTGGTCGAGGTCAGCCGGTGCCCGTTGATCGCGACCCCCTCGGCGCCGGAGGCCCACAGTTCGTTGGTGACCTGCTGCAGGTCGCGGTAGACGATACGGCCGCCCTCCTCCGCGGCATCTCCGCGGGGCCCTCCCCCGCCGACGGGCCCGAGCCCGGGTGCGTCGTCGAGGGTGATGCGCAGGCCGGGGCCCTCGACCGCGGTCGCACCCGCGGCTGCGCGGACCTCCTCCAACCGTGTCCCCTGCGGACCGGACGCCACGGCGCCGGACTCGAGCGCCCGCAGCTGCGCCTCGAGAGCCGCGTTGTGGGTGGCCGCGGCGTCGGCCTCCTGCTGGCGTCGCTCGATGCGAGCGATGAGGTCGGCGCGATCGGTGCGTCCCTCCTCGGCGCGGGCGAACGCGAGGCCGGAGGTCGCGAAGAGAACCCCGGTGAGCACGGCCACCACACCGACGACGGGGGTGTTCCAGGGACGCCGCCTCGGCGCCTCCCCCCGGGCCTGTCGGGCCGCCGCCGCGGCGGCGTAGGAGGGGTCGAGGGGCCGTTCCATCGTCTCGGTGAGAAGCGACATCGACGCATCCGGCCGCCGGGGTGGCGCGGGCCTCGTCGGGGAGGGCGAGGCCCCCGCCCCCGCCCCGGATCCGGGCGTCGACGACGTCGCCGTCGTGGCGTCCGCCTTCTCCTCGTTCACGGACTCCGCCACGACCTCCTCACCCCCTCGCCTCTTCCGCACCATGTCCCCACCTTAGGAGTGAGGTCGGCGCGTCCTCGAGCGCCACCCGGGGCACGACGAAGGCCGCCTCCGACGAATCGGAGACGGCCTCTGCCTCGACCTCTCGGTCGGGACGACAGGATTTGAACCTGCGACCCCTTGACCCCCAGTCAAGTGCGCTACCAAGCTGCGCCACGTCCCGGAGCCCGTGCGGGCTTGTCGCTCACTGGCGTGAACGACACGTCACCTTAGCGCACCCCCCTCCCCGTTGCCCAATCAGCTCCCGGGCCGGGCGGGGAAGGGTCGGGCGAGGTCAGGAGCGCCGCCGCTTCTCCCGCACCCGGACGGAGATCTCGACCGGAGAGCCGGTGAACCCGAACACCTCTCGCAGGCGGCGCTCGATGAACCGGCGGTAGCCCGCCTCGAGGAAGCCGGAGGCGAAGAGGACGAACCGCGGGGGCCTCGTGCTCGCCTGCGTACCGAAGAGGATGCGCGGCTGCTTGCCACCGCGGACGGGGTGCGGGTGCGCCGCGACGATCTCGCCGAGGAACGCGTTGAGACGGGAGGTCGGAATGCGGGTGTCCCAACTGTCGAGCGAGGTCTCCAGGGCCGGCACGAGGCGGTCCATGTGACGACCCGTGCGCGCGGAGATGTTGACCCGCGGAGCCCAGGGGACCTGCACGAACTCCCGCTCGATCTCGCGCTCGAGGTAGTAGCGACGCTCCTCGTCGAGGGTGTCCCACTTGTTGTAGGCCATGACGAGGGCGCGACCGGAGTCGACGACCTGCTGCACGACGCGGACGTCCTGCTCGCTGATCGGCTCCCCCGCGTCGATGAGGACGACGCCCACCTCGGCCTTCTCGAGGGCCGTGCGGGTACGCAGGGAGGCGTAGAAGTCGGCCCCGCGCGTCTGGTGGACGCGACGTCGGATACCTGCGGTGTCCACGAAACGCCACTGCTTTCCCCCGAGTTCGACGAGTTCGTCGACCGGGTCGCGGGTCGTGCCGGCGACCTCGTCGACGACGACCCGGTCCTCCCCCGCGAGCTGGTTGAGCAGGCTCGACTTGCCGACGTTCGGGCGACCGACGAGGGCCACGCGACGTGGCCCCCCGCGGGCGTACGCACCGGCGACCGCCGACTTCTCCGGGAGGACGGCGAGCAGTGCGTCGAGCATGTCGCCACTGCCGCGGCCGTGGAGCGCCGAAACGGGGTGGGGCTCACCGAGGCCGAGAGACCACAGCATCGCCGCGTCGGACTCCGCCCGGGTGTCGTCGACCTTGTTGGCGACGAGCACGACGGGCTTGCCCGACCGGCGCAGGAGCCGCACCACGGCCTCGTCGTCGTCGGTCGCCCCGACGGTGGCGTCGACGACGAACATCACGGCGTCGGCGAGTTCGATGGCGACCTCGGCCTGTTCGGCGACGCGCAGGTGGATGCCGGAGGCGTCGATCTCCCACCCGCCGGTGTCGACGAGGGTGAACCGGCGGCCGGTCCATTCGGCGTCGTAGGCGACGCGGTCGCGGGTGACGCCGGGGACGTCCTCGACGACCGCCTCACGGCGTCCGAGGATGCGGTTGACGAGGGTCGACTTGCCGACGTTCGGGCGCCCGATGACGGCGACGACCGGTCGGTCCGAGGGGTCGTCGTCCTCGCTGTCGCGCGTGCGGCCCTCGAGCAGGGCCAGGTCGTCCTCGTCGAGGTCGAACTCGTCCAGCCCCGCCCGCAGCACCCGCTCGAGGGAACCGTCCCCGGCGCCGTCGCGGTGGGTGACGACGATCTCGACGTCGTGCTCGTCGTCGAACTCGTCATCGACGTCGTCCGCCGCCTCGACGTCCCCGTCCACGCCGACCACCTCGTCGTCGTCGGGCGCGCCGGCCGGGGTGCCGCGCACGGCGGTGGGCCGAGCGTCGGACCCGCCGGGCACGTCGGCGCGGGGGGTGTCGGGGTCGGGCAGCGGGTCGGTGTCGGTGCGGGGGTCTTCGCGGCGGGTCACGTCGTCGGACATTCGCTCATTCTCCCGTATCGGCGAGGGGCGCGTCGCGGCGGTCCACGCCGGAGGTCCGCGCGGCCTCGACGGCGGCGACGACCGCGGCGACGACGGCCTCGAAGTCAAGGTCGGAGGTGTCGAGAAGGCGCACGCCGTCGCTCGGTTCGAGGAAGGAGGTGACGGCGGAGTCGTCCCGGTCCCGGCGCACGACCTCGTCCCGGGTCGTCGCGATCGCCGCCTCGCCCGCATCGCCGTGGACCTCCTTGGCCCGTCGCGCGAGGCGGGCGTCCTCGCTCGCGGTGAGCAGGAGACGCACGTCGGCGTCCGGGGCGACGACGCTCGTGATGTCGCGCCCCTCGGCGACGATGCCCTGCGCGGCGCAACGGTCGATCCAGTCCCGCTGGGTCGCGATGAGCACCGCGCGTGTCGGCAGGTGCCTCGCGACGGCGGACACGGCGGCCGAGATGCGGGTGGTGCGGATCTCGGCGGTGACGTCGGTGTCGCCGACGCGCACGTGGGGGTCGGCGGGGTCGGTGCCCATGACGAGCGGGAAGTCGTGCGCGGCGGCGGTGACGGCCGCCTCGTCGTCGAGGTCGACGCCACGTGCGAGGCACCACCAGGTGAGCGCACGGTACATCGCGCCGGTGTCGAGATAGGCGAGGCCGAGGCGGGTGGCGACGGCGCGACTCACGCTCGACTTGCCCGAGCCGCTGGGCCCGTCGATGGCGACGACGACCGAACGGGGTGTGTTCACCGACGACCCCAGGGGGGACTCCCCCGTCGACGCCTCGCCGACCGAGGTCGGCCCCGTGAGCGGCGTGGTCGCCGAGCTCGCCGTCTCCGCAGCGGGCTCGTCGTCGGACGGCTGGGCTGGTGGGCCGGCGGCAGTTCCGGCGGCATCGATGGCGCTCACGTCGCGCAGCCTAGCGTCCGCCCGGTCCGGGGACCCGTGTGCGTGACCGTCCGCCCGGCCCCATCCCACTCGACCGCGGCCGCCCCTCCCGCCCCCGGGCCGGTCTCAGACCGGGTCCTCGCCAGACGATGGGTGGGGTGACCGCGAGGCGACCACTCGCGTTCCGGGTCCCCCCGCCGGGCGCTCGGGACCCGACGTGGCGCCCCCGGACCCCCCCTCCGATCGAGACCCCGTCTGCCAACGGGGTGTCCGACGACCCAAGGACTCCCATGCCCGACCCCACGGCCCCCACCACGCCGGCCCCCGCCACTCCGACCCCCGCCGCCGCCTGGCGGCTCCTCGCCTCGGGCAATGCACGCTTCGTCGACGGGACACCCCGACACCCGCACGCGAGTCACTGGCGCCGCCAGGACCTCACCGCGGGGCAGCACCCCTTCGCGGCCGTGCTCTCGTGCGCCGACTCCCGGGTCTCACCCGAGCTCGTGTTCGATCGCGGCCTCGGGGATCTGTTCGTCGTGCGCACCGCCGGGCATGTCGTCGACGACGTCGCCCTGGGGTCGCTCGAGTACGGCGTCCTCCACGTGGGCACCCCCCTGCTCGCCGTCCTCGGGCACGAGGACTGTGGATGTGTCGCCGCGACGATCGCCGCCGCGGAGAGCGGGATCAGGCCCGGCGGTCACGTCGGCACTCTCGTCGACGCCGTGATGCCGGGGGTTCAGGCCGCGCGCGACACGGGGACGATCTGCCTCGGGGAGATCATGGAGGAGCACGTGCGCCGCACCATGCGGGGTCTGCTCGACCGCTCCCCCGCCCTCGCCGACGCCGTCCATGACGGCCGGGTCGCCCTCGTCGGTCTCACCTATCGCCTCACCGACGGCGCCGTCCGGTTGCTCGATTGGGTCGGCGACCTCACCCCCGGCACCGACCTCGAGGGTGGCGGCCGGCAGGACGCTGCGCGGGCCGAGCGGCGCCGCGAAGCCCTCGCCGCTCAGGAGATGGCCGCGAACGACGCCGTCGTCGCAGCCACGCGGGACCCCCTCACCCCACCCCTCCCCACCCAGGCCGGATGACTCGGCCAGGGGGGCGGGGGTGCGGGTCGGGCGAACTCACTCCGTGACGTTCCAGCCGCGGGCGAGCAGTCCGGCGCGCAGGGGGTCGGCGTCGGCGGGGGCGACGAGGAGGTGGGCGACACCCACGGGGCGTCCGAGGGCGTGCTCGATCCGCACGTCCTCGATGTTGACGCCCTCGGCGCCGACGTCGGCGAACACCCGTCCCAGCATCCCGGGCGTGTCCGGGATGAGGACGGTGACGGTCGTGAACAGCGAGGGCGCGGCGCCGTGCTTGCCGGGGATGCGGGCATGACCGGCGTTGCCGTCCGCCAACATCGCCGCGAGGGTCGAGCGTGCTCCCGGAGCGTCGGCGTCGGGGTCGTCGCGCAGGACGTCGAGCGCCTCGACGACATCACCGAGCGCGACGAGGACGTCCCGTAGCACCGAGGAGACGGCACCGGCGTTGCCGACGAGGATCTGGGTCCACAGCGCGGGGTCGCTCGCCGCGATCCGGGTGACGTCCCGCACGCCCTGCCCCGAGAGCCCCACGGCCTCGGTGGGCAGATCCCGCAGCCGGGCCGCCACGAGGCTCGCCGCCACCTGGGGCACGTGGGACACGGCCGCGACGGCGGCATCGTGCTCCTCCGCCGGCATCCGGACCGGGGCGCCCCCGGTGGCGAGCGCGAGCGCGGTCACCGTCTCCACGGCGTTCACGGCACTGTCCTCGTGGGGCACGACGACCCAGGGGCGACCCTCGAACAGGTCCGGTCGCCCCGAGATCGCCCCGCTGCGCTCGCGCCCGGCCATGGGATGGGAGCCGACGTAGCGGGAGACGTCCGCCCCGCCGGCGACGAGCTCGGCGAGGATCGCGGCCTTCACCGAGGCGACGTCGGTGACGACGGCGGTCGGGTGCGCGGCCAGCTCCGCGGCGACGACGGAGCCGACGACGTCCGGCGGCGCCGCGGCGACGACGACCGCGGGCTCCGGGTCGGCGTCGGTGGCGAGCTCACCCGCCCCGAGGTCGCGGGCGAGGGCGCAGGCCGTCGGCGACGGATCGGCGAGCGTCACCCGCACGCCCCGGGCTCGCAGGGCGAGACCCACGCTGGTGCCGATGAGTCCCGTCCCGACGATCCGCACGGGGCTCAGGGCACCCACTCCGTCGCCGTCGCGCGGCCCGGGGCCGACGACCGGTCCGTTGCCGGCAGCCGACCCCGTTCCGGCGCCGCCGGCGTCGCTGTCGTCCCTGGATCCGTTCACAGCCCGGCGGCCTTGTAGAGCGCGGCGACCTCTCGGGAGTTGAGGGGCCGAAGTTTGCCGGGCTTGAGGTCGCCGAGGACCACGGGGCCGACCTGCACCCGGGTGAGGGTCTCGACCGGGTGACCGACCTCCTCGAGCAGCCGACGCACGATGTGCTTGCGGCCCTCGTGGACGACGACCTCGACGATCGCACGGCCGGGGGCGGAGTCGACGAGACGGAACGAGTCGACCGCCACGGGTCCGTCCTCGAGCTGGACCCCCTCACGGAGGATGCGGCCGACGTCGCGGTTCACCGGACCGGGCACCGTCGCGACGTAGGTCTTCGCGACCCCGTACGAGGGGTGCTGCAGCCGGTTGGCGAGTTCACCGTCGTTGGTGAGGAGGAGGAGCCCGTCGGTGTCCGCGTCGAGTCGCCCGACGTGGAACAGTCGGTCGGTGCGCTGCTCGAGCAGGTCCCCGAGGCTCGGACGCCCGAGGTCGTCGTGCATCGTCGAGACGACCCCCAGCGGCTTGTTGAGGGCGAAGTACCTTCTGTCCGCGTCGAGTTGGATCCGCTCCCCGTCGACGTGGACGGTCTGCGTCGCCGGATCGATCCGCACGCCGAGTTCCGTGACGACCTGTCCGTCGACCTCGACGCGACCTTGGCCGATGATGATCTCGCAGGCGCGACGCGACCCCACCCCGGCCGCGGCGAGGAGCTTCTGCAACCGCACCCCGTTCGGGTCGTGGACGTCGACCTTCGGCGAGGACCCCCCACCGCCCGTACTCCCACCACGGCCGCGACCCTTGGGTGGGCGCATGCCGAACCCGCGGTCCGGTCCACCCGGCACCTGACCCGCCGACGGCGACCAACGACCACCCCGGTTCCCGCCCGAGGCCGCGCCGCCGGATCCCCCGCGTCGCGCGCCGGCGCCGCTCCTGCCCGATCCGCTGGGACCGCTGCCCGTCGGGCCACCGGCCCCACCGCGACGCCCGTCCCGACCGCCGCCGCGACCGCCATCGCCACCGCGACCGCCGCCGTCTCGACCGCCACCCGCGCGTCCCCGACCTCCGTCGGTCATATGCCGCCCCTTTCGGCGATCTCGTCCACCTCGTGCCCCTCGGGCAGGTACGGCGCGAGCGGAGGGAGTTCCGCGAGCGACCCGAGCCCGAGACGGGTGAGGAAGTATTCCGTCGTGCCGTACAGCACCGCACCGTGTTCGGTGTCGGTACCGACCTCGTCGATGAGCCCCCGCGTCATGAGGGTGCGCACCACGCCGTCGACGCCCACGCCCCGCACCGCGGCGATCCGCGCGCGGGAGACCGGTTGACGGTACGCGATGACGGCGAGGGTCTCCAACGCCGCCTTGGACAGTGTCGCCCGTCGGCCCTCGAGGACGAAACGCTCGACCACCGGGGCGTACTCCGCCCGGGAGTAGATGCGCCACCCCGCCTCGGTGCGGCGGAGGCTGAACCCTCGTCCGTCCCGGTCGTACTCGTCGGCCAGGTCGTGGAGGTGGGCCCACGCGACGGTCGGTTCGATCCCGAGCACGGCGCCCAACGCCTCGGGGGTCACCGGCTCCTCGACGACCATGAGCACGGCCTCGATCGCCGACCGAGCCCCCCCGGGCATCGCCTCGAGGTCGATCTCCTCGGGCTCGGACCTCGACGGCTCCGCCTCATCGGTGGCGGCCGTGGTCGCGTCGGCGGCGTCGATCGCGTCGGTGGCGGCCATCGCGTCGGTCGCGGTGGGGTCGCTCATGCGTCCTCCGTCGTGGCAGGGAGTCGGGGTGTGGCGGGCGGGTCCGTCGGCGCGGGGACGTCGTGGTCGTCGAAGTCGGACCCGGCGTCGAGCTCGCCGGTGTCGGTGCCGATCCATTCGACGGTGAGCTCGCCGAGGGCCTCGGGCTGGTCGAAGACGACGGCGGCCTCGCGGAACAGGTCGAGCAGCGCGAGGAACCGGGCGACGACGACGAGCGTGGCGTCGGCGTCGGCGACGAGCTCGCGGAACGTCGCCCGTCGCCGACGCCGCAGGACGTCGACGACGAACCGCGTCTGTTCGCGCACGCTCACGAGCGGCTGGTGCAGGTGGGCGACGCCGACCTGCGGTGGGGTGCGGGTGAGCACCTCGGCGGCGATCATCGCGAGTTGCTCGGGCGTCGCCGTGATGACCGGTTCGGGCAGCAGGGCGGCGAAACGCGGCTCCATCTCCGCCTGCCGGGCGACGATGCGCCCCGGCCCGGCCATCCGCTCCTCGGCCCACCCGGCGACGTCCTTGAACGCCCGGTACTGCAGGAGCCGGGCGAACAGCAGATCGCGGGCCTCGATGAGCTCGAGGTCCTCCTCCTCGGGGTCGAGAGAGGGCAGGAGCCGGGCGGCCTTGAGGTCGAGCAGCGTCGCGGCGACGAGGAGGAACTCGCTCGCCTGCGAGAGGTCCCAGTCGACGTCGGCGGCCTGCTGGGCGCGGATGTGGGCGATGAACTCGTCGGTGACCTGCGCGAGGGCGATCTCGGTGAGGTCGAGCCGATGCTTGCCGATGAGCCCGAGGAGCAACTCGAAGGGCCCGGAGAACACGTCGAGGTGCACCTCGAACGGCTGCGGCGCGGCGCGGCGGGTGAGCACACCCCCCGGCGTGGCCGGTCCCGGCCCGGCGGGGGCGAGGTCGCTCTCCCCCGCCGCGACCTCAGGCGGCGCCGCCACGGGCGATGAGCTCCCGGGCCAGTTGGCGGTAGGACTCGGCGGCGGGGTGACCGGGGGCGTAGCTCGTGATGGGCTCGGCGGCGAGCGTGGCGTCGGGGAACTTGACGGTGCGGCTGATGACCGTGTGGAACACCCGGTCCTGGAAGTGGTCGACGACGCTCGCGACGACCTCGCGGCTGTGCAGGGTGCGGCCGTCGTACATCGTCGCGAGGATGCCGTCGACCTCGAGGCGCGGGTTGAGCCGGTCGCACACCTTCTCGATGGTCTCGACGAGCAGGGCGACGCCACGCATCGCGAAGTACTCGCACTCGAGCGGGATGATGACGCCGTGCGCGGCGGTGAGCGCGTTGACGGTGAGCAGCCCGAGGGAGGGCTGGCAGTCGATGAGGATGACGTCGTAGTCGTCCATCACCGGCCGCAGGACGCGGGAGAGCACCATCTCGCGGGCCACCTCGCCGACAAGCTGCACCTCGGCGGCCGCCAGGTCGATGTTCGCGGGGAGCAGGTCGAGGTCGGGGGTGCGCGTGTGCTGGATGACCTCACGCACGTCGTGACCCCGCTCGACGAGCAGGTTGTACACGGTGAGGTCGAGGTCGTTCGCCCGGATGCCGAGACCGACCGAGAGGGCGCCCTGAGGGTCGAAGTCGACGAGCAGCACCCGGCGGCCCAGTTCGGCGAGCGCGGCGCCGAGGTTGATGGTCGTCGTCGTCTTGCCGACGCCGCCCTTCTGGTTGCACATCGCGATGACGCGTGCCGGTCCATGCTCGGTGAGGACCGGCGGCACGGGGAACTCCGGCATCGGACGACCGGTGACGCCGATGTGACCGGAGGTCTCCGTCCCGGGCAGCCGCTCCTGCCCTCCCCCGCCGACACCCTCGCGGCTCGAGGTCTGTCGGCCGGAGTCCAGATCGTCGAAGGCGTCGAGCCGCGCCGACCCGTCGTGGTCGCCGTCGGCGCCGCTCTGCGGGCGCGTCTCCTCGCGGACGTCCTCACGCACGTCGCCGGCAGGCTGCGTCTCGAACGCGCTCATTCGTCCTCACTTCGGGTCGCGGACTTCGGCCGGCACCCGCGCACGGGCCGAGCGTGCACCGATACCGACCCGACCCTATCAGCGCCGATGACACGCCCGGGCCTCCCGTCGGCGCCTCGTCGACCGGACATCGCTGGGCGGCAACGGAACCCGTGGGCGTGGCGGCCTCGGTCACGCCGACGTCGCGCTCAGCGGGCCCGGGGGTGGGCGAGCGCGTAGGTCTCGCGGAGGTGGGCCGCGGTGACGAGGGTGTAGATCTGCGTCGTCGTCACGTCGGCGTGACCGAGGAGATCCTGGACGACACGGACGTCGGCCCCGCCGTCGAGCAGATGGGTCGCGAAGGAGTGCCGCAGGGTGTGGGGGCCGATGCGCCCGGCGAGATCGGCGCGCTCCGCCGCCGCCGCGACGACGCCCCACGCGCTCTGGCGCGAGAGCGCACCGCCCCGGGTGTTGAGGAACACCTCGTGCCCGCTCCCGCGCCCCCCACGCGTCGCGGACCGATGCGCGAGCAGGGCCGGACGACCGGCGGTGAGGTAGTCAGCGAGCGCGCGGGCGGCGTACCCCCCGAGGGGCACGAGGCGCTGCTTGTCCCCCTTGCCGGTGAGGCGCACGACGCGACCGACCTGCCCGATCCCGGGGTCGGACAGGTCGGGCAGGTCGTCGACGACGAGGCCGACGACCTCGCTGATGCGTGCGCCGGTCGCGTAGAGCGTCTCGACGAGGGCGGCGTCCCGCAACCCGATCGGGCCGGGTGTGGCGGCCGCCGCGGTGAGGAGACGCTCGACCTCGTCCCGCGTCACCGCCTTGGGAAGCCGACGCGGCGTCGCCGGCGGGGACACCTCGGCGGCCACGTCCTCCCCCACGGTCCCCTCGAGGAGGCAGAAGCGGTGGAGCCCCCGGACCGCCGCGAGGGTGCGGGCGGTCGAGGAGGCCGACAGCGCCGCCCGACCGTCGCCGCCCTCGCGCAGGGTCGCGACGAAATCCGTGACGTCGCCCTGACGGATCGCCGCGACATCGGCGACGTCCCGGGCGGCGAGGAACGCGTCGTAGCGGGCGAGATCCCGCGCGTAACCACGGAGGGTGTTCTCGGCGAGTCCCCGTTCGATACGCAGGTGAGCGAGCCAGGCGGCGATCTGGGCGGGGAGTGCCCGGTCCGCCACCCCGGTCGTGGGGACCCCGGCTGACGCCGACGTGCCCGTCGGCCCCGCGTTCACCGTGCGCGCACCTCGCCGTCGGGGCCGTGGACGGGGCGCAGCCCGATGCTGCGGAGTTCCAGTGCCGCGAGGGCCCGGACCACCTCGGAGTCGCCGCGACGCCATGCCTCGACGGGGTCGGGAGAGATCTCCGTGAGCCGCGGGAGCGGCCGATTGGCCAACGCGCGGAGCGCGAAGAGGTCGAGGTCGGCCTCGGAGTCGACGAGGGCGCGGGCCGCGGTGGCCCTCCGGGCGAACCGCACGCGCCCCACGACCCACGGGATCCCCAACCCCAGCGACGGACCGAGGACGGTGACGAGCGCGAGCGCGAGCGCGAGGCGCGCGACGGTGGTCTCGAACTGCGCCCCGGCCGCGCTCGCCTCGGCGACGACACCCGCCACCCTTCCGAACGCCCCCCGCAGCTGCTCCCCGGCGAACGGGATGTCGCCGACGGTCGTGCCGGCCTCGGTCATCGCCGCTCCGAAGTCGGTCGCCGTGCGCTGGAGCGCGCGCGCCGGCTCCGCGAGCTGAAGGACGAGCCCGTGGACGGTGCGCCCCGCCCACACCCACAACCCGCACCACACGAGCACCGCGAGGTCTCCGGTGATCTGGCGGGCGCGGCGGGCGGAGGTCTGGGCGTACATCACCGGTCCATCGTGACACCAGCCCCCCGGGTCGCCGCGCGGCGGCGACGCGGAGGCGGTCTCGCCTCGCGGCGACGACGCCGGGAGCGACACCCCGCCGGCGACGAGCGGCGCCCTGGGATGCTGGGGCGATGACGATCGACCACCTCCCCGGTGAGCGGGCACGACACCTCGCCGCACAGCCCCTCGCCTACGCGCCGACCGGGATGATCGACGGCCCGACCCCACCGGGATTCACCCGGCTGCAGCGCTCGCGGGCCTCGACTCGCCACGACCTCGACGCGCTCGGCAGGGACCTGTTGAGCTGGCAGGTCCAGGCCCGGTCCGGGTTCGACGTCCGCGCGACCGACATCCCCCTACGGCTGGGGACGGACGTCGAGATGCGCCTCGGCCCCGGTCGCCTCGGCCTGCGGATCCCCTGTCGGGTGGTCGAGGTCGTCGAGGAGAGCGACCGGGTCGGGTTCACCTACGGCACCCTGCCGGGCCACCCGGAGGAGGGTGAGGAACGGTTCCTCCTCGAACGGGATGCGCAGGGGCAGGTCGTCATGACGGTCAGCGCGATCTCCCGACCGGCCCTTGCCGTCGCCCGCCTCGTCTCCCCCGTCGTCGGCCTGCTGCAGACGGCGATGGCCGACCGGTATCTGCGCGTCTTCGACCGCTGAGGCCGAGCGATCGCGCGAGGCCCCGCCGGGACGCGCCGACGGGTCTCAGACCGCGGTGACCGCGATGCGCAGGTCCTCGGCGGGCGGCGTCCAGGTGGCCGCATCGGCGTCGACCTGCTCCCCGCTGCGGATGTCCTTGACCTGGTCGAGCTCCGGAGCGCCGTCGTCGCGCGGGCTCCCGGGGAACCACACGAACGGGATGCCGCGCCGGTCGGCGAACTTGATCTGCTTGCCGAACTTCGCCGCGCTCGGCGCCACCTCGCACGCGATGCCACGCTCGCGGAGCGCGGCGGCGATGCGCATCGACCGGGGGCGTTCCTCCTCGTTCGCGAGGGCGACGAGGACGACCGACGGCGACATGCGCGTGGCGGTGAGGGTCGGCATGAGCTTGGCGAGCAGACGGGAGACCCCGATCGAGATCCCGACGCCGGGGTAGGTGTTCCGTCCGTCGCTCGCGAGGGCGTCGTAGCGCCCGCCGGAACAGATCGAGCCGTAGGACTCCTCACCGACCAGCTGGGTCTCGTACACCGTGCCCGTGTAGTAGTCGAGTCCGCGGGCCACCTTGAGGTCGGCGAGCAGGAGCCCGGGGGCGTGCTCGGCGGCGGCGTCCATCACCGCGCTCAACGCCTGCAGGCCCTCCTCGAGCACCTCGTGGGAGATCCCGAGCGCCCGGACCCGGTCGGCGAAGGAGGAGTCCGGCGCGTTGATCTCGGCGAGGGCGAGGCACAGCCCGGCCTGTTCCGCGTCGAGCCCGGCCTCGACGAGCATCTCCGTCACCGCCTGCGGGCCGACCTTGTCGAGCTTGTCGACGATGCGCAACACCGGGGCGACCTGCTCGGGTGCGAGACCGAGGCCGAGGTAGAAGCCTTCGGGGATCTTGCGGTTGTTGACCTGGATGCGGAACGGCCCGATCGGCAGCGCCGCGAACGCGTCGGCGATGACGAGCGGCAACTCGACCTCGTAGTGGAAGGGCAGCGTGCCCGCGTCGACGATGTCGATGTCGGCCTGGACGAACTCGCGGAAGCGCCCGTCCTGCGGCCGCTCCCCGCGCCACACCTTCTGGATCTGGTAGCGGCGGAAGGGGAACTGCAGCTTTCCGGAGTTCTCGAGGACGTACCTGGCGAACGGCACGGTGAGGTCGAAGTGGAGGCCGAGCGCGGTCTCCGCGTCCCGCTCGTCCGCGTCGGCCGCGAGCCGGGAGACGCCGTAGATCTCCTTGTCCGCGTCACCGCCCTTGCCGAGGAGTCGCTCGACCGGCTCGACCGCGCGGGTCTCGATGCCGACGAACCCGTGCCGCTCGAACGTCGTGCGGATGACGTCGAGGAAGTGGGCCTCGACGGCGCGCTGCTCGGGCAGCCACTCGGGGAACCCGGACATGGGCATGATCTTGTTCTGGCTCAACGTCGTTCCTGTCGTACGGGGGGTGCCGGTGGGACGCGGCACCCGCGGGCCACGCGTTCGCGAGGCCGGTGGATTCAGGCGAGGTGGGCGAGGAAGGGGTTCGTCGCGCGTTCGCGGCCGATCGTCGTCGCCGGGCCGTGGCCGGGGAGGACGAGGCTGTCGTCGGGCATCGACAGGACGACGTCACGCAGGCTGGCCTGCATCGCGGCGTCGTCGCCGCCGTAGAGGTCGGTGCGGCCGATCCCCCCGGAGAACAACACGTCGCCCGCGAGGATCGTGCGCGAGAGACCGGAGTCCTCCGGCATCGCGTCGGGCAGGTCCTCGACGGTGAACAGCGCCGACCCCTCGGTATGGCCGGGGGCATGGGCGATGGTGAGGTCGAGTCCCGCGAGGGACAGCGTGTCACCGTCGCCGTAGGTGACGACGTCGCCGGGTCGCGTCCACGCGATGTCGCCGTACTGCATCTCGAGCATCGCGCGGAACTCCGGGCCGAGCTGCTCCATCGGGTCGGTGAGCCGGTACTCGTCGTCGACGTGGATGTACGTCGGGACGTCGTAGGTCTCGGCGAGCTGCGGCACCGACGCCGCGTGATCGAGGTGACCGTGGGTGAGGAGCAGCGCCGAGGGCGTGAGGCGGTGGGTGCGCAGGGCCTCGTTCAGTCGACCGTCGATGCCGCCGCCCGGGTCGACGACGACACAGTCCTCACCCGGCGCGCGGGCGAGCAGGAAACAGTTCGTCGCGAGCATGTCGGCGGGGAATCCGATGAGGAACACGCCCCCAGCCTAGACGGCGAGCAGTCCACCCTGCGCACACCGACCGTCTCACGTGCCGGAAGGCGAGGACGCCGGCGCAGGTGCCACCACGACGGAACACCCTGCTCCGGGCCACCCGTCACGACTCACGACGCCCGAATCCGCTGGTCGGCCAGTATCGTGGTCGGGGACGGCTCCACCAACGAACCGCGCGGCGTCCCCTCGTCGTCGGTGTCCAGACGCGAAGGCCCCCGCTGTGTCCGATCACACTCCCCCCACCGACCCGACGACCGCCGAGATCGACCCGGCCGCCGAGGCCGCCGAGACCGCCGAGACCGCTGCTCCCGTCACCGAGGTCGACGTGGAACGTCTCTCCGGTGCACCGGATGCAGCCACCGAGGCGAAGGCGAGCACCCCGACCCAGGAATCGGAGGACGAGAACACCTCCGAGGCCGACGTCGAGAACGCCTCCGAGGCCACCCACGACGTGGCGCCCTCGGAGTCCGACTCCGTCTCCGAGACCGATGTCGAGAACGCCTGCGAGGCGACCCCGGAGGGCATCCCCTTCCGGCGTTCCCCGAACGACGCCGCCGATGCCGAGCCCTCGGTCTCGGAGACCGACGTCGAGAACGCCTCCGAGCGTGACCCGTCGCGCTCCGACTCCTTCGGCGCCGAGGCCGACTCCGGTGTGTCCGAGACCGATGTCGAGAACGCCTCCGCGGACCGCCCCTCCCGGGGGGACGAGGTGGCGGAGTCGACGCGCGAGACCGACGACGCCTCGCCGGCCGCGCCGACGCCCACACCCGCGCCCACACCCGCGGCGACGCCGGCCGCCGTGGCCCCTGCGCCGTCGGCCGTGGCCGCACCGGCAGCCCGCGGGGACGTCCCGACCCCCGTGGCTCCCGTGCACGCGCCCGTCACCACCGACCCCTCGGCGTTCGGTCGGGTCGCCGAGGACGGCACGGTGTTCGTGCGCATCGGTCAGGAGGAACGGGAGGTCGGCTCCTACCCCGGAGCCACCGCCGAGGAGGCCCTCGCCTACTTCGCCCGCAAGTTCGACGAGGTCGCGGCGCTGGCCGAGCTCCTCCACCAGCGGGTCACGCAGACCGACCTGTCGGCCAAGGAGGGCGCGGACGGCCTGAAGCGCCTGCGCGGAGCCGTCGGCGACCTGCGCGCGGTCGGGGATTTCCCCGCGCTCCACATCCGGATCGAGGACATCGCGACCGCCGTCGAGGTGCGTCGCCACACCGAGAACCAGGAACGGTCCGCCGCGCGCGAAGAGGCCCTCAGGACGCGCGAAGCCATCGTGTCCGAGGCCGAGACGCTCGCGGCCCAGGACGAGGCCAAGGTGCAGTGGAAGTCGAGCAGCACCCGCATGCGGGCTCTTCTCGACGAGTGGAAGTCGGCCCAGAAGAACGGCCCCAAGCTCGACCGCGAGACCGAGCAGGCCCTCTGGCACCGCCTCTCCAGCGCCCGCAACTCCTTCGACAAGATGCGTCGGGTGCACTTCGCCCAGTTGGGCTCGCAGCAGTCCGAGGCCAAGGCCCGCAAGGAGGAACTCGTCGCCCAGGCCGAGGCCCTCAAGGACAGCACCGACTGGGGTCACACCGCCGGTGCCTTCAAGCGGCTCATGGACAACTGGCGCCAGGCCGGTCGCGCGGCCCGCTCCGACGACGACGCCCTGTGGAAGCGCTTCAAGGCCGCGCAGGACCACTTCTTCAACGCCAAGGACGAGGTCACCGCGGCCGAGAACGTCGAGTTCGAGGCCAACCTCAAGGTCAAGGAGGCCCTGCTCGAGGAGGCCCAGAAGATCCTCCCGGTCAAGGACGTCGAGGCCGCCAAGGCCCGCCTGCGCCCGATCCAGGAGAAGTGGGACGCCGCGGGCAAGGTGCCGCGCTCGGCGATGAAGCGCATCGAGGACGGCATGCGCAGGGTCGAGCAGTCCGTGCGCGACGCCGAGCAGCACAAGTGGAAGCGCACCGACCCCGAGGTCGCGGCCCGCGCCCGCAGCATGGTCGACCAGCTCGAGGCGTCCGTGCAGACCCTGCGCGACGACCTCGCCACGGCCGAGAGCCGCGGGGATCAGCGCAAGATCGCCAAGGCTCGCGAGGCCCTCGAGGCCCGCGAGGCGTGGCTCGCCCAGGCCCGCGCGGGGCTCGAGGAGTTCGGCGACTGAGGCACGCGTCGATCGGGCCGACCACCGCAGGCCCGATATCCCACCCGAGGAACGACGGAGGCGGCACCCGGACATCACGATCCGGGTGCCGCCTCCGTCGTGTCGGCCGCGTGAGCGGCCGGACTACTGCGCCTGGCTGGGGTGCTTGACGCCGGAGACCCGGTAGACGTCGAAGACGCCGTCGATGCGTCGGACGGCCTTGATCACGTGGTCGAGGTGGCCGGGGTCGCCCATCTCGAAGGTGAACTTGGAGATCGCCAACCGGTCGCGCGAGGTGGTGACGGCCGCGGACAGGATGTTGACGTGGTGGTCGGAGAGCACCCGGGTGATGTCCGAGAGCAGCCGGCTGCGGTCGAGGGCCTCGACCTGCAACTGGACGAGGAACATGCTCGAGACCGAGGGGTCCCAGGAGACCTGGACGAGCCGCTCGGGGTGCGCGCGGAGCCCGTCGGCGTTGGTGCAGTTCGTACGGTGCACCGAGACGTACTGGCCACGGGTGGTGAAGCCCATGATCTCGTCGCCCGGGACGGGGGTGCAGCACTTGGCGAGCTTGGTCTCGACCCCGCTCATGCCCTGGACGACGACGCCGGTGTCGGCCTTGGGTCGCCGGCCGCGGCGTCCCGGCATCGTCACCTCGGCGAGGTCCTCCTCGGCACCCGCCTCGCCACCGGAGGCGGCGATGATCCTCTCGACGATCGACTGGGCGGAGACGTTCTTCTCCCCCACCGCGGCGAACAGCGCCTCGATGTCGCTGTAGCGCAGGTCCTCGGCGATGCCCTTGAGCACCTCGGCGCTCATGAGCCGCTGGAGCTGGAGGTTGTGCTTGCGGATCGTGCGCGCGATCTCCTCGCGGCCGTTCTCGATGGCCTCCTCGCGGCGTTCCTTCGTGAACCACTGCCGGATCTTGTTCCGCGCACGGGGGCTCTTGACGAACGTCAACCAGTCGCGAGAGGGGCCGGCACCGTCGACCTTGCTCGTGAGGATCTCGACGATGTCGCCGTTCTCGAGCTGGGACTCGAGCGGCACGAGCCGCCCGTTGACGCGCCCGCCGATGCAGTGGTGGCCGACCTCGGTGTGCACGGCGTAGGCGAAGTCGACGGGCGTCGACCCCAGCGGCAGCGCGATGACGGCGCCCTTGGGGGTGAACGCGAAGACCTCCTGGGCATTGATCTCGAAGCGGAGGGAGTCGAGGAACTCCCCCGGGTCCGCGGTCTCGCGCTGCCAGTCGACGAGCTGGCGCAGCCACGCCATGTCGTTGGGGTCGCCGTCGGCGATCTCGCCACCGGGGGCCACGGCCCCCTCGACCTCCTTGTACTTCCAGTGGGCGGCGACGCCGTACTCGGCGCGTCGGTGCATCGCGTGCGTGCGGATCTGGATCTCCACGGGCTTGCCGCCCGGTCCCACGACCGTCGTGTGCAACGACTGGTACATGTTGAACTTGGGCATCGCGATGTAGTCCTTGAACCGCCCGGGCATGGGCTTCCACCGCGCGTGCATCGAGCCCAACGCCGCGTAACAGTCTCGGACGGTGTCCACGAGCACCCGCACGGCCACGAGGTCGTAGATCTCCTCGAAGTCGCGGCCCCGGACGATCATCTTCTGATACACCGAGTAGTAGTGCTTGGGCCGCCCCGTCACGGTGGCGGTGATGCGCGCCGCCTTGAGGTCCTCCTCGACCTGCCGCTTGACCTGGCCGAGGTACTCCTCACGGGCCGGCGCGCGCTCGGCGACCATGCGCACGATCTCGTCGTAGACCTTGGGGTAGAGCGTCGCGAACGAGAGATCCTCGAGCTCCCACTTGATCGTGTTCATGCCGAGCCGGTGGGCGAGCGGTGCGTAGATCTCGAGCGTCTCGCGGGCCTTGCGGGCCGCCGAGGCCGCGGGGACGTACCGCCACGTGCGGGCGTTGTGCAGCCGGTCGGCGAGCTTGATGACGAGGACCCGGATGTCACGGGACATCGCGATGACCATCTTGCGCACGGTCTCGGCCTGCGCCGCCTCGCCGTACTTGACCTTGTCGAGCTTCGTGACCCCGTCGACGAGCATGGCGATCTCGTCACCGAAGTCGGCGCGCAGCTCGGTCAATCCGTACCCGGTGTCCTCGACGGTGTCGTGGAGCATCGCCGCCGCGAGCGTCGTCGGCGGCATCCCGATCTCGGCGAGGATCGTCGTCACCGCGAGCGGGTGGGTGATGTAGGGGTCGCCGTTGCGCCGCGTCTGGCCCTCGTGCCACTTCTCCGCGACCTCGTAGGCGCGCTCGATGATCGAGACGTCGGCCTTGGGGTGGGTCGCGCGCACCGCGCGCAGCAGCGGTTCGAGCTCGGGGTGGGTGAGGTGACGGGAGCCCAGTCGCGCCAGGCGGGCGCGCATGCTCGCGCCGACCCCCGTCGACGCCGAGCCCGAGGATCCCCCGTTGGGGGGTACGGGCGTGAGGGGCTGTCGACCGGTGGGCGCGTTCGACTGTCCCGTCGTACTCATGTCGGAAGTGTAGGGGGTCAGACCACGAGGACCGACGTCAGTGGTCGTGATCCGAGCGCGGCGCGCCCTCCGAGGGCGGCGACCTCGATGACGACCTCGATGCCCACGACCTCGCCACCGAGTTCCTCGACGAGGTCGCAGGCGGCGGCGACCGTGCCACCGGTGGCGATGACGTCGTCCATGACGAGCACCCGGGAGCCGGCGGGGAACGCATCGTCGTGGATCTCGATCGTCGCGGTGCCGTACTCGAGGGAGTACTCGGCCGCCCTCGTCTCGCCGGGCAGCTTGCCCTGCTTGCGCACGGGCACGAACCCGACGCCGAGGGCGTAGGCGGTGGCCGCGCCGATCATGAAACCACGCGCCTCGATGCCGACGACGACGTCGACGCGCCCGGCGTAGCGGGCCACGGCGTCGTCGACGACGGCGCCGAAGGCACGGGCATCGCCGAGCAGGGGCGTGAAGTCCTTGAACAGCACCCCCGGCTCGGGGAAGTCCGGGATGTCACGGAGGCGGGAGGCGACGAGCGAGGCGAGCGAGTCGGTCACAGAGGGCACCCTACCGCCCACGCCGGAGGGGTCCGCCCGCCCGGACCTCGGGGAGGCCGGACGGCCGGGCGGGATCGCGGATCAGGCGGGTCGGATTCGTCGGGGCCGGCCCGCGGTCACTTCTCCCCCTGGGAGGAACGCCGACGACGGGCGTCGCGACGTCCCTCCTCGCGGGCGGCACGCTGCGCGTACGGGTGGATGGGGCGGCCGGTCGCCGTGATCCCGCCCGTGGTGCGGTCCTCGGGCTCGAGTCCCCGGTCGTCGGCGTCGAGCAGGCGGGGCCCCGCGTCGGACTCCGCCGCGCTCGACCGGGAGGTGGTCGGCGTGGCGTGCGTGGTCGCGGGCTCGGTCCCGGTGCCGCCCTCGTGGGGCGCCGCCGGCGTGAGGGCCCTCGCCGCTACCGCCGAGCCCTCGACGGGACGACCGGCGATCGCCGATTCGGTCTCGGCGACGGCCTCCTCGTAGGTCTCGCCGCTGCGGGCGCGGGCCTGCAGAACCCGCTCCTCGAGCAGCCGGATGCCCTTCTCGCGGTGACGCAGGTCCACGAGGATCGGCGGGGCGAGGAAGATCGAGCTGTAGGTCCCCACGGCGATGCCGATGAACAGGGCGAGGGACAGGTCGCGCAGCGTGCCCGGCCCGATCGTCACCCACGACATCGCGAGGATGATGCCGACCGGCAGCAGGGCGACCATCGAGGTGTTGATCGAGCGGACGATGGTCTGGTTGACCGCGAGGTCGACGGCCTCGGCGTACGTCATCGTGCGGAGTCGGAACGCCGTCGTCGTGTTCTCGCGGACCTTGTCGAAGACGACGACCGTGTCGTACATCGAGTACCCGAGGATCGTGAGGAACCCGATCGCCGAGGCCGGGGTCACCTCGAAGCCGGCGAGAGCGTAGATGCCGACGGTGAACAGGATGTCGTGGGCGAGGGCGATGAGCGCGGCGAGCGCCATCTTCCACGTGCGGAAGTACACCGCGAGGACGAGCGACACGAGGATGAGGAAGATGACGAGGGCCCGGATCGCGTCCTGGGTCACGGACTCACCCCACGACGGGCCGATGACCGAACTCGTCACGGAGTCGACCGGGACCCCGAACTCCTTGCCGAGGGCGTCCCGGACGTCGATCGCCCGGCGGTCGTCGAAGCGCTGGGTCTCGACGCGGATCGTGTCGGTGCCGACCCTCGTGACCTTGGACTGGTCGACGTGACCGACCTCGGAGACCACCGCGCCCGCCCGGCGCTCGTACCCCTCCATGTCGGTGACGCCCGGGACGCGGAAGTCGGAGCCCCCGGTGAACTCGATCCCGAGGTTGATGCCGCCTCTGAGGCCCAGTCCGAGGACCGTGAGGACGAGGAGGACGGCCGACAGCGTGTAGAAGATCTTGCGGCGCGCGATGAGGTGGATGGATCGGTGGCCCGTGTAGAGGTCGTTACCCCAGTGGCTGAACCGGCTCATGCCTGCTCCCCCTTCGACGTGGCGGCGGCCGAGACGCCGGGACCCCGGGACTCGGGACTGCTCGACGACGACTCGTCGTGGGCACGTCTGGCCCGGACGGCGCCCGCGCCCCCTTCGGCGGGCCGACCACCCCCCGGACGCCCGATCCGACCGCGGCCGAGATAGCGGCTCCGGTCGACCCCGAGGCTCTCGGGCGACAGGCCCGACCACCGGTGGCCGTCACCGAAGAACCGCGTCTTGGTGAGCAGGTGCAGGACCGGGTGGGTGAAGCAGAACGTGACGAGCAGGTCGATGACCGTCGTGAGCATGAGCATGAAGGCGAACCCGCGCACGTTGCTCGCCGCGAGCAGGTAGAGCACGAGGGCGGCGAGGAAGTTGACCGCGCCGGAGACGACGATCGTGCGGCGGGCGCGGGCCCAGCCGGTCTCGACGGCCGAGGGCACCGTGCGTCCCTCACGCACCTCGTCGCGGACGCGTTCGAAGTAGACGATGAAGGAGTCCGCCGTCGTGCCGATCGCGACGATCGCACCGGTGACCCCGGCCATCGTGAGGCGCAGGTTGTAGTGCCACCCGAGCAGCACGAGCATGAGGTAGGTGAAGATCGCGACCATCGCGAGCGACGCCGTGGTGACGAGGCCGAGCACGCGGTACTGGAGCGCGAAGTACACGACGACGAGGCCGAGCCCGATCATGCCGGCGATGAGGCCGAGGCGGAGCTGGTCCCCACCGACGGTCGGGCTGATCTGCTCGCTGCTCTGCACCGCGAACGACATCGGCAGGGCACCGAACTTGAGCTGGTTGGCGAGCATCTGCGCGGAGTCGGCGGTGAAGTTGCCGCTGATCGCCGCCCGGCCGTCCGGGATGACGCTCGAGAAGTACGGCGCGGAGACGACCCGGCCGTCGAGCACCGTCGCGAGCTGGTTGCGCGGCTGCTGCAGGCCGAGCATGTACTGGCTGACGACCCGGTAGAGGTCACGGGACTCGGGCTTCATCTCGAGGTTGACCTGGTAGCCGGGCATCGGCTGACCCTGCTGGTTGGTCATGTTGCCCGAGGAGGCGTCGGCGAGCTGGTCACCGCTGATGACCGCCGGACCGAGGAGGTACTTGGCCCCGCCGTCGAGGTCGCACGCGGCGATCGGCAGGTCCTGGTCCTCCTTGGTCGGGTCCGGCCGGTCCGTGCTCGCACAGTCGAGGGCCTGGATCTTCTCCATCGAGGAAGGGGCCTGCAGCCACGCCTCGTTGGTCGCGTAGGCGATGAGCTTCTCCGGGTCCGCCCGGTCGGCCGGGGTGATGCGGGTGAGGCCGGGGGCGACCTCCTCGAGCACCGGCTGGCGCAGGAGATCGGGCTTCGGAGTCGGGGACGGGGAGGGGGACGCCGCGGGCCGCGAACCGGCGCGCGCGTCCGCCGTCGCGGCGTCGGCCTTCAACGCCTCGGGCGCGACGGCGTTCGCCGTGCGCGTCGCCGTAGGCGTGGGCGTGGGCGTCGCCGTGGGACGAGCCTTCCCGCCAGGCGCGACGCTCTGCGTACCCGAGGGACTCGCCCCCGGCGTCGGCGCGCCCGTGGGAGCGCTCGTGCCGGTCGGCGCAGGGGTCGGCTCGGGCTGCGCGGGCAGCATCGCGAGGACGGGGCGGAATCGCATCTGGGAGGACTGCCGCAGCGACTCCTCCTGCTCCTTCGTCATCTCACCGGGGACGCTGACGACGACGTTGGAGCCGAGGGTCGCGACCTCGGCCTCGGCGACGCCCTGGGAGTCGACGCGGGCGCGCATGATGTCGACCGCCTGGGAGAGCTGCTGCTCGTTGACCTCGACACCCTCACCCACCTGGGGGGCGAGGATCATCTGCGTGCCTCCCTCCAGGTCGAGGCCGAGCTTGGGCGTCCACTGCCCGCCGCCCCACTGCACGGAGGAGAACACCCCGATGACGAGGGCGAGAAGGATCGCGCCCAACGCACCCAGGGTGCGCCAGGAGGATCGGTGGTTCGCGTTGGCCATGCTCAGTCCTGCTCGTCGAGGTCGAGGGAGGGGTGTCCCGGGGAGGTGAGGAGATGCGCGGGCGCCGAGCCGGCGTCGAGGCCGGGCCGCCGGAGCGGGGCCGTGCCGGTGGGGTGGTCCATCGAGTCCTCGTCGTCGTGTCGGGCGATCCGGTGGCGGCACGCCCGCACCGGTTGTCGGCGGAGCGGCCGGGTCACCGGCGCGGTCGCGGGACGCCGTCCCCCGCGCCCCGGGAGGCACCCCCTCAGGGGGAGCACCCGAACGAGTCTAGGTGACGCTCAGGGCCGCACGCCAACGTGCCGCGCCGACGACGGACCTGAGAACGACCTGGTCGGACGCCCGTGTCAGGACACCGAGCTCACCAGGAGACCCCGACCCGCGGGACCGACCTCCGCCGACCGCGACCGCGACCCGACCGTGGACACGATGTGCGTCATCCCCCCGGGGTGACGGGCTCAGCGGGGGTCCTCGAGCGGGAGGGTGGGGGCGTCGCCGCCGTCGAAGGAGGCTTCGGGGGTCGTCCAGGCGGCCGGGACGCCGGCGGGTGGGCGCAGCCCGAGGTGGGCCCAGGTCTGCGCCGTCGCCATACGGCCACGAGGGGTGCGGACCATGTATCCCTCGCGCACGAGGTACGGCTCGGCGACGGTCTCCACGGTGTCGGGCTCCTCCCCCACGGCGACCGCGAGGGTGGACAGTCCCACCGGCCCGCCGGAGAACCGGCGGCACAGGGCCTCGAGGACCCCGCGGTCGAGCCGGTCGAGCCCGGAGGCGTCGACGTCGAAGAGCGCGAGGGCCGCGTGGGCGGCGGCGAGGTCGACGACGTGGCGACCGTGCACCTGCGCCCAGTCCCGCACGCGGCGCAGGAGGCGGTTGGCGATGCGGGGTGTGCCGCGCGAGCGACGCGCGATCTCGTGGATCCCGGGGGCGTCCGCCTCGATGCCGAGCAGCGTGGCGGAGCGGCGCAGGATCGTCTCGAGATCGTCGGTCTCGTAGAAGTCGAGGTGTCCGGTGAACCCGAACCGGTCCCGCAGCGGTGCCGGCAACAACCCGGCTCGGGTCGTCGCGCCGACGACGGTGAACGGGGCGAGTTCGAGCGGGATCGCCGTCGCTCCGGGGCCCTTGCCCACGATGATGTCGACCCTGAAGTCCTCCATCGCGAGGTACAGCATCTCCTCGGCGGCGCGGCTCATCCGGTGGATCTCGTCGAGGAAGAGCACCTCGCCCTCGGTGAGCGAGGACAGGATGGAGGCGAGGTCGCCCGCGTGTTGGATCGCCGGGCCGCTCGTCACCCGCAGGGGCGCCTCGAGCTCGGCGGCGGTGATCATCGCGAGGGTCGTCTTGCCGAGCCCGGGAGGCCCGGAGAGCAGGATGTGGTCCGGCGGCGCGCCACGACGGCGGGCGGCCTCCAGCACGAGGGCGAGCTGCTCGCGCACCCGTGGCTGCCCGGGGAAGTCCTCGAGCCTGCGCGGACGCAAGGCCGCCTCGACGCGCTGCTCGTCGCCCTCGATCGCCGCCGGGTCGACGATGCGCGCGCCCACCTCGTAGGAGCCGTCGTCCTGTCGGACCTCGTCGTCCCGTCCGAACCCGTCGTCGTGATCCGCCGTGCCTCCTTCGCCGCGGGTCATCGGCCGAGCTCCCGCAGCGAGGCCTTGAGCAGTGCCGGCACGCTGATGACGTCATCGCCTTCACGGGCGAGGACCGCGTCGATCGCGCTCTCGGCCTGTCTGGCGTTCCAGCCCAACCCGACGAGGGCCTCGCGGACCGGGTCTCGCCGGGTGGCCTCGGGCGCCGCGGTCGGCCTCGCGACGTCCCCGCCGGTACCGACCGCCTCGGGTTCGGCGATCTTATCGCGCAGTTCGAGGACCAACCGCTCGGCGCCCTTCTTGCCGATCCCCGGCACCTTGGTCAGGGTGCGCACGTCGCCGGAGGCCACGGCGAGCCGCAGCGACGCCGGGTCGAGGACGGCGAGCATGGCGAGCGCGAGCCGGGGGCCGACGCCGGACACCGTCTGGACGAGTTCGAACAGGTCGCGTTCCTCGGGCGTGCCGAACCCGAACAGGGTGAGGGAGTCCTCCCGGACCACGAGGGAGGTCGACAGGCGTGACTCGCGCCCGAGGTAGGCGGCGGCCGCCGTCGACGGCGTCGTGTGCACGGTGAGGCCCACGCCACCGACCTCGACGACGACACGGTCGAGACCGACGTGGTGCACGGTGCCGGTGAGGGTGCTGATCATCGGCGGCCTCCTGGCGTGCGGGACGTGACGGCGCCGGGGACGCCGGCCGTGGTGCCGGCGCCGGCCGTGGTGCCGGCGGGTCTCGCCGTGGCGGTCGGGGCGGGGGCGGGGGTGCCGACGCCCCGGCGGGCCCGTCGTTGCGCCTCCTGCAGGCGGCTGGGCGGGCGGCCGGCACCTGCGGCCGCTGCGGCCTCGGCGATGCGGGACTGGGCACCGCCGCGCCACACGTGGCAGACGGCGAGGGCGAGCGCGTCGGCGGCGTCGGCCGGCCGTGGCGGGTTCGCGAGCCGGAGGATGCGGGTGATCATCGCGGTGACCTGGGCCTTGTCGGCGCGTCCGTTGCCGGTGACGGCCGCCTTGACCTCGCTCGGGGTGTGCAGTGCGAGGGGCAGGCCCCGACTCGCGGCCGCGAGCATGGGGATCGCGCTCGCCTGCGCCGTGCCCATGATCGTGCTCACGTCGCCACGCGCGAAGACCCGCTCGACGGCGATGGCGTCGGGGGCGTACCGCTCGATCCAGTCCTCCAGCTCGATCTGGAGGGCGAGGAGGCGCTCCGGCACCGAGTCGGACGAGGGGGTGCGCACGACCCCGACCGCGACCATCCGCAGGGGTGCCCCGACCCCCCCGTCCACGACCCCGAGGCCGCAGCGCGTGAGCCCGGGGTCGACGCCCAACACCCGCACGACGACCTCCTCGGCTCCCGTTCGTCCGTCGGCCCACGCGCGATCGTCAGCGTGCGTGGACAACTGTTCGATCGACACTGTACGGGGTGAGGCGCCCGGTCCGGATCACCGCCGCGCCACGCCGACACGCGCCGACGGGCGGTTCCCCTGGGGAACCGCCCGTCGATCGTCCACCCGTCGACGCTCGGTCGCGCGACCTCGCCTCGGACAACCGGGCCCGGGGCCGGCTCACTCCTCGTCGTCGAGCTGCGCGGCCACCTCGTCGGAGACGTCCCCGTTGACGTAGACGTTCTGCACGTCGTCGCTGTCCTCGAGCGCGTCGACGACCCGCATCATCTTGCGAGCGCCCTCGAGGTCGAGCTCGACCTGGAGGTTGGGGACGAACTCGGCCTCGGCCGAGTCGTAGTCGATGCCCGCCTCCTGGAGTGCGGTGCGCACGGCGACGAAGTCCCCGGCCTCGGAGATGATCCGGAAGCTGTCGCCGAAGTCCTCGACCTCGTCCGCGCCGGCATCGAGCACGACCTCGAGCAGGGAGTCCTCGGTGGCCTCCCCGTCCTTCTGCTCCTTGGGCACGATGACGACGCCCTTGCGCGCGAAGTTGTAGGCGACGCTGCCCGGGTCGGCGAGGGAGCCGCCGTTGCGGGTGAGCGCGACGCGGACCTCGGTGGCGGCGCGGTTGCGGTTGTCGGTGAGGCACTCGATGAGCACCGCGACACCGCCGGGGGCGTAGCCCTCGTACATGATCGTCTGCCAGTCGGCCCCGCCGGCCTCGGCGCCCGAGCCGCGCTTGACGGCGCGGTCGATGTTGTCGTTGGGGACCGAGGACTTCTTCGCCTTCTGGATGGCGTCGTAGAGCGTCGGGTTGCCTGCGGGGTCACCGCCGCCGGTGCGGGCCGCGACCTCGATGTTCTTGATGAGCTTGGCGAACAGCTTGCCGCGCTTGGCGTCGATCGCCGCCTTCTTGTGCTTGGTCGTCGCCCACTTGGAGTGACCGCTCATCGTGCATCTCCTGCCTCGCCTGGAAAAAGCCTTCGCGAATCCTACGGGTCGCGGCGCGCACGGGTGAAACCGTGCCCGGAGCGCGCGCGTCACGAGGCGTCGCGGGACTCCCGGACCATGCGGACGAACATCGCGTGGACGCGCAGGTCGCCGGTGACCTCGGGGTGGAACGACGTCGCGAGCAGTCTCCCCTGGCGGACCGCGACCGGGCGGTTCACGCCGTCGACCTCGACCGAGGCGAGCACCTCGACGTCCTCGCCGAGCTCCTCGACCCACGGGGCGCGGATGAACACCGCGGTGAGGGGTCGACGTTCCTCGTCCTCCTCGGGACGTGATCCGTCCGCGCCGCCCAGATCGGCGGCGACGTCGAGGTCGGCCTCGAACGAGTCGACCTGCCGCCCGAACGCGTTGCGCCGGACGAGTACGTCCATGCCGCCGAGGGTCTGCTGCCCCGCATGCGACTCGACGAGCCGGTCGGCGAGCAGGATCATCCCGGCGCACGAGCCGTACACGGGCATCCCCTCGGCGATCCGCCGCCGCAGCGGATCGGCGAGGTCGAACGCGCGCAGGAGACGGTCGATCGTCGTCGACTCCCCGCCGGGAAGGACGAGCCCGTCGACCTCGGCGAGCTCGGAGGCGCGGCGTACCGGGACCGCGTGCGCGCCGCACTCACGGAGGGCGTCGAGGTGCTCGCGGACGTCCCCCTGGACGGCGAGGACGCCGACGGTGACGCGCGGGCGTCCCCCGCTCGTCGTGTCGGTCGTCCTGTCGGTCGTCGTGTCGGTCGACGACTCGAGAGGGCCGGCGGAGGCGCGGTCGCCCGTCACGGTGTCGACTCCTGTCGGGCGTCGGGGGAAGCAGACGTCATCACGGCGCCGATGGTAGGGGGCCCCGGCACGCGCGCCGTCGGCGCCCCGGTGACCTGGCCCCGGGTCGGGTGGTCTAGGCGCGGGCCTCTCGCTCGACGCGGCGCACGAGAAGGTACTCGCGGGAGCCCGAGACGCTGACGACCTCGGAGTCCGCCTCCTGCAGCTCGGCGACGACCCAGGGGTGCTGGTCATGCACGACGGGGTGCTCGCGCACGACCTGCCAGCCCTCGTCGCCCATCTCGTTGAGGGCACTCATCGGGGAGTTGACCTCACCGATCTGCAGGGTGTGTCCCTCCCGCGTCGTCACCCGACGGAAGTACGTCGGGCCGCTGCGGCGATGGGCGATGCCGACGATCATCTCCTGGTACTGGTAGCGGTCCAGGGCGCGCGGAGCGGAATCGGTCATACCGATCCATCGGCAGCGCGGGCCCCGAACACCAGTGTCCCGCGGGACCGATCCGCCCGGGGTGGGTGGCGCGGTCCCGCGGGAGACGGGTGCTTCTCAGGGCCGGGGCGTCACCAACCGCGTTCGGCGAGGCGGTGCGGCACGGGGATGTCGTCGACGTTGATGCCGACCATCGCCTCGCCGAGACCGCGGGAGACCTGGGCGATGGTGTCGGGATCGTCGAAGAACGTCGTCGCCTTGACGATCGCGGCGGCGCGCTCGGCGGGGTTGCCGGACTTGAAGATGCCGGAGCCGACGAACACGCCCTCGGCGCCGAGCTGACGCATCATCGCCGCGTCGGCAGGAGTGGCGATGCCGCCCGCGGTGAAGAGGACGACGGGCAGCTTGCCCGCCTCCGCGACCTCCTTGACGAGGTCGTAGGGGGCCTGCAGCTCCTTGGCCGCAACGTACAGTTCGTCGGGCTCCATCGCGCGCAGGGCGTTGATCTCGCCGCGGATCTTGCGCATGTGCGTCGTCGCGTTGGAGACGTCACCGGTGCCGGCCTCTCCCTTGGAGCGGATCATCGCCGCACCCTCGGTGATGCGGCGCAGCGCCTCGCCGAGGTTGGTCGCGCCACACACGAACGGCACGGTGAACTGCCACTTGTCGATGTGGTTGGCGTAGTCGGCGGGGGTGAGCACCTCGGACTCGTCGATGTAGTCGACCCCGAGGCTCTGCAGCACCTGGGCCTCGACGAAGTGACCGATGCGGGCCTTGGCCATGACGGGGATCGAGACGGCCTCGATGATCCCGTCGATCATGTCGGGGTCGCTCATGCGCGACACGCCACCCTGGGCGCGGATGTCGGCGGGGACGCGCTCGAGGGCCATGACGGCGACCGCGCCGGCGTCCTCGGCGATCTTGGCCTGATCGGGGGTGACGACGTCCATGATGACGCCGCCCTTGAGCATCTCGGCCATGCCTCGCTTGACCCGGGCGGTGCCCGTGGTGGAGGTGGTCGGTTCCGTCCGCACGTCGGTGGACGGGGCGGGGGTGCCGTCGGAGGGCTGGGCGGCGTCGTCGCGCCGGTCGGCAGTGCTCACGTGCGTTTCTCGCTTCGTCGGTGGTGAACCCGTGGTGCTCGGGGCGCGGACAGTCTACGGGCGCCAGCGCGGCGCTCAGACGCGATCGCCGGCGGGCGGCAGCGCCTGGGTGTGGACGGCCCACATGCGCTGGACGACGGTGACAGCGCTCGCGACGGCGAGGATGCCGAGGACGACGGTGAGCACGACGTCGGGCCAGCCGAACAGGCCCGTGAGACCGGTGGCGACGAGGACGACGACGAGACGGTCGGCGCGCTCGGCGATGCCGCCCTTGGCCTCGAACCCGAGACCCTCGGCGCGGGCGCGGGCGTAGCTCACCATGAACCCGAACACGAGGCAGGCGAGGGCGAACCAGGCGGTGAGGAGTTCGTCGTGTCGCCCGGCGAAGTAGAGCAGGAGCCCACCGAAGACCGCGCCGTCGCCGAGGCGGTCGAGCGTCGAGTCGAGGAACGCCCCCCACGGGCTCGTGCGACCGGAGAGCCGCGCCATCGTGCCGTCGAGGGTGTCGGAGAACACGAACAGCGTGATGACCATCGTGCCGACGAAGAACTCGCCGCGCGGATAGAAGAACAGGGCGCCGGCGACGACACCGATCGTGCCCACCAGGGTGACGGCATCGGGCCCGACGCCGATCTTGAGGAGTCCGGCGGCGAGAGGAGTGAGGAGGCGGCGCACGAACGCCTGCGCGAAACGGCTCAACATGGTGGCGCCAGCCTAACCGCTGCCCCTGACCGGACTCTGTCGCCGAGACGACAGATGGGATGACAGCAGCGGTACTGCTCACGCGATACCCCACCTGCCACCCCATCTGCCATCTCGGGTCTGCGGGTGCGGATCGCTCGTGACCTAGGTCCTCGCCCCGGCCCCGGCCGCGGGCGCACAGTGAGCTATGGGCAGACAAGACCACACCACCGGAACCCCCGTCGTCTCCTCCCCCGAGGCCCTGCGCAACGTCGTGCTCGTCGGCCCGAGCGGATCGGGGAAGACCCGGCTGTTCGACCAACTCGTCGCGACGACCACGCCGGGCCATCGGCCCCCCACGCGAGACGGCAGCAGATCGACCTCCCTGGAGGTCGCCTCCCTCCAGAGCGGGGACCTGGTGGTGAACCTCCTCGACACCCCCGGCTACGCCGACTTCGTCGGTGAACTGCGCGCCGGGCTCCGCGCGGCCGACGCCGCGGTCTTCGTCATCTCCGCCGCCGACGGTGTCGACGCCGCGACCCGCACCCTGTGGTACGAGTGCAAGCAGGTCGGCGCACCCCTCGCCGTCGTCCTCACCAAGCTCGACACCCCCCATGCCGACTTCGACTCCGCGGTGGCCGACTGTCAGGCCGCGTTCGGTGAGGGCGTCATGCCCCTCGGCGTCCCCGTCATGGGCTCGGACAACGAGCTCGAGCGCATCGTCGACCTCGTCCTCGGTGAGGTGCACGACTACACGGGCGGGAACCGCACCGTCTCACCCACCGGCGAGGAGCACATCGGGTTCTTCGACACCTACCACGGGCCCCTCCTCGAGGGGATCATCCAGGAGGCCGAGGACGACACCCTCCTCGACCGCTACCTCGGCGGGGAGGAGATCGGCTTCGAGGTCGTCGAGGAGGCGCTGCTCACCGCCGTCGCCCGCGGGTCCTTCCACCCGGTCGTGCCCGTGAGCGTCAACACCGGCGCCGGCATCGAGGTGCTGCTCCACCTCATCGGCGCCGCGTTCCCGCCGCCCACCCGCGCGAACCGCCCCAAGGCGTTCACGATCGCCGGTGCCGAGGCCCCCGAGATCACCGTCGATCCCTCCGCGCCCCTCGTCGCCGAGGTCGTGCGCACGACGAACGACTCCTACGTCGGCCACGTGGCCCTCGTCCGGGTGTTCTCCGGCACCCTCACCCAGGACGCGCTCGTGCACGTCTCGGGACACCTCGGCAGCTTCGCCGGCCACGACGTCGCCGGCCACCCCGACCACGACGAGGACGTGCGGGTCGGTCCCCTCGCCTCGCCGCTCGGCACCGAGCTGCGGCCCAAGACGGAGGCGGTCGCCGGCGACATCTGCGTCGTGCAGAAGCTGCCCGGCGCGAGCACCTCGGACACGCTCAGCTCCAAGGACTCCCCCGTCGTCGTCGCCCCGTGGGCGATGCCCGAGGCCCTGCTGCCCGCCGCGATCCGGGCGGCGACGCGCGCCGACGAGGACAAGCTCCCCGGCGCCCTCCAGCGCCTCGCCGGGTCGGACCCGTCGCTGCGGGTCGAGCACAACGCCGAGACCGGTCAGGTCGTCCTGTGGACCATGGGTCAGACCCACCTGGACCTCGTCCTCGGCCGGCTCGAGAACGAGCTCAACGTCGCCGTCACCACCGAGCCGCTCCGCATCGCCCTGCGCGAGACGTTCATCGGCAAGGCCGCGGCCAAGGGCCGCCACGTCAAGCAGTCCGGTGGTCACGGTCAGTACGCGATCTGCGACATCGAGATCGAACCGCTCGAACGCGGCGCCGGGTTCGAGTTCGTCGACAAGGTCGTCGGCGGCGCGGTGCCCCGGCAGTTCATCCCCAGCGTCGAGAAGGGCGTGCGCGCCCAGCTCGAGAAGGGCGTCGTCGCGGGATACCCCATGGTCGACGTGCGTGTGACGCTCGTCGACGGCAAGGCCCACTCCGTCGACTCCTCCGACGCGGCGTTCCAGCTCGCCGGGGCGCTCGCGCTCAAGGAGGCCGCGACCCAGCAGGGCGCGACCGCGCTCCTCGAACCCATCGAGCTGCTCACCGTCACCGTGCCCGACGAGCACCTCGGGGCCGTCATGACCGACGTCAGCGGTCGCCGTGGGCGTCTCCAGGGCAGTGAGCAGTCCGACCGTGAGGGCTTCTCGGTCGTCAAGGCCGAGGTGCCGCAGGCCGAACTCACCCGGTACGCCGTCGAACTGCGCTCCCTCACCCAGGGCGCCGGCAGCTTCGAGCGGGAGATGGCCGGCTACGAGCTCATGCCCGCCCACCTCGTCGAGCAGTACGCCAAGGCGGGCTGAGCGCGACGTCGTGCGCGCCTGGGCGCGACAGGACCGAGAGCGGGAGCGGGGCCGGACCAGGTGTCCGGGCCCCGCTCCCGCATGTCGCAGCGGTGCTGCGGCGCACACCGGCGGTCGTGCGCGCGCCGCGGCGAGCGTCAGCGCGGCCAGGCCTCGCGGAGCTCGGTGCGGGTGTCCTCGAGGAGCACGGGCAGGGCCTTGGTCTGACCGATGATCGGGAGGAAGTTCATGTCGCCTCCCCAACGCGGCACGACGTGCTGGTGCAGGTGCGCCTCCACGCCCGCGCCCGCGACGGCGCCCTGGTTCATGCCGAGGTTGAACCCCATCGGGTTGGACGCGGCCTCGAGGGCACGGATCGCGTCCTTGGTGAGGGCCGTGAACTCGAGCGTCTCCTCGTCCGTGAGGTCAAGGTAGCGGGGGACGTGGCGATAGGGGCAGATCAGCAGGTGACCCGGGTTGTACGGGAAGAGGTTGAGGACGACGTAGCACGTCTCACCGCGGTGGACGATGAGCCCTTCGGCGTCGCTCCCCCCCGGCGCGCTGCAGAACGGGCAGGTCGGAATGTCGTTCCTGCCTCGACTCGGCCTCGCCGTCGGCTTGCCCTCCCCACGGATATAGGCCATCCGGTGAGGGGTCCACAGACGCTGGAACCCGTCCCGCACACGGGCGAACTTGCTGGCCTCCTCGGGCGCCTCCGGGATCTGCATCCCCCGATCCTAGGCGCTCGCGGGCTCGGCTCGGCCCGCCCGCGCCGGAGCCGACACGTCCGACGCCTGGGCACGCTCGCATCGGGTGTGGCAGGCCCGGTCGTGTCGTCGTCAGGGGTGGTCGCGACGCCACAACTGATCGCCGCAGGGGGCGAACCCGCGGCGCCGGAGCATGCCGCCGGCCACCTCGCTGGGCAGGAGCTGCACCCAGAGCAGTTCGGCGGCGTCGGCCCACGCGAGCGCCTCGTCGAGCACCTGCGAGCCCAGCCCGAGGCCACGCGCCTCGGGACGCACGTAGAGGTTCGTCATGTGCCCCCATGAACGCGGCACCCGGCCGGGTCTCGGCAGCGCCCGCATGAGCGCGATCGTGCAGGCCCCCAAGGGGTTTCCGTCAACGGTCGAGGCGATCCAGCTCGGATACCGATCGCGCTCGGCGAGCCAGGCGTCGGTGTAGCGATCGAGGAATCTCTCCTCGGGAGGTCGCCCGAGCTCGCGGTTGTGGGCGATCTCCAACGCGGCCAGGCGGAAGGCATCGTCGGACTCGGCCCGCGCGACGCGGGTGAGCTGCGAGGACAACCCCTTCAAACCTGCCATGGGGGCAGTGTGACATCGCGGAAGCGACAGCTGTGCTTGTGCGACGCGTGAAGCTCGGCCGGAACGGGTGGAGCGCGGAGTGTCGAGGAGAACGCCTGGGTGTCGTGTCTGACGCCGTTCAGGCGTGGTCGACGACGTCCTGCGCCGGGGCGCTCGTCACCTGCGCCTTGGTCTCGATGGCCGTGACGATCTCGGCGACGGCCTCCTCGATCGGCACACCGTTGCGCTGGCTGCCGTCGCGGTAGCGGAACGACACCGCGCCCGCGGCCCGGTCCTCCTCTCCGGCGATGAGGACGTAGGGCACCTTGGACTTGCTCGCGTTGCGGATCTTCTTGGGGAACCGGTCGTCGGAGATGTCGACCTCGACCCGCACCCCGGCGGCCTTGAGCCGGTCGGCCACGTCGAAGAGGTACTCGTTGTACTCCTCGGCGACGGGGATCGCCGTGACCTGCACCGGCGACAGCCACACGGGGAACGCGCCGGCGTAGTGCTCGACGAGCACCCCCATGAACCGCTCGATCGAGCCGAACTTCGCGGAGTGGATCATCACCGGCCGCTGACGGGAGCCGTCGGGAGCCTGGTACTCGAGACCGAAACGCTCGGGCTGGTTGAAGTCGTACTGGATCGTGCTCATCTGCCAGGTGCGGCCGATCGCGTCGCGGGCCTGAACGCTCACCTTGGGCCCGTAGTAGGCGGCGCCGCCGGGGTCGGGCACGAGCTCCAAGCCCGTGGAGGTGCATGCCTCCTCGAGGATGTCGGTCGCGATCTTCCAGTCCTCGTCCGAGCCGATGAACTTGCTGCTGTCGGGGTCGCGGGTCGACAGCTCGAGGTAGAAGTCGTCGAGTCCGAAGTCCCGCAGGAGCGAGAGGACGAAGTGAAGGAGGTGCGTGATCTCCTCGCCGGCCTGCTCGGGCATGCAGTAACTGTGGCTGTCGTCCTGGGTGAATCCCCGGAGGCGGGTGAGCCCGTGGATGACGCCCGACTTCTCGTAGCGGTACACGGTGCCGAACTCGAAGAGCCGCATCGGCAGCTCGCGGTAGGAGCGTCCCCGCGACCGGAAGATGAGGTTGTGCATCGGGCAGTTCATCGCCTTGAGGCGGTAGTCCGAGCCCGCACGGGTGATCTCACCCTCCTCGTTGCGCTCCTCGTCGACGTGCAGCGGCGGGAACATCGTGTCGGCGTAGTACGGCAGGTGCCCGGAGGTGTGGAAGAGGCCGTCCTTGGAGATGTGCGGGGTGCCGACGTAGAGGAACCCCTCGTCGACGTGCCGCTGGCGGACGTAGTCCTCCATCTCCTTCTTGATGACCCCGCCCTTGGGATGGAAGACGGGCAGGCCGGAGCCGAGCTCGTCGGGGAAGCTGTAGAGGTCCAGCTCGGTGCCGAGCTTGCGGTGGTCGCGCTTCTCGGCCTCGGCGAGGCGGTCGAGGTAGGCCTTGAGGTCGTCCTTGCTCGCCCAGGCGGTGCCGTACACGCGCTGGAGCTGGGCGTTGGCCTGATTGCCGCGCCAGTACGCGGCGGCGCTGCGCATGACCTTGAACCCGTTGGCGATGAGCTTGGTCGTCGGCACGTGCGGTCCGCGGCACAGGTCGCCCCAGGCCACGGACCCGTCGCGGCGCACGTTGTCGTAGATCGTGATCTCGCCGCCGCCGACCTCGACGGACGCGCCCTCGGCGCGCTGCTCCAGGGCGCCGGACTCCTCGGAGCCACCGCTGCCGGGGCCGTGGGCGAGGCCGATGAGCTCGCACTTGTACGGCTCGGAGGCGAGTTCGGCGAGGGCCTCCTCGGCGGAGACGACCCGCCGCTGGAAGCGCTGGCCCTCGTTGACGATCCTCTGCATCGTCTTCTCGAGCTTTTTGAGGTCCTCCGGGGTGAAGGGCTCGGCGACGTCGAAGTCGTAGTAGAACCCGTCGCGGATGTAGGGACCGATGCCGAGCTTGGCCTCGGGCCACAGCTGCTGGACGGCCTGGGCCATCACGTGGGTGCACGAGTGTCGCAACACGTCGAGACCGTCGGGTGAGGCGATGTCGACGCCCTCGACCTCGTCGCCGTCGGTCAGCTCGTGCGTGAGGTCCTTGAGCTCGCCGCCGACGCGGGCGACGACGACGCGCTTCTCATCCTCGAACAGGTCGGCGGCCGTCGTGCCCACCGGCACCGATCGCTCGCTCCCGGCGACGGACACGGTGATCTGGGCTGACACGGGTGACTCCTCGGTCGATGACGGGGCCGACGCCCACGGTCGCGGCACGGCGGCGCGGGCCACTCGGCCCGCCCGTCCAGGGTAGTCGCCCCGATCGGCCGCCCTCACCGGGGTTTTCGGCGCGTGTCGTGCCGCCTCGTGTCGTCCGTGCCGGGTGGGGTCGACGCCGGGTCGGACGGGCGCCCGGTGGCGTCCCGGCCCACGGGCGTCGGTTCAGGCCAGGCGGTCACCGACCTCGACGGTGCCGGCGCGGACGACCTCGGCGTACACCCCGGGGCAGTGCTTCGGCAGTTCGGTGACCCGCAGGACCGCCGTGCCGATGTGCACCTGCTCGCCGACGAGTTCCTGCAGATCCTCGTCGGCGACGTCGAGCACGATGTTGGCTCGCGCCACGTCGGGGTTGTTCTCGCGCCCGACGACGTGGACGGGGCGTTTCTTGCGGCGGTCGCCCTCGAGTCCCTCGGCCTCGATGCGCGCGTGTGAGAGCGACCGGCCGGGCGCGTCCTTCTCCGGGTAGACGGCGAGGCTGAGCACGGTGCCGCCGATGACGGGGCGGAGGAGTTCCATGGCGTCACTCTGCCAAACGGATTCGGGAGCGAACAGACCCGTGCCGCCCTTCGCCCGCGCGAGCCGACGGGCACGGACCGGCCGGCCCGTAGGCTGGCCGCCGTGCCGAACCTGCCCACCGCCCTCGTCGCCGCCGCCGACGTCCTGCGCTGTCCGCGGTGCGCCGCCGCGATGACGCCGGTCGAGCGAAGCCTACGATGTGCGGGAGGTCACAGCTTCGACGCCGCTCGTCAGGGGTACGTCAACCTCCTCAGCCGCCCGGCGGGCGCGGCGGCCGACGACGCCGCGATGGTCGCCGCGCGTCGGGACGTCCTCACCTCCGGCCTGTACGACGCGCTGACGGCGGGTCTCGTCGACGTCGTGGAGCGGGTCGAGGCGCCGCCCGGGTGTGTGGTCGACGTCGGCGCGGGGACGGGCCACCACACGGCTGCCGTCCTCGACGCGCTCCCCCGCCGGGTCGGCCTGGCCCTCGACCTGTCCGTCTACGCCGCGCGACGAGCGGCGAAGGCCCACCCCCGACTCGCGGCGGTCGTGGCCGACGTCTGGGAGGGGCTCCCCGTCCGGGACGGCGCCGCCGGGGTCGTCCTCGACGTGTTCGCGCCCCGGAACGTGGCGGAGTTCGCCCGGGTCCTCGCGCCGGGCGGCGCGGTCGTCGTCGTGACACCGGCTCCCGCGCACCTGACCGAGCTGGTCACGGCCCTCGCGATGCCGAGGGTGGACCCCCGTAAGGCCGAGCGCCTCGCCGAGACGTTCGCCGACTTCACTCACGGCCCCACCCACGCGGTCCGCGAGACGCTGAGGGTGAGCGGCGCCGTGGCCGCGTCGCTGGCCGGCATGGGGCCCGCCGCGCACCACGTCTCCCCCGCCGCGCTCGAGGAGTTCGCCGTCCGCCGCGACGAGGTGGCGGTGACGTTCGCCGTGGACGTCGCCGCGTTCGTGCGTCCCCGGGGCTGACGGGGGACGTCGCCCGCGGGGTCCCGTGACGCTCCGGTGCTCGCTTCCCCGACGCGTGCACCCGCCGCTCACCTCGGCTCGCGATCGCCCGCGACGGGCGGGCGACCTCACCCGCAGACGGACGAGGGCGACCCCTCGCGGGATCGCCCTCGTGCTTCGCGTCGTCGGTGGACGTAGCAGGACTCGAACCTGCGACCTCTCGCGTGTGAAGCGAACGCTCTAACCAACTGAGCTATACGTCCGTGGGACTCGCACGGCGCGGAAGGCGTCGGCGAACCGAGCGCCCACGTTACCCGGCAGGGGGCATGCGTACCAAGTCGGCACGCCCACGGGTCCCCCGCCCGGCCGGTCGCGCTCGGCCACCCCGCCGCCCACCGTGACGCGAGGGAGCACGACCCCTCAGAGGGCGAGGTGGGTGCGCATGAACCCGGCCGCCGGCTCGGGAACCCAGCCGGGAACCCCGGAGAACTTGAGGGTGGTCCACAGCACCGCGTTGACGAACAGACACGTCAGCACCACGATCCCCCCGCGCACGGCCATGTTCTGGTGCATCACCCAGTCGTTCCACCGGCGGAGTGTGCGCATGCCGTGCTCGTGCAGGCGTCGCGCCCAGTGGAACTCCGACGCCCAGATGCTCACGCCGATGAAGACGATGAGCCACCCGGGCC
The DNA here is from genome assembly GCF_032060985.1 of Mobilicoccus sp. Lineage (NCBI taxonomy): Bacteria > Bacillati > Actinomycetota > Actinomycetes > Micrococcales > Dermatophilaceae > Mobilicoccus > Mobilicoccus sp. The sequence goes on from NZ_DAMBGD010000003.1 coordinate 146,427, forward strand.
CGGGCAGGGGGACGGTGACCAGTCCACCGACGACGACCATGCCGCCGATCGTCGCGATGACGGCGCGGTAGATCCGGTGCGTCTGACGGTTGGCGCGGATCCGGCGCCGCCAGGCCCAGTCCCGCGGGCGCCGGATGTGGTGGTCGGGGGCCTGACCCCGGGAGGGGTCGACCGCCTGCTCCCGCACCTCGTCCCGTGGCTGTGAGTCCTCGGGGGCCGACGACGGGTCCGGTGTCGTGTCGGTCGTGGTCATGTCACCCCCTGGGTCCGGTTGCACTCCCCCATTGTCAACGAGACGCCCCGCCGGTGAGTTCCCGATGGCGGCACCGCGCGGGCGAGCGCGGGGGTCCGGTTCAGTGCCAGGCGAGCCCGAGGCACTCCACGGCCGAGACGTGGCTGGTGCGCGCCCATTCGGGCGTCCTCTCGCCCCACCAGCTGTCCTCACGGGCACGCCGCATCGCCTCGACGAGGTCGTCGGCCGCGACGGTGAGCCACGTGCCGGGCCGGCCGTCGTGCGTGGAGAGCAGAACGCTGTAGAGGCGCGTTCCGGCCGGGGCCATGACACTCATGCGGGGTCGCTCCTGATTCGAGGTCGGAGGTGGCGTTCGAGGGTTCGACGCGGTGGCAGAGACGGGCTCGAGAGCCCTACCCCTTGTCGACGGGGAGAGGACCGGCGTGAGGGCCATGCGCAATCCTGACCGTCATCGGACGCGTCCGTGACGAGAACGCCCGACGGGCGGCTCGAGTGCCGCCCGATCGGGTCGTGGGGCCGGTCGGGCGATCCGGGCGCGACCACACGCAGAACGAGACCCCCAGCCGTGTGGCTGGGGGCCTCGTTTCGTGCGGTGGGCGATACTGGGTTTGAACCAGTGACCTCTTCCGTGTCAAGGAAGCGCGCTACCGCTGCGCCAATCGCCCGACGAAGCGCCCGAAGCGCTTCTGTGAGGTGGAGACGGGATTTGAACCCGTGTACACGGCTTTGCAGGCCGTTGCCTCGCCTCTCGGCCACTCCACCGCGAAGGCTGAATGACTGCCTTCCGAGGGAGGCGATCCTCCGAGCGGACGACGGGACTCGAACCCGCGACCCTCACCTTGGCAAGGTGATGCTCTACCAACTGAGCCACGTCCGCATGTGCGTCGCGTGGATTCCGTTCGACCTTGTCGGCCTTGCGGCTTCCCGCGGCGTGCTGGACGACAGTAACCGATGACCGCGGCCGGAGTCCAACCGGCCCGCGGCCGAGTCCTCGACGTGTCCTCGCAGCTACCGGCCGCGCCCGCGCGTCCGTGCCCCTGAGGCGTGCGTCACCGCAACGCCCGGGATGAGCCACGCGTCGACCCCACGGCGTGGTCTGGGTGTCGGTGGCACGTCGCCGGTGCGGCACACTGCTCACGGATCGTGCCGCCGACGCATCGCGGCGCCGGTCATGGACGCCACGACCGCGGGGCCGCCTCATCGGCCCGGCGATCGGGTTAACGTTCGACAGGGCCCTCGCCGGGGCCGATCCGCGAATTCGCCCGAGACACGGGTGAATCGCCGACACTGCGGCACCGCGCCGCACTCATGGACGACGGAAGAGCTAAGACGGACCTATGGACATCTGGCCAGGAAACGCGTATCCGCTCGGAGCCACCTACGACGGCTCGGGAGTGAACTTCGCCCTGTTCTCCGAGATCGCCGAGCGGGTCGAACTGTGCCTCGTGAGCGAGGACGGCACCGAGACCAGGCTCGAACTCACCGAGGTCGACGGCTACGTATGGCACGGATACGTGCCCAACCTCCAGCCCGGGCAGCGCTACGGCTACCGCGTGCACGGCCCCTACGACCCCACCCAGGGCTACCGCTGCAACCCGAACAAGTTGCTCCTCGACCCCTACGCCAAGGCCATCGACGGACAGATCACCGGCGACGAGGCGCTGTTCTCGTACAACTTCGGCGACGTCAACTCCTACAACGAGGCCGACTCCCTCGGGCACACGATGCTCTCGGTGGTCGTCAACCCATTCTTCGACTGGGGCCACGACCGTCCCCCGCACCACGAGTACCACGACACGGTGATCTACGAGGCCCACGTCAAGGGGCTCACGATGACGCACCCCGACATCCCCGAGGAGATCCGGGGGACGTACGCGGCGATCGCCCACCCGGCGATCATCAAGCACCTCACCGACCTCGGCGTGACGGCCATCGAGCTGCTCCCGGTGCACCAGTTCGTGCAGGACACCCACCTGCAGGAGAAGGGGCTGCGCAACTACTGGGGCTACAACACGATCGGCTTCCTCGCCCCCCACAACGAGTACGCGGCGTACGGCACCGCGGGCCAGCAGGTCACCGAGTTCAAGTCGATGGTGAAGACCCTGCACGAGGCCAACATCGAGGTCATCCTCGACGTGGTGTACAACCACACCGCCGAGGGCAACGAGTTCGGCCCCACGCTGTGCTTCCGCGGCATCGACAACACGGCCTACTACCGCCTCGTCGACGACGCCAAGGAGCACTACTACGACACGACGGGGACCGGCAACAGCCTGCTCATGCGCAACCCGCACGTGCTGCAGCTCATCATGGACAGCCTGCGGTACTGGGTCACCGAGATGCGCGTCGACGGGTTCCGGTTCGACCTCGCGGCCACCCTCGCCCGTCAGTTCCACGAGGTCGACCGCCTCAGCGCGTTCTTCGACATCATCCAGCAGGACCCGGTGATCTCCCAGGTCAAGCTCATCGCGGAGCCGTGGGACCTCGGTGACGGCGGCTACCAGGTCGGCAACTTCCCGCCCCTGTGGACGGAGTGGAACGGGCGCTACCGCGACACCGTGCGCGACTACTGGCGCGGTGAGGCCGCCGGCCTGGCGGAGTTCGCCTCCCGCCTCACCGGTTCCTCGGACCTGTACGAGCACTCCGGACGTCGCCCGATCGCGTCGGTGAACTTCATCATCGCCCACGACGGGTTCACCCTCCGTGACCTCGTCAGCTACAACGACAAGCACAACATGGCCAACGGCGAGGACGGCAAGGACGGCGAGAGCCACAACCGCTCTTGGAACTGCGGCGCCGAAGGACCCACCGACGACCCCGAGGTGCGGGCGCTGCGGCTGCGGCAGATCCGCAACTTCCTCACGACGCTGCTCGTCAGCCAGGGGGTGCCGATGATCGCCCACGGTGACGAGTTCGGCCGCACCCAGGGCGGCAACAACAACGTGTACTGCCAGGACAACGAGATCTCCTGGATCGACTGGAATCTCGGGCGTGAGCAGCACCTGTTGTTCGAGTTCGCGAAGTACGTCGTCAACCTCCGCCTCGCCCACCCCGTCTTCCGCCGTCGCCGCTTCTTCGAGGGCGGCGCCGATCACGGGGGCCAGTCGACCGTGGGTGACATCGTGTGGTTCGCCAACAGTGGCGAGGAGATGACCGAGGAGGACTGGAGCACGGGGTATGCCCGCACGATCTCCGTCCTGCTCAACGGTGACGCGATCCAGGAGCCCGGCACGCTGGGCCAGCGGATCACCGACGACAGCTTCGTGCTGATGTTCAACGCCTACCACGAGTCCCTCGACTTCGTCGTGCCGTCGGTCATCGAGAACGTCCACTGGGTGCCGGTGCTCGACACCAACCTGCCCACGGGAATCCCGGAGAAGGGCGTCGACCCGCACGAGTCCGGCGACACCCTCACCCTCGCGCCGCGCTCGATGGTCATCCTCCAGAGCCTCACCGACGAGCCCGACCAGCTCGAGATCGACGCGGAGGACGCCCGCCGCGAGGCCGCGGGGATGATGGCCCAGGCGGCGACGAACGGCCGCGTCGAGCGCTCCCCCGAGCTCGCCGAGAAGGCCGCCGAACGCGCGGCCCGCGCCAAGGAGCGTCGCGACTCGCTCTGAGCCGCCGGTTCCGCACCGCTGAGCACCGCCGGCACCAGCGCGCAGCCCCGTGGTCGTGAGGACGACCACGGGGCTGCGCGCTGTCCCGTCCCGCTCGTCGGCGCAGGTGAGCCGGGGCTCAGGAGTCGGCGAGGCGGGCCTTCTCCTCCTCGACGTCGAAGGTCGCCCGCGGCCACTGAGGGTCGACGCGACGCAGGGCGTCGAGCAGGAGCTGCTGGACGGCGAGGCGCGCGTACCACTTGCGGTCCGCCGGGACGACGAACCAGGGCGCCTCGTCCGTCGAGGTCTTCACCAACGCCTCCTGGTAGGCCTCGCCGTAGGCGTCCCACTTGCGACGCGTGTCGATGTCACCGGGGTTGTACTTCCAGTGCTTGTCGGCGCGCTCCAACCGTTCGGCGAGGCGGGCCCGCTGCTCCTCGTTGCCGATGTGCAGCATGACCTTGACGATCGTCGTGCCGCCCCTGACCACGGAGTTCTCGAACGTGCGGATCTGCCCGTACCGGCGGCGCCACGTCGACGCGGGTACGAGGTCGTCGACGCGGGCGACGAGGACGTCCTCGTAGTGCGAACGGTCGAAGACCCCGACCATTCCGGGCGCGGGCAGCTGCCGGCGGATGCGCCACAGGAACGGACGCCGCCGCTCCTCCGGGGTGGGCTGCTTGAACGCATGGATCGTCGTGCCCTGCGGGTCGAGCAGCCCGACGACGTGACGCATGATGCCGCCCTTGCCCGCGGTGTCCAGACCCTGAACGACGAGGAGGACCGACGCCCCGCCACCTGCCCTCGAGTCCGCGTAGAGGCGCTCCTGCAGGTCGGCGATCTCGGGCTCGGCCGCCGCCGTGAGCGTCTCGGCCTCCTCCCTCGTCCCGGAGAACCCGGGCGTCGAGGACGGGTCGATGTCGGTGAGGCGGAACCCCTCCCCCACGCGCAGGGCGTCGACGAACGACGTCGACACGAGGTCGGCCACGTCCACCACGGCACCCGGTGCCACCTCGCTCGCACCGACCTCCGCCAACGCCTCCTCGACGGTGTCAGGCGCACCGGGCACCGAACGAGCCGCCTCGACGAGCTTCTTCAGCCGCTTGCGCTCGGCCTTGGCCGCCTTCTGCTCGGCCTTCTCGACCGCCTTCCGCTCGGCCTTCTCGACCGCCTTCCGCTCGGCCTTCTCGGCCTCGAGCGCGTCCGACGTCGTCTTTCCGGGCTTCTTCTCGTCGGACTTCGTCTTTCCGGACTTCTTCTTGCCCGACGACGTCTTCTCCGGCGACGTCGTCGTCCCCGCCCGCTGCTTCTTCTGCGACTTCTCCTTCTTCTTCCGGGCCTTCTGCGCCTCGACGGTGTCCATCGACGTGTCGACGTCGGTGGTCGGGTCCGAGCCGGTGGCGGCGTCCTTCTTCTTACCCATGCATGTGCTCCTGTCCGTGAGGCGACCGGCGGGTTCGCGCCCGGGGTGCTGTCGACCACACGGGCCGACTGCGCCGGGCTCCGGACGCCGATCGCGAGACCGGACAGCCCCTCCTCGCCGCACGATCGCCGCCGAGGATGTGGACCGGTGGTCGTGATGGCGACCCTATCGCTGCGACCTCACCTGCCCCCCTGTCGTGCGCGAACGGGTCGAACGTCGGTGCGCGCGAGGGCGGGGTCACCGCCACACTGTCCGCATGGACCTGCCCGTGCCCCTGCCGATCACGCCGATGCTCGCCAAGTCGGTGCCCGACGTCCCCGAACCCGACTCGGTGCCGGGCGGATTCGCCTACGAACCCAAGTGGGACGGGTTCCGGTGCCTGGTCCTCCGCGACGGGGACGAGGTGGAGCTCGCGAGCCGCGGATCCAAGACGCTCACCCGATACTTCCCCGAGCTACGTGAACCGCTGCTCGACCTGCTCCCCCAGCGGTGCCTTCTCGACGGTGAGATCGTCGTCCGCACAGGGGAACCCGGCGCGGAACGTCTCGACTGGGAGGGCCTGTCGCAACGGATCCACCCCGCGGCCTCACGGATCGCGACCCTGTCGCAGAGCACTCCGGCCGAGATCGTCGCCTTCGATCTCGTCGCGCTCGACGACGACTCCCTCCTCGACGTCGAGTTCGCCACCCGCCGTGAGCGGCTCGAGGACGTCCTCGCTTCACTCGGAGCAGGCTCCCCCCTCCACCTCACCCGGGCGACCCGCGACGCCGCCGAGGCGCGCGAGTGGTTCGTCAGGTTCGAGGGCGCCGGACTCGACGGCGTCGTCGCCAAACCGCTCTCCGGGACCTACACCCCCGGCAAGCGGACCATGGTCAAGGTCAAGCACAAGCGCACCGCCGAGGCGATCGTCACCGGCTACCGCGTGCACAAGTCCGGCCGGGGCGTCGGCTCGTTGCTGCTCTCCCTCGTCACCGACGACGGACGCCTCCTCGGTGTCGGTGGGATCGCCGCCTTCACCGCGGCGCGACGCCTCGCGCTCATCGACGAACTCGCGCCCCTCGTACGGCGGGACGAGGACGGCGAGATCCTCCACGCCGAGACCGACCGCTCCCGGTTCTCCGGCAACAAGGACGTCGGCTACGTCCCGCTGCGCCCCGAACGCGTCGTCGAAGTCGCCTTCGACCAGCTCGAGGGTGCCCGGTTCCGCCACGCCGTGACGTTCCTGCGCTGGCGCCCCGACCGCGACCCGGAGTCCTGCCTCCTCTCCCAGATCGAGGTGGCGCCCGCCTACGACCTCGCCGCCGTCCTCGAGCGCTGAGGGTCAGTCGAGGTCGTCGACCGGGCCGGTCGGCAGGTCGACGATGGGAGGACGCGGGATGGGCGCGTGACGCTGCGGCACCCGGTCCCGGTCGAAGGTGACGTGGTCGCAGCCGTGCGGTTGGGGACGACCGGCGCCATCGAGACCGACCATGACGATCCTCTCGATGTCGATGATCGTCTCGCGGGTCACCATGTTGCGGACGCGGGCCCGCAGGGTGAGGGAGGTCCGCCCGAACGCGGTGGGGACGAGGCCGAGCTCGATGAGGTCGCCCTGCCATGCCGAGGAGACGAACTCGATCTCCGACATGTACTTGGTGACACACCGCTCGTTGCCGAGCTGGAGGATCGCATAGATCGCGGCCTCCTCGTCGACCCACTTCAGCAGGCTGCCGCCGAAGAGCGTGCCGTTGGCGTTGAGGTCCTCGGGTTTGACCCACTTTCGGGAGTGGAAGCGCATGTCGGGCATGCCCCCAGGGTAGGAAACCCCTCGTCCGCCCTGGTGGGGCGGGGTGGCGACCGCGCCGGCGAGACGCCGGCGGCGAGGACGCCACCCGCTCTCGAGGTCGCGGCGGGTCACGCCCCCGCCGGGCTGCCGTCGTCGTGCCAGTTCGCGGCGTTCTTGCGGCTGGGCTGCACCCGCGGGGGCTCGCCGGGCATCTTCGGGTGATCGGGCGGGAAGTTCATCTCCGGCAGGCCGCGCTCGACGTCGGCCTCCCACAGGGCGAACGCGGCGCCGAGGTCACCCACCGCCTCCCCCATGCCGGCCCAGGCGTCGCCGCGGTCGGCGAGGATCGCGGGCACGGTGCGCACGGTGAAGTCCAGGGGGCTCACGTCGTCGAGTTCCTCCCACCGCACCGGCATCGACACGGTCGCCGCCGGCAGCGGGCGCGGGCTGTAGGCCGAGGCGATCGTGCGGTCGCGACACATCTGGTTGACGTCGAGGAAGATCCGCTCCCCTCGTTCCTCCTTCCACCACGCCGTCGTGACGAGGTCCGGCAGGCGGCGTTCCAGCTCACGGCAGACGCCGACGACGGCATGACGTGCGTCGAGGAACTCGTGGGTGCGGGTCACTCTCGAGTAGACGTGGAGACCTCGGTTGCCACTCGTCTTCACCCACGGGGTGAGGTCGAGCTCGAGCATGAGCTCACGGAGAGCGTGCGCCGCCCGTCGGGCCTCGGCGAACCCGGTCCCGGGTTGGGGGTCGAGGTCGATGCGCACTTCGTCGACGTGGTCGTTGTCGTCGGCGCGGACCGGCCACGGATGGAACGTCACCGTGCTCATCTGCACGGCCCACACGGCGGTCGCGGCCTCGTCCAGCACGAGTTGGGCGTGTCGCCGGCCCGAGGGGTAGGTGCACGTCACCGTGCGCACCCACGCCGGCAGGCCCTTCGGCGGGTTCTTGCTGTAGAACTCCTCACCGGACACCCCACCGCGGAACCGCTGCAGCGTGACCGGCCGGTCGCCCGCCGCCGCGAGCAAGGGCCCGCCCACCGCGACGACGTACTCGGCAAGCTCACGCTTAGAGATGGCGGACCCGTGCTCGGACTCCGGCCACACCGGCTTGTCGGGGTTGCTCAACCGCACCGACCGTTCCTGCCCGTCCGGGCCCGGCAGGGTGAGGATCTCCTCGCTCATGTGCGTCAGGGTACGGGCGGGAGAGGCGACGGCACGGGGACCGGGCGGGTCTCTCCCCGTAGGGTGACCTGCGATCGGCGTGCCCCGGCCGAGCGCCCGCGGCCCACTAGGATCGTGGTGGTCGGTTCACTTCGACCCCCGCCCGTTCCGGATCGCCGGCGTGCCCCGCTCGCCCCGCCGAAAGGACCCCGGTTGAACCTCCTGGTCACGATGCTCTTCGCAGCGTGCCTCCCCGTCCTCGCCCACCCCCTGGGCCAACGTCTGGGACGGCACGCCGGGTGGGTGCTCTCGGCCGGGCTCGCCGGGCTGGCCGTGCTCGTCACCACGACGTGGCTGGGCACCCGAGCCCCGATCGCCGGCGTCTGGCCGTGGTTGCCCCAGCTCGACGTCGCGTTCCGGCTGCGCATGGACGGCCTCTCGCTCGTCTTCTGCCTCGTCGTCCTCGTCATCGGCGCCCTCGTCATGGCGTATGCCGTGTCCTACCTGCCCGCGGGTCGGCACGGCTCGTTCTACGCCCTGCTCGCCTTCTTCGCCGCCGCGATGATCGGCCTCGTCCTCGCCGACGACCTCGTCCTCATGTGGGTGATGTGGGAGTTCACGACGATCTGCTCGTTCCTGCTCATCCAGCAGACCGGCCCCAAGGGCAAGGCACCGGCCCTGCGCACGCTGCTCGTCACCGGCGGTGGCGGCCTGTGCCTCCTCGGCGCGGTCGCCCTCACCGTCACGGCCACCGGCACGACGCACCTGTCCGCGGCCCTCACCTCCCCGGTGTGGCAGGACCAACCGGGCACGAGCACGGCGGTCGCCGTCCTCGTCGCACTCGCCGCGTTCACCAAGGGCGCGCAGTTCCCGTTCCACGGCTGGCTGCCCGACGCGATGGTGGCCTCCACCCCGGTGAGCGCCTACCTCCACGCCGCGGCGATGGTCAAGGCCGCGATGTACCTGTTACTGCGGTTCTCCACGGCCCTGCACGCCGTCCCCCTGTGGAACATGCTGCTCGTCGGGGTCGGACTCCTCACGATGGTGATGGGCGCGGTGTACGCCCTGCAGCGCCACGACCTCAAGGAACTCCTCGCCTATTCGACGATCAGCCAGCTCGGCATGCTCGTCGCGACCATCGGCGTCGGCACCGGATACGCGATGGTCGCCGCGCTCACCCACGTGATCGCCCACGCGATCTTCAAGTCCTCACTGTTCATGTCGGTCGGCCTCATCGACCACGAGACGACGACCCGCGACATCCGCCGACTCAGCGGGCTGCGCCGCCACATGCCGTGGAGCAGCCTCGCCCTCGTGCTCGGCGCCGCGTCGATGGCCGGCCTGCCTCCCCTCCTCGGCTTCGTCAGCAAGGAGGCGGTCTTCAAGGGGTTCACCGAGGCACCGTTCGGCGACGCCACGACGCTCGTCGTCTGCGTCGTCGCGGTCGCCGGGGCGATGTGCACGATGGCCTACAGCGGCCGGATGCTACGGCCCCTGTTCGGGCCCGACATGGAGGAGCCGCCGCACGAGGCGCCCGTGGCGATGATCGCACCGGTGCTCGTCGGGGCCGTCGCAGGCGTCCTCCTCGGCATCACCGGCCCGGTGCTGCAGCCACTCGTCGACACCGGCGCCCGGGCCGTCCTCGCCGATTCCCCCGCCGCCGACCTCACCCTCTGGCACGGCCTCAACGCCGCCCTGGTCATGTCGCTCACCGCGATCGGACTCGGCGCCGCCCTCATCGTGGCCCGGGAACGCGTCGACCGGCTCGTCGTCGGCCGGACCCTCGGCGTCGGGAACTCCGTCGCCGGGGTCGAGGGCTTCCGCAGCGGCTCCATCGCGCTCGGGCGCCGCGTGGGCGACCTCACCCGCAGCGACAACCCCTATCGGGCCCTCCTCGCCCCGCTCCTCGTGCTCGTCCTCGGGGTGGGCGGCGTCGTGCTGCTCACCGGCGCCCCCGGGCTCCCCCCGGCCGGGCACCCGTTCGACTGGCTCCTCCTCGCCGTCGTCGTCGGTGGCGTCGCGTTCACCCTCGGAGCCCGCAGCCGCGTCGCCCTCGTGACGATCGTCGGCATCGTCGGGTTCGCGATGGCGTTGCTCTTCTTCGTCCTCGGCGCGCCCGACGTGGCCGTCACCCAGCTGCTCGTCGAGATCCTCACCGTCGTCGTCATGGTCCTTCTGCTCGTCCGGATGCCCGACGGCTTCCATCCCACCGGGGCCCTGCGTTCCGGCGTCGCCGTCACCGTCGCCCTGGCCGCCGGCGTGGCGGGGACCCTCATCGCCCTGTTCGTCATGACGCCCCGCAGCGGCGACGCCCTCGGGGACGCCTTCCTCGCCCGCGCCTACGAGCTCACCGCCGGCACCAACGTCGTCAACACGATCCTCGTCGACTTCCGGGCCCTCGACACCTACGGGGAGATGGTCGCCCTCGGCACCGCGGCGGTCGCGTTCGTCGTCGCCCTGCGCTCTCGCGGCCTCCTGCCGCTGCGGCCGAGCCCCCTCGTCGTGAGCCGCGACAATCCCGCCCACGACCCGCACGAGAACACGACCGCGATCCGTGTGCTCGACCGCGTCGTCGTCCCCCTGCTCATCGGGCTGTCCCTGTGGTTCTTCCTCCGCGGGCACTACGAGACCGGTGGCGGGTTCATCGGCGCGCTCGTCGCCGGCGCCGCCGTCGTCCTCGTGTTCCTCGCCTCCGGCAGCGACTGGATCACGCGCCTCCACATCGACTACCTGCGCGTCATCGGCGTGGGCATCGTCGTCGCCACGGTGACGGGTCTCGTCAACCTCGTGTGGGCCGGGTCGTTCCTCACGCCGATGTCGACGAAGGTCGCCGGCGTCACGCTCTCGACCGGTCTGGTCTTCGACATCGGCGTCTACCTCACGGTCCTCGGTCTCGTTCTCGGGTCGATCTCCGAACTCGGTCTCGACACCCCCGAACCCACGCCCCTCCGACGACCAGGGCGCCTCACGACCCGAGAGGAGCGTGACCGCTGATGGCCCTCGCCCTCACCGTCGGTGTGCTCGTCGCCGGAGGCGTCTTCATGATCCTGCGCCGCGGCATGCTGCGGATCATCATCGGGTTCCTCATGCTCAGCCACGGCGTCAACCTGCTGCTCGTCCTCTCGGGGGGATCGAGCCGGAGGACCCCGGCCATCGGCACGGACTTCGACCTCACCACGACCTCCGACCCGCTCCCCCAGGCGTTCGTGCTCACGGCGATCGTCATCGCGTTCGCCGTCATCATCTTCATGCTCGTGCTCGCCGTCATCGGCGACGGTGACGACGACACCGACCTCGGCGACCTCCCCAGTGACACGACGCCCGACCTCTTCCCCCACGACCACCCGGCCTACCGGGGTGAGATCGAGCCCGAGCACTGGCACGACTACGTCGACCGTGCGGACGACGACCCCGAGGACCCCGACCCAGGTGAGCCCGGTGAACAGGGCGACCCGGGAGCGGACACCGGGAGGGCCCAGCACACTCCGACCGGCCCGCACGCGCCGCACACGACGACGGAGGAGACGCGATGACCGCTCTCCTGCCGTTGTTCGTCGCCCTGCCGCTGCTCGTCGCCGGGGTGCTCGTGGGCGTCCGGATGCCGCGTCCGGCGCGGCGCACCATCCTGCTCGTCGTCCTCGTCGCCGACCTCGTCGCGGCCGGGGCCCTCCTGGCCCGCACCTGGTCGGGCGCCGTGCTCGTCGAGCACGTCGGCGGGTGGGACGGGGGTCTCGCGATCCCCCTCGTCGCAGACGCGTTCTCCGGGCTCATGCTCGTGACGACCGTCCTGCTCACCGTGCTCACCGTCGCGTTCGCGTGCGCGACCGGGACCGCGGACGAGCCGTTCTTCGCGCCGCTGGTCCTCCTCGTCACGGCGGGGGTCAACGGGGCGCTGCTCACGGCCGACCTGTTCAACCTCTTCGTGTTCATCGAGATCATGCTGCTGCCGAGCTACGGGCTCATCCTCCTCGCCCACCGCGGGCGCGGGTCACGGCAGCAGGTCACGGCGTCCCGGATCTACGTCACGGTCAACCTGCTCACCTCGACGATCTTCCTCGTCGGCGTCGCCCTCATCTATGCGGGCACGGGGCGGGTCTCCCTCGGTGATCTGCACGGCGCGGCCCACACCTCCCCCACCGCGCTGCTCGGCACCGTCATCCTCCTGTCGGCCCTCGGCATCAAGGCGGCGGTGTTCCCCGCCCACGGCTGGCTCGGGCAGACCTACCCCTCGATGCCGCCCGTCGTCACGGCGTTGTTCTCCGCCCTGCACACCAAGGTGGCGGTGTACGCGCTGTTCCGGGTGGGCGCGATCCTCTTCGGCGAGACCGGTCCCGGGCCGATCTCGCTCGCGGTCTTCACGCTCTCGATGATCGTCGGGGTGCTCGCGGCCATCGGCGAGAACGACTCCCGCTCGATCCTCTCCTTCCACATGGTGAGCCAGATCGGCTACGTCCTCCTCGGCCTCGCCCTGTTCACCCCGGCGGGCCTCGCGGCCGGGGTGTTCTACCTCGTCCACAACATCCTCGCCAAGGGCGCGCTGTTCCTCAGCGTCGCCGCGGTCGAGGACCGATACGGGCGCTCGTCACTCGGCACGGTCACCGGTCTGTTGCGGCGCGAGCCCCTCACCGCGGCCGCGTTCTTCGGCGCGGCGATCTCCCTCGCGGGTCTCCCGCCGTTCTCGGGGTTCGTCGCCAAGCTCGCGATCATCACCGCCTCGTTCTCGGCCGGCCAGTGGCTCGTCGGCGCCGCCGCGCTCGGGGTGAGCCTCTACACGCTCATGTCGATGCTCAAGATCTGGGGCGGAACGTTCCTCGGTGCGGCGAACCCCGAGATCACCGAGGACGACTCCCACCGGATCCCGTTCTCGCTCGCCGCCCCCGCCCTCGTCCTCGTCGTCATCAGCCTCGTGCTCGGCGTCGGCGGGCAGCTGCTCCTCGCGCCCGCGACCACGGCCGCGCAGTCCCTCATCGACCCGACGATCTATCTCCAGGAGGTGAGCGGACGATGACCCTGCTGACCTGGCCCGTACGCATCCTCGTCTTCCTCGGGTGGTTCACCTGGCAGGTGGTCGCCGCCGGCGTCGTCGTGATCCGCGACGTGCTCACCCCCGCCGACCTGTCGACCCCGCGCATCGCGCGCGTCGTCACCCGCTGCGAGAACGACGTCGAGGTCTCGCTGCTCTCGATGGCGGTCACCCTCATCCCCGGGACCCTCGTCGTCGCGACCGAGCACCCGCGCGCCGTGCCCGAGCGCGACGAGGGCGCGAAGGGCGGCGAGGCGAGACCCGACAACCCCGTCCTCTACATCCTTGCGCTCAACGGGACCCGTGCAGACCTCCTCGCCGAGACCGCCGAACTCGAGCGGCGGCTGCTCGGCGCCCTGCGCCCTCAGGGGGTGACGCGGTGATCGGCCTGCTCATCGGCATCGCGATCGTCACCGCGACGATGGCCGCCGCCGTGTGGCGGATGAGCCGGGGACCCCGGGACGCCGACCGCGTCGCCGCCTCCGACCTGCTCTTCTTCGGGGTCATCGCCTTGTTCGCACTCGTCGGCGCGTGGCGGGGCTTCGGCGTGCTGTTCGACGTCGTCCTCGTGGCCACGGTCGTCGGGATGCTCGCCACGGTCTCCCTCTCCCGGGCCATGACGAAGGGACGTCGCTGATGTCCGAGATCGTCGGTCAGACCCTCATCGTCATCGGGTCGCTCGTGTTCGGCGCGGCCGGGCTCGGCATCCTGCGCCTGCGCGACGTGTTCGCCCGGCTCTCGGCGATCGCCACGGGGGCCGGTCTCGGGATGCCGCTCATCCTCGTCGGCGTCTTCCTCCTCGAGCCCTCGTGGGAGCGGGCCGTCAAGCTCGGCATCGCGGTCGTGCTCCAGCTCGTCACCTCCGCGGTCGCGAGCATGGCGATCGCGCGGTCGGCCTACCTCATCGGCGCTCCGCTCGTCGGTGGACCGGGCGAGGTGCCCGACGAGCTCGCCGACGTGGAGGCGGAGCGTCGCGATCGGGGTCAGGGCACGGCCGACACCACGAGGGAGGCGAGGTAGGCCGCGTAACCCCCGAGCAGGAGGATCCCGGCGAGGCGGTCCAGGCCGCCCCGCCACCGCGCGAGCACCCACACCACCATGAGGACGAGCAGGGCGAGGGGAAGGTCCTGTCGCGTCGTCGTCGCGGGGACCGGGATCGCCGCGACGAGGATCACGGGCAGTCCCAGCACGAGGCCGATGTTCGCGACGTTGCTGCCGACGGCGTTGCCCACCGCGAGGTCGGCGGTCCCGGCCCGGCCCGCGGAGATCGCCGCGGCCAGCTCGGGGAGCGACGTGCCGATCGCGACGACCGTGAGACCGACGACGAGGTCGCTCACCCCGAGTCCCAGGGCGATCTGCTCCGCCCCGAGGACGAGGAGCTCCGCCCCGCCCACGAGGATCGCCGTGCCGACGAGCACGAGCAGCACACCGGGCCACGCCGAGGGGCGCGACTCCCCCCGCTCCGCCTCGTCGCCGGCGCCCGGAGCGCCCGCGTCGGCCCCGTCGACCCGGGCAAGCGTGTCGGTGATGGCGCCGTCCCCGGAGGAGACGAGGGAGGTGGCGGGCACGGGAGCCTCGGCTCAGGACCGCGTCGCGTACACGGCTCGACCGATCGTCGCGGCGAAGACGAGCAGGAGCACGGCACCGTCGAGCGGACCGAGGCGCCCGTCGAGCGAGAGGGCGAGCAACAGCGCGGTCGCCGCCGCGCAGACCGGGATGTCGACGCGGCGGACCCGGGCGGGGATCCGGATCGGCGACACGAGCGCCGCAGCGCCGAGGACGAGGAGCACGTTGGC
Organism: Mobilicoccus sp.; assembly: GCF_032060985.1. Taxonomy (NCBI): domain Bacteria; kingdom Bacillati; phylum Actinomycetota; class Actinomycetes; order Micrococcales; family Dermatophilaceae; genus Mobilicoccus; species Mobilicoccus sp. The sequence goes on from NZ_DAMBGD010000003.1 coordinate 161,455, forward strand.
GATGTTGCTCCCGACGACGTTGCCGAGGGCCAGTCCGTGGTCGCCGTGCAGGACCGCGCCGGTGGAGACCGCCAACTCGGGTGCCGACGTGGCCGTCGCGACGACCGTCGCCCCCACCGTGGCAGCGCTCATGCCGAACCGCCGCGACACCCGCGTCGCGCCGTTGACGAGGGTGTCCCCACCCACCGTGAGCAGCACGAGGCCGACGAGGACGGCCGCGACCACGGCGACGAGGGGGAGCTCCACGAGCGGAGTCTAGAAGTGGGCGCGCGACCCGGTCGGCCGGGAACCGAATCGGCGTCGGCATTGTTGACTCCGGCATGAGCGAGAAGAACTACGAGGTCCAGCGCACCGAGGCCGAATGGCGAGCGATCCTCGCCCCCGCCGAGTACCAGGTGCTCCGGCAGGCCGGCACCGAACGCCCCGGCATCGGGGAGTACACGGACACGACGACGCCCGGGGTGTACTCGTGTCGCGCCTGCGGCGCGGAACTGTTCCGCAGCGAGACGAAGTTCGAGAGCCACTGTGGCTGGCCGAGCTTCTACGCGCCCCTGGCCGAGGACCGCGTCGAGTACATCGAGGACACCTCCCTCGGCATGCGCCGTGTCGAGGTGCGGTGCGCCCGCTGCGGCTCCCATCTCGGCCACGTCTTCGAGGGCGAGGGCTACGACACCCCCACCGACCAGCGGTACTGCATCAACTCGATCAGCATGCGGCTGGCGCAGGACTGAGGCCCTGCCGGTGACGAGCCCGCCGACGGCCGTCACCGGCCGCGCCGGGACCGTGCCGGCGGCACGAGGCCCCCGGAGCGCGCACTGCGCTCCGGGGGCCTTGCGTGGGCGTCGCGGCGTGGGTGATCACGGCAGGCCGTGGACGAGGGTCGCGGCGTCGACGCGGGGGCCGGTGTAGAACGGCGTCTCCTCGCGCACGTGGAGGCGGGCGCGGGACCTGCGCAGCTCGCGCATCATGTCGACCATCTCCGGCAGGTCGTCGGACTCGAACGCGAGGATCCACTCGTAGTCACCGAGCGCGAAGCTGGGGATGGTGTTCGCCCGCACCTCCTGGTAGGGCCGCGCCATGCGGCCGTGCTCGGCGAGCATCTCGCGGCGCTCTGACTCCTCGAGGACGTACCAGTCGTAACTGCGGACGAAGGGGTAGACGCAGACGTAGTCGCGCACCCGCTCCTCCTTCATGAACGCCGGCACGTGACCCTTGTTGAACTCGGCCTGGCGGTGCAGCGCGACCTGGGACCACACCGGCGCGAGGTGCCGTCCGAGCCGGGTGCGACGCAGCGACTTGTACGCCCGCTGCAGCGCCTCGACCTCCTCGGCGTGCCACCACACCATCACCTCCGCGTCGGCCCGGAATCCGGCGACGTCGTACAACCCCCGCACGGTGACGCCCTGGTCGGGCAGGGTGTCGAGGAACTCGGTGAGGTCGACGGTGAGCGCCTCGCGCTCCGCGTCGTCGGCAGGCAGGGGCGTGGACACCGAGAACACCGACCACATCGCGTAGCGGATCGTCTCGTTGAGGGCCCGCAGGCGGGCGGCGTTGGTCTGGGGGTCGGTCATGCCCTCATTCTTCACGGCGTCGACGGCTCCTGCCGACCGGGTCGGTCCCGCACGCTCTCGAGCCAGCGCATCGCGGGCGTCGCGCCCATGCCGTGCACGACGACCGACACGAGGATCGTGAACCCGACCGTCGACCAGAGCAGCTCGGCGTAGGGGAAGTCGGCCTCCTGCAGGGCGTAGGCGAGGTAGTAGATCGAGCCGATGCCGCGCACCCCGAAGAACGCCGTGACGATCCGCTCACGCGGGCCGAGGCTCTGATTGCCCTCCTCGTCGACGTCGCTCTGACGACCCAGCGCGAGCCACGCGGTGAGCGGCCGCACGACGAAGACCAGCGCGAGGCCCACCGCGGCGCCCTGCCAGGTGAGGTGGGCGAGCAGCCCGTCCCCGAGCGCGACCCCGAGGGCGAGGAGCAGCAGGAGCGTGAGCAGCAGCTCCAGCCGCTCCACCATCTCGTGCATGACGACGTGGTACTCGTCGTGTCGCTCCTCGGCGCGCAGACGCAGCGCGGCGACGAACACCGCGAGGAACCCCCACCCGCCGACCAGCTCGGTGAGGCCGTACACGAACAGCGTGCCGGCGAGCGCGAGCAGCGGTTCGCCGTTCCGCGCGAACTGGAACGCCGTCATCCGGGGACGGAAGGCGATCCGGCCCAGAAGCTTCCCGCCGAGATACCCGAACAGCACCCCGAGCGCGATCTTGCCGACGACCTCCCAGCCCAGCCACCGCAGCCACCACTCCGACACCGGGCCCTCGTCCGCGAGGAAGATCGCCGCGTAGACGAACGGGAAGGCGAGCGCGTCGTTGAGACCTCCCTCGGAGGTGAGGGCGAAGCGCACGTCGTCGTGCTCGTCGACGCCTTCGTGGACACCGTCCGCGGGACCGTCGCCGACGGCGCCGTCCTCGGCATCCCCGCGAACGCCGTCGTCGACACTCCCGTGGACGCCCTCGTCCTCGTGACGCGCGACGTCCTCGGCCTGCTCGGTCGTCGGCCCCCCGACCTGCACGTCGGCCGCGAGCACGGGATCGGTGGGCGCGAGGGCGGCGCCGAGCAGCAACGCGGCCGCGATCGGCAACCCCATGGCCCACCATCCGAGGAACGTCACCGCGGCGATGCACAGCGGCATCGCGATCGCGAGGAGTCGCCACGTCGATCCCCACGCCCGCCACGACGCGCGGGTGCGTTCGAGCGGCCGGTCGAGAGCGAGTCCGACACCCATGAGCGCGACGATCACGCACAGCTCCGCGGCGTGCTCGGTGATCGTGGGGTGCTCGAGCGGGGACAACCGCGTCGTCTCGAACGGTGGCAGGAACCCGACGACGACCCCGGTGAGGATCAGGGCCATCGGCGCCGAGAACGCCACTCGCTTCAGCAACGTCGGCAGGATCACGGCGAGGAGGAGGGCGACACCGACGAGGAGGTAGGCGGCATCAGCAGTCATGGCGACAATATGACAGCTCGCCCCGACGATCGACGGACCGGTCTCGGACGGCGCACCGGGACCGACCCCCGCGCCCCGTCGGACCGGTGATGCGTCATCCTGTGCCCATGGATCCTGCCTCCCCCGCCACGGCCACGACGGCGACCGCGCGCGACCTCCAGCCGCTCGGCCCGGTGGAGCAACTGCGGGCGGGGAGGCTGCCGCGCCGACTCCTCCAGCTGTTCGTCGGCCTCACCCTCTTCGGCGTGTCGATGGCGATGATGCTGCGCGGCGCGCTCGGGCTGAACCCCTGGGACGTGTTCCACCAAGGCCTCGCCCATCACGTGCCGTGGTCGTTCGGCACCGTCGTCATCGTCGCGAGTTTCGTCGTCCTGCTGCTGTGGATCCCGCTGCGGCAGATGCCCGGGTTGGGCACGCTCGCGAACGCGGTCTGGATCGGCGTCGCGACCGACGCCACGCTCGCGGTCCTCGCGGCACCGGGCGACCTCGCCGGTCGGGCGGCGCTCATGCTCGGGGGGATCCTTCTCAACGGGGGCGCGAGTGCGCTCTACATCGGCAGCCAGCTCGGCCCGGGACCGCGTGACGGCCTCATGACCGGACTCCATCGGCGCACCGGCGTGAGCATCCGCGTGGTCCGGACGGCGATCGAGATCGCCGTCCTCGCCGTGGGGTGGCTGCTCGGCGGGACCCTCGGCGTCGGCACGGTGCTCTACGCCCTCGCGATCGGCCCGCTCGTGCAGTTCTTCCTGCCGCGGTGCACCGTGCGGCTCACCCCCCGCTGAGGGGGACCCACCCGTCGTCGCGCTCAGGCCGGGTCTTCGCCGAGGGAGTGGACGAGCTCGACGACCCTGGTGAGAACCTCGGGGTCGGTGGAGGGCAGCACCCCGTGGCCGAGGTTGAAGACGTGCCCGGGCGCCTGGCGGCCCTCGGCGACGATGCGCCGCACCTCCTGCTCGATGACCGGCCAGGGCGCGAACAGCAACGCCGGGTCGAGATTGCCCTGCAGGGCGTATCGGCCGCCGGTGCGTTCGAGCGCGTCGAGGAGGTTGACGCGGTAGTCGACACCGACGCATTCGACACCCGCCTCCCCCATCGAGGCGAGCAGCTCACCGGTGCCGACGCCGAAGTGGATGCGGGGCACGAGCCCGGCGACGGCCTCGAGGGCCTGGGTGGAGTGCGGCCGGACGTAGGCCTCGTAATCCGCTCGCGAAAGGTAGCCCACCCACGAGTCGAACAGCTGGACGGCGCTCGCGCCGGCGTCGACCTGGATGCGCAGGTAGGCCCCGGCGATCTGCGCGAGGCGGGTGCAGAGGTCGTGCCAGAGCTCCGGGTCGCCGTGCATGAGGGCCTTGGTGTGCTCGTGGTTGCGGCTGGGTCCGCCCTCGACGAGGTAGCTCGCGAGCGTGAAGGGGGCGCCCGAGAACCCGATGAGGGGGGTGGGCCCGAGCTCCCGGACGAGCATCTGCACGGACTCGGTGATGTCGGGCACGTGCTCGGCGGTGAGGGCGGGCAGCCGGTCCAGGTCGGCGCGGGTACGGAACGGCTCGGCCACGACCGGCCCGACGCCCGCGACGATGTCGAGGTCGACCCCGACCGCCTGGAGGGGGACGACGATGTCGCTGAAGAAGATCGCCGCGTCGACGCGATGACGCCGGACGGGTTGCAGGGTGATCTCGGTGACGAGGTCGGGGCGACGGCAGGACTCGAGCATCGTCGTGCCCTCGCGAAGCGCGCGGTACTCCGGCAGCGACCGACCGGCCTGCCGCATGAACCACACCGGTGGGCGGTCGACCTTCTCCCCCCGCGCGGCGCGGACGAGCCGGCTCTGCGCCTGGTCATCCGTCCTCGTCGGCACGCCGGAGTCCGCTGCGGCGGCCCCTGCGGTGGGGATGGTCGGTGTCCTCGCGGGGGTGTGGTGTTCCTCGGGCGTCGTCGTCACCCGGGAATCCTCCCACGAGGGCCCGAACCCTTCATCCGCGTCGGGAGCAGACGCAGAGTCGACCCATACGGACGGGTGAACGGCCCCCGATGGGAAACTCGAGAAGGCAGAGGGGATGTCAGCTCAGCTACTGCCGGGGCGATCGCGCCGCCGCCATCCCCTCTGCCGTCTCGGGTGTGACGGATGTGTGGTGGGCCAGCGGCGCTCGGTGCGCAGGTGCTCGGCCGCGCCCGCGTCTCGCTGCCTCGATCGGCGTGGGAACCGAAGGGTTGTCGCCGGTGGGCCGTACTGTGCCGAGTGTGACCAACCGCCGCGCAACGACCCGCGCCGCCTCGGAGTTCGCCGAGGCGGTCGACCGCTTGCGGCAGGCCACGTTGCGCCCGGAGGTCGGACTCACCGAGATCCCCGCCCCCCAACGCATCGCCCCTCACTCGGTCGCCCTGTCGGCGGAGATCTCGACGCACCGCGACGACGAACCTCTCGCCACCGGTCGCTTCGTCATCCTCTTCGACGACGAGGCCCCCGCGGCCTGGGACGGTCGCTGGCGCATCGTCACCCTGGCCCGGGCCCAGCTCGAGCCCGAACTCGCCGGTGACCCGCTGCTCGGGGAGGTGGGATGGTCCTGGCTCACCGACGCGTTGCACACGAGCGGGGTCGCCCATCGCGCCCTCGGCGGCACGGTCACCCGGGTCGTCTCGGAGAGCTTCGGCACCCTTGGCGACACCGAACCCACGGTCGAGATGGAGTTGCGGGCATCCTGGACCCCAGACGGGAACGACCTCGTCGAGCATCTGACCACCTGGACCGACGTCCTCGCGACCATCGCGGGCGTCCCCCCGGTGCCACAGGGGGTCACCCCCCTGTCCCACCGGATGCACTGAGAGAACCGCGAGAACCACCGAATGTCCTACCTCACCGACCCGTTCGCCGTGCCGGAGCAGCTCGTCCCCGCCCCCGCTCCGCGGGCACGCGCCGGCGCCCTCGGGGCCACCGGCGCCGACGACTCCGATGGCGCCGACGCCGCACGTCCCCGGGCGGGGCGGGCGGCGACCGGGGGTCCCGCGTCGGGCGGACGCCACGCAGCCACCACGCAGCAGCGGGACGCGACGCTCGACAGGGGCGAGGCTGAGGAGACGAATCGCCGGGACGGCGACGCGGCAGGCGACGCGAGGGACCTGAGGGACCCGAGGGACGCGAGCGACGCCAGGGACACGAGCGGCGCGAGCGGCGCGAGCGGCGCGAGCGACGTGAAGGACGATGCGGGCGAGACGCACGACGGCGGCGAGACGAATGACGCACGACCCGCGCCCGTCGTGCTCACCAGCCCGGCCGGTGGCATCCCCGAGGTCGTCGAGGACGAGCACCGGCTCCTCGAGGCGGCCGAGGCCCTCGCCGCCGGTCACGGCCCGCTCGCGATCGACGCCGAACGTGCGTCGGGGTACCGGTACGGACAACGCGCCTACCTCGTGCAGGTGCGGCGCGAGGGGTCCGGCACGTGGTTGCTCGACCCGGTCGGCTGCCCCGACCTCGAGCCCGTGCAGCGGGCCACCGACGGCGTCGAGTGGATCCTCCACGCCGCCACGCAGGACCTCGGCTGCCTGAGGGGTGTCGGCCTCTCGCCCACCTCGCTCTTCGACACCGAGCTCGGCGCCCGCCTCGCAGGCCTGCCACGGGTCGGTCTCGCGGCGGTCCTCGAGCACTACCTCGACGTCTCGCTCGCCAAGGAGCACTCGGCCGTCGACTGGTCCACCCGCCCGTTGCCGCGGGACTGGCTCAACTACGCCGCCCTCGACGTCGAGTGCCTCGCGGCGGTGCGGGAGGCGATGATCGAGGACCTCGCCGCCCAGGGCAAGCTCGAGTGGGCCCGGCAGGAGTTCGAGGCACTCACGTCCTTCACCGGCCACGCCACCCGCCCGGATCCGTGGCGGCGGGTCTCGGGGATGCGCCGTCTGCGCTCCCCTCGCGCGGCCGCGGTGCTCCGTGAGCTCTGGTACACCCGTGACGATCTCGCTCGCGACCGGGACGTCTCGCCCGGACGCATCGTGCCGGACTCGGTCCTCGGCGTGCTCGCCACCGCGACGCCCAGGACCGCCGCCGAGGTCACGGCCGCCAGCACCCACCGCACGATCAGACGTCACCCCGAGGTCTGGGCCAAGGCCGTCACGCGGGCGCTCGACCTGCCCGAGTCCGACCTGCCTCCCACGACCCTGCCGAGCACCGGCCCCCCGGCCCCCCGCTCCTGGGCCGACAAGGACCCGGTGGCCGCCGCCCGTCTCGCGGCGGCCAAGGACGACCTCACCGCGTTCGCCGAGGAGCACCGCCTCCCGCTGGAGAACGTCCTCACCCCCGACACGCTGCGACGCGTCGTCTGGACCCCGCCCGAGCAGCACGACGAAGGCACCCTGCACGACGCGCTCACCGCGCTCGGGGCGCGACGATGGCAGGCGGACATCGCCGCCCCCGTCCTCGCCCGCGCCTTCGCCACCGCCCAGCCCTGACCGGCGACGCCCCCGCCGCCGCGCCGCCTCGCCGCCGCGCCGCCCGGCCACCCGCCGCCTCCGAGGACGCGCGCCGACCCCGGCGCCGCGACCCCGGCGCTGCGCGGCCCGCCGGTGGGTGAGCTTCGACACCCGACCGTGCCACGGGTGCTGCGCGGGGAGGACGGCTGGCAGGCTGGACGTCTGCGGGCGCCCCCGATCCGACGTGGTCCACGTCTCGCGACCACCCCCACGACAAGGTCGATACCCGCCAGTAATATCGGCGAGACATGACTCGGGCGTGCGACGACGCACGCCCCCGAGCCCGACAGGAGACATCCGTGTCACGAACTGAGGTCGTCTTCGTCGACGGTGTGCGTACACCGTTCGGCAAGGCGGGAGACAAGGGCATGTACGCCCAGACGCGCGCCGACGACCTGGTCGTCGCCTGCATCCGCGAACTCCTCCGCCGCAACCCCTCCCTTCCCCCCGAGCGCGTGGGCGAGCTGGCCGTCGCCGCCACCACCCAGATCGGTGACCAGGGAATGACCCTCGGACGGCTCGCCGTCCTGCTCTCGGGCCTGCCCCAGAGCGTCCCCGGCTACTCGATCGACCGCATGTGTGCGGGCGCGATGACCGCGCTCACGACGACGGCGGGCGCGATCGGTTTCGGCACCATCGACGTCGCGATCGCCGCCGGCGTCGAGCACATGGGCCGCCACCCCATGGGTGAGCGGATGGACCCCAACCCCCGCCTGCTGAGCGAGAAGCTCGTCGACCCCGAGGCGCTCTCGATGGGCAACACGGCCGAGAACCTCCACGACCGGTTCCCGCAGCTCACCAAGGAGCGCGCGGACGCCTACGCCAAGCGCAGCCAGGACAAGACGGCCGCCGCGTACGAGGCCGGCAAGATCCAGCCCGACCTCGTGCCGGTTCAGATCCGCACCGCAGAGCAGGGCTGGGGCCTCGCCACCAAGGACGAGCCGCCGCGCGCCGGCGTGACCCTCGAGGCCCTCGGTGCCCTCAAGACCCCGTTCCGCCCTCACGGCCGCGTCACGGCCGGCAACAGCGCGGGACTCAACGACGGCGCCACCGCCGCGGTCCTCGCCTCCGAGAGCGCCGCCGCCGAGCTGGGCCTCGGTGTCAAGATGCGCCTCGTCAACTGGGCGTTCGTCGGGTGCGAGCCCGAGGTCATGGGCTACGGCCCCGTCCCGGCGGCCGAGAAGGCCCTCGCCCAGGCCGGCCTGAGCATCGACGACATCGGCCTCTTCGAGATCAACGAGGCGTTCGCGGTCCAGGTCCTGTCCTTCCTCGACCACTTCGGCATCCCGGACGACGCCGAGAAGGTCAACAAGTACGGCGGCGCCATCGCCGTGGGCCACCCGCTCGCGAGCTCCGGCATCCGTCTGTGCAACAACCTCGCGCGTCAGTTCGAGGAGAACCCCGACGTGCGCTACGGCATGGCCGCGATGTGTATCGGCATCGGCATGGGCGTCGCCGTCATCTGGGAGAACCCCCACCACGCCGACTACGTGCCCGGCACCGCCGGTGCCCAGACGAACAGCGAGGCCAAGTGATGAGCATCGACTTCGCCACCATCTTCCCCGACGAGGTCGTCGCGAACTCGATCGTCCGTGACGTCGAGCTCCCCGGTGGGGCCGGCACGTTCGCCCTCATCACCCTCGACAACGGCCTCGACCACACCAAGCCCACCACCCTGGGCCCGCAGACCGTCACCCGGCTCGGTGAGGCCCTCGACGCGCTCAAGACGCGTGCGCAGGCCGGCGAGATCGTCGGTGTCGGCATCACCGGCAAGCCGTTCATCTTCGCCGCCGGCGCCGACCTGTCCGGCATCGGCGCCGTCACCGAACTCGCACAGGCCCGCGCCATCGCCGAACTCGGCCACCGCGTGTTCACCAAGTTCGGCGAGCTGGGCGTGCCGAGCTTCGCGTTCGTCAACGGCATCGCCCTCGGCGGCGGTCTCGAGATCGCGCTCAACTGTGACTACCGCTCGATCTCCGGCGACGTCGGCATGATCGCCTTCCCCGAGGTCTTCCTCGGCATCCTCCCCGGCTGGGGCGGCACGTGGCTCACCCCCAACCTCGTGGGCCCGGAGAAGGCCGTGACGATGGTCATCGAGAACCCGCTCTCGCAGAACCGCATGATCAACGGCAAGAAGGCTCACGAGCTCGGTCTCTTCGACAGGCTCTTCGAGCCGGCCGACTTCCTCGTGCAGTCGCTGCGCTGGGCCGCCGGTGTCATCAGCGGCACGGAGAAGGTCGACCGTCCCGAGGTCGACCGCGACGAGTCGACCTGGGAGGCCGCGGTCGCCAAGGGCCGCGCCGTCGCCGACGCCCGCACGGGCGGGTACTCCCCGGCCCCCTACCGCGCGCTCGACTGCATCGCCGCAGCTCGGACGAACGACAAGAAGGCCGGATTCGCGGCCGAGGACGAGGGTCTCTCCGAACTCCTCATGAGCGAGGAGGCCCGTGCGAGCCTCTACGCCTTCGATCTCGTCCAGCGTCGCGCCAAGCGCCCCGCGGGTGCCCCCGACAAGGCGCTCGCCCGCAAGGTGACCAAGGTCGGGATCGTCGGTGCGGGTCTCATGGCGAGCCAGCTCGCGCTGCTGTTCGTCCGCCGCCACCAGGTGCCGGTCGTCATGACCGACCTCGACCAGGGCCGCGTCGACAAGGGTGTGGCCTACGTGCACGCCGAACTCGACAAGCTCGTCGCGAAGGGCCGCCTCAACTCCGACAAGGCCAACCGCTACAAGGCCCTCGTCACCGGCTCGACGAGCAAGGAGGGCTTCGCCGACGCCCAGTTCGTCATCGAGGCCGTCTTCGAGGAGATGTCGGTCAAGAAGCAGGTGTGGGCCGAGGTCGAGGCGGTCGTGAGCGAGGAGTGCGTGCTCGCCACGAACACCTCCTCGCTGTCGATCACCGAGATGGCCTCCGAGCTGGCGCACCCCGAGCGGGTCGTGGGCTTCCACTTCTTCAACCCGGTCGCGGTCATGCCGCTGCTCGAGATCATCTCCGGTGACAAGACCGACGATGCCACGCTCGCCACGGCGTTCGCGACGGGCAAGAAGCTCGGCAAGTCGATGATCCTCGTCAAGGACAGCCCGAGCTTCGTCGTCAACCGCCTTCTCGGCCGCTTCATGAGCGACATGGCCCGCATCGTCGACGCCGGCACCCCCATCGACGTCGCCGACGCCGGCTTCGCGGGTGTCGCGCCGATGCCGCCCTTCCAGCTCATGGGCCTCGTGGGACCGGCGATCGCGCTGCACAACAACGAGACCCTCGCCAAGGCGTTCCCCGACCGGTTCTACGTCTCCGACAACCTGCGCAAGGTCGTCGAGATGAAGAAGCCGGCGTTCTACGTCGAGCAGGGCGGCGCGCAGGTCGTCGACCCCGAGATCGCCGCGATCTACGACGCTGGCGAGAAGACCGAGGTCCTCACCGCGGAGCAGGTGCGCGAGAAGGTCCTCTCCGGCCTGGCGGAGGAGGCGAACCTCATGCTGTCCGAGGGCGTCGTCGTCGCGCCGATGGACCTCGACCTCGGCATGATCACCGGCGCCGGGTTCCAGTTCTGGAACGGTGGCCTCACCCCGCTGCTCGACCGCTCCGGCATCGCCGAGAAGGTCGCGGGCAAGCGGTTCCTCCCGGCCGGAGCGGGTAGCCTGCCTGCCTGACCGAGCCCTCGCTCTCCTGCCCGTCCGGGGAGCGATCACCACACCACGGCAGGTCGCCGACCGACGTCTCGTCCGGTTCGGCGACCTGCCGTCGGAGTGCCGGGCGCAGGGACGCAGGCCCGCCGTGCCACACTGAGACGATCGTCCAGACGCGGTCGGGCGCCGGCGCGCCCGATGCGCTCGATATCTCACATGTGAGTTAGGATGGGGCGCATGACTGAGGATTACCTGGCCCGCATCGGCACGCTCATCCGAGAAGCGCGGAGGCACCAGGGTATGACCCAGCACGAACTCGCCGATCTCCTCGGCACGAGTCAGAGCGCCGTCGTGCGCATCGAACAGGGCAAGCAGAACCTCAGCCTTGAGATGTTGTCGCGCATCGGCGAGAACCTCGACTCCCAGTTCGTCTCCCTCGGCACCTCGGGCCCGCAGCACCTGCGCATCGAGGGCGGCACCAAGCTGCACGGCTCGATCGACGTCAAGACGAGCAAGAACGCGGCCGTCGCGCTGCTCTGCGCCTCGCTGCTCAACAAGGGCCGCACGACACTGCGCAACATCGCCCGGATCGAGGAGGTCAACCGCATCCTCGAGGTGCTGTCGAGCATCGGCGTGAGGACGCGGTGGCTGCCCGACAGCAGCGACCTCGAGATCGTCCCGCCGGCCCGTCTCGACCTCGAGGCGCTCGACGAGGCCGCGGCGCGGCGTACCCGCACGATCATCATGTTCTTCGGCCCTCTGCTGCACGAGTTCCACGACTTCGAGCTGCCGTACGCGGGCGGCTGCGACCTCGGCTCGCGCACGATCGAGCCGCACATGACCGCCCTGCGGCACTTCGGGCTCGACGTCGAAGCCACCCAGGGCGCCTACCACGCACGCGTCACCCCCGGAGTCAGGCCGTCCCGCGCGATCGTCCTCACCGAACGCGGCGACACCGTCACCGAGAACGCGCTCATGGCGGCCGCCCGGTACGAGGGGGAGACCGTGATCCGCAACGCGAGCCCCAACTACATGGTCCAGGATCTGTGCTTCTACCTGACCAAGCTCGGAGTGCGCATCGAGGGCATCGGCACGACCACGCTCACGGTCCACGGCAAGGAGCACATCGACGTCGACGTCGAGTACTCCCCCAGCGAGGACCCGATCGAGGCGATGAGCCTGCTCGCCGCCGCCGTGGTCACGGGATCCGAGATCACGATCCGCCGGGTGCCCATCGAGTTCCTCGAGATCGAACTCGCCCTGCTCTCCGAGATGGGGATGCAGTACGAGCTCACCGACGAGTACTGCTCGGAGAACGGGGAGACCCGCCTCGTCGACCTCACGACGATCCCCGGCCCCCTCAAGGCGCCGATCGACAAGATCCACCCGATGCCGTTTCCCGGGCTCAACATCGACAACCTGCCGTTCTTCGCCCTCATCGCCGCCTGCGCCGAGGGACGCACGATGATCCACGACTGGGTGTACGAGAACCGGGCGATCTACCTCACCGAACTCACCAAGGTCGGCGCCAAGGTCCAGCTGCTCGACCCCCACCGCGTCCTCATCGACGGCCCCACCCGCTGGCGTGCCGCCGAGGTCATCTGCCCGCCGGCGTTGCGTCCGGGCGTCGTCATCCTCATCGCCATGCTCGCCGCGCCCGGGGTCTCGGTGCTGCGCAACGTCTACGTCATCAACCGCGGCTACGAGGACCTCGCACAGCGCCTCACCGCGCTCGGCGCGACGGTCGAGACCTTCCGCGACATCTGAGCCGACCCGCCGTGAGTCCTCGCCCCCTCATCCCGCATCGTCGGGAACTCATCCTCGAGAAGGCGGAGGAACTCCTGCTGGACGTCGGCTTCGACGCCATGACGATGCAGGAACTCGCGTCCCGGGTGGGGATCGCCAAGGGTTCCGTCTACCGCGAGTTCGCCACCAAGGAGAAGCTCCTCGACGAGGTGCTCGCCTCGGCGTTCGCCCGCGTGCAGCAGTCGGCCGCCGCGCGTGTCGGGCAGGACCGTCCTCCCCGACTCAGCGCCGGCTATCGCGCATTCGCGGAGGGGCTCGTCGAGGAACCCCTCCTATGCGCGGCATTCCTGGACGACGGCGGGGTATTCGGCTCCCAGGTGTCGCGGATCACCGACGGGCGGTACCGCGAGCGTCATCTCGGTGTCGAGGCATGGATCGAGGAGCTCCAGACGACGGGCGCCTTGTCGACCCGGATACCCGCCCCCGACCTCGCCCTCGCGCTGTCGAGCGCCACACTGGGCCTGCTCACGGCAGCCAGGACCCTGGGGCCGTTCGATGCCGACGATCTCCAGGGCGCGCTGAGGGCGTTGGAAGTGATGGTGGGGTACCTGGAGACGTAGTGACCAATGGGAGTAGCTTGGTCACTATGAACGCGAAGCACTGCGGAGTCGAGGCGACACCGGGACTGACGCATCGGGTCGTACACGTCCACGGCGGGCCCGTGTCGGTGTACGAGGCCGGCTCCCCGGACCGGCAGTCCGTGGTCCTCTTGCACGAGGCGATGTGCGACGAGGCCCGCTTCATCTGGGATCAGTTGTTCCCCGTCCTTGCGGAGGAGTTCCGCGTCGTGGCGCTCGACACGCCCCGGCATGGGCGGTCACGGCCGTGGACCGGGCCTCTCGGTCGCGAGCGGCTCGTGCGGATTCTGCACGGCACACTCGACGAGGCGGGGCTCGCCCGAACCGCCATCGTCGGCCTGTCGATGGGCGGCGGGCTGGCCATCGAGTTCGCCGCCAGGTATCCGCAGCGCGTCACGTGCGCCGTCCTGTTCGAGCCCGGTGGGCTCGCCGACCGCCTGGACAGGCAGCTCCTGACCTGGCTTTACATCAAGACGCCTGGGCTGAGCCGGATCATCGGCCGGTGGTATGCGACCAAGACCCGCGCCGGGCTCCGCGACACCCTCGACTCCCTGTACGTGGGCGGCGCCAAGCCCACCGACCCCGAGCGGCTCCTCGACATCCTGCACGACGAGATCGAGGGCAAGCGCCGCTACAGCGAGCGGGACCTCGACGATTGGCAGATCGAGGCGATCGGCCCGCGTCGGACGTGGACCCTCCTGAACGACATCCCACGCCTCGCCTGCCCGACGCTGTGGCTCCGCGGCGCCGACAGCGCGGTGGTGAAGCAGGACGAGATGGAGCGCGCCCTCTCCCTCGCGACACAGGGCAACCCGCAGGCGTCGCTCGTCGTCATCCCCGGCGCCGGTCATCTCCTGCCGCTGGAGCGCCCGGCCGAGGTCGAGGCCGCGGTGCTCCCCTTCCTCCGGGAGCACGCGGCGGGTGGACGACGAGGGCAGCGCCACGGGTGACCACCAGGCAGTGAACGCCCCACGGGCCACCTTGGCGCACGTCAGGCCGTCTCGACCGCCGCGACGACGAGCGTGGGACTGACCGCGGCGAGGATCTTCTCGGCCACGACGGGGGCGGTGAGTCCGGCCTCGGCGAGGATGTGACCGCGGCTGTCGTGGTCGAGGAAGTGCTTGGGCAGACCGAAACGGTGCACGGGCAGCGGCTCACCCGTCTCGGCGAGCGCGGCCGACAGCGCGGCGCCGATGCCGTTGGCGGCCACGTGATCCTCGACGACCGCGACATACCCCGCCGACCGCGCGAGATCCGTGAGCTCGCCGGTGACCGGCAGTACCCACCGGGGGTCGACGACGAGGACGCTCGCGCCCTGGTCCGCCACGACGCTCGCGGCGTCGACGGCCACCTGGGCCATCGCACCGACCGCGACGAGGAGGACGTCCGGACCGTCCGAGCCGTCCGCGTCGACGCCGCGGCGGACGAGCACGTCGAGCTCCCCGATCCGGTCGACGGCCGGGATGGGGTCGGGCTCGGTGCCCTTGGGGAAGCGGAGGACGCTCGGACCGTCGTCGATCGCCGCGGCCTCGCGCAGCAGCATCGAGACCTGGTGCCCGTCCCGCGGCGCGGCGACACGGATACCGGGCACGACCGAGGCGAGCGCGAAGTCCCACATGCCGTTGTGGGAGGCGCCGTCGCTCCCGGTGACACCGGCCCGGTCGAGCACGAACGTCACGCCCTGCCGGTGCAGCGCGCAGTCCATGAGCAGCTGATCGAACGCGCGGTTGAGGAACGTCGCGTAGATCGCGACGACGGGGTGCAGCCCGGCGTAGGACAGGCCCGCGGCCATCGTCGTCGCGTGCTGCTCGGCGATCCCGACGTCGAAGACCCGCTCGGGGTAGGTCTCGGCGAACTCCCGCAACCCGACGGGAATGAGCATGGCGGCGGTGAGGCCGACGATGTCCTCCCGCTCCCGGCCCAGCTCGACGAGGGTGTCGGAGAAGTTCTCGGTCCAACTGCGCCCGGCGATCTCCAACGGCAGCCCCGTCTCCGGGTTGATGGCGCCGACGGCGTGGAAGGCGTCGTCGGCGTTGTCGAGGGCGTGCTGGTACCCGCGGCCCTTCTGGGTGATGGCGTGGACGATGACCGGGCCGCCGAAGTCCCGGGCGCGGCGCAGGGCGGTGGTGAGCGCCTCGACGTCGTGGCCGTCGATGGGCCCCAGGTACTTGAGGCCGAGGTCCTCGAAGAGCACCTGGGGCGCGATGATGTCCTTGAGGCCCTTCTTGAACCCGTGGAGGGCCTCGAACACGCGGCGCCCGACGACGGGGGTGCTCGTGAGCGTGCGGCGGCCCCACGACATGACCTGCTCGTAGCTGCGCGTCGCCCGCAGGACGGCGAGGTGCTCGGCGAGGCCGCCGGTGGTGGGGGCGTAGGAACGTTCGTTGTCGTTGACGACGATGACGAGCGGCAGTTCCTTGTCGGCCGCGATGTCGTTGAGCGCCTCCCACGCCATGCCGCCGGTGAGCGCGCCGTCGCCGATGACGGCGACGGTGCAGACGTCCCTTTCGCCGCGAAGGCGCTTGCCCTTGGCGATGCCCTCTGCCCAGGCGAGCGAGGTCGAGGCGTGGGAGTTCTCGACGATGTCGTGCTCGGACTCCCCCCGGCTCGGGTACCCCGACAGACCCCCGGCCGAGCGCAACCCCTCGAAGTCCTGGCGGCCGGTGAGGAGCTTGTGCACGTACGAGATGTGGCCGGTGTCGAAGACGATCGAATCGCGCGGGGAGTCGAAGACCAGGTGCAACGCCATGGTGAGTTCGACCACGCCGAGGTTGGGGCCGAGGTGCCCGCCGGTCGCCGAGACCGATTCCACGAGGAACGTGCGGATCTCCTCCGCGAGGTCGTCGAGCTCGGCCCGGGAGAGGGCGTCGAGATCCGTGGGACCGGTGATGGAGGCGAGCAGACTCAACGGGCTTTCCTTCCGCGACGTGTCGGGCCGACGACGTGCCGACCCAGTGACGATACGTCGTCCGACCGGGACGCACATGTGCGATGGCCGGAGGGCCCCTGGGCGTGCACCGGACCTCGCCCGAGCGCGCCGGCGGCACGCGGACGGCCCGAAGGCGGCGGCGACCGGCTCCCTAGACTGACGCCATGTC
The DNA here is from genome assembly GCF_032060985.1 of Mobilicoccus sp. Classification (NCBI taxonomy): domain Bacteria; kingdom Bacillati; phylum Actinomycetota; class Actinomycetes; order Micrococcales; family Dermatophilaceae; genus Mobilicoccus; species Mobilicoccus sp. The sequence continues at coordinate 178,030 of NZ_DAMBGD010000003.1, forward strand.
CGCCACCCCTGACGTCGGCACCCCGTCCTCGCATCCCGACGCGGCCGGGCCCACCGAGCCCGAGCTGCACGCCTCCGCCCTGCAGCGCGACCTCGACCTGCTCACCGAGTTGCACGAACAGGTCATCGAGGAGGCCGGGGGCGCCGAGCTGCTCCGCCTCGTGCGCACGCTCGTCGAGGCGTGCTCGGAGCCCGGCAGCGGGGCGCCCGGGTCGGAGGCGGACCTGCTCGTCGACCGTCTCGACGCGGTGACCACCGCCGAGGTGGCCCGCGCCGTCACCGTGCACCTCCACCTCACCAACCTCGCCGAGGAGCGTCAGCGCGTGCGCTCCCTGCGGGCCGAGGACGGCGAGTTCACCGGCGGCATCGAGGCCGGTGGGGTGGCCTCCGCCGTCGCGGCACTCCCCGAGAGCGGCACCTCGGTGCTCTCGCGGCTGCAGCGGCTCGCCATCCACCCCGTCCTCACGGCCCACCCCACCGAGGCCCGGCGCCGCGCCGTGACCTCGGCGCTCGTGCGCCTCGCCGCACAGTTGGACCGGCACGACGACCCGCACAACGGCCCGAGCGAACGCGCCCACGCCCGACGTCGTCTGCTCGAGGACATCGACATCCTGCAGCGCACCTCGACGCTGCGTCGCGACCGCCCGGAGCCTCGCGACGAGGTCAAGACGATGCTGTCGGTGTTCGACCAGACCCTGTTCCGGGCCGTACCGCGCCTGTACCGCACCCTCGAATCGGCCCTGCCGGGCGAGGACGGCCGTACCGGCGGCCGGGTGCCCGCGTTCGTCCGGTTCGGCACCTGGGTCGGCGGCGATCGCGACGGCAACCCCTACGTCACCGCCGCCGTGACCCGCGAGACGCTCGCGACCCAGGCCCACGAGGCCCTCACCCTGCTGTCGATCCATGCGGACCGGGTGGCCCGGACGCTGACGATGGACGTCGTCACCACCCCTCCTTCGGACGCCCTCCTCGCGGCTCTCGAGGCCGACGCCGTGGCCCTGCCGGGCACGTTCGCCGAGATCGCGAAGAACTCCCCCGGTGAGCCGCACCGTCAGAAGCTGCTCGTCGTCGCCGCACGCGTCCAGGCCACGCTCGCCGAGCAGGTCGGGCTCGCCTACGCCGGCCCGCACGAGATGCTCGCCGACCTGCGCCTCGTGCAGGACAGCCTGCTCGCCGCCGGCGACCACCGCAGCGCCCGGGGCGAGCTGCAGACCCTCGTGTGGCTCGTCGAGACGTTCGGGTTCCATCTCGCCGAGCTCGAGGTGCGCCAGCACAGCCGGGTCCACGAGGACACGTTGCTGGACCTGTTCGCGCAGCTCGGCGACGAACACGTGCCGGACCCGCAGGCCGCGGTCGCCGACGCTGAGTTCCTCGACGGTCTCGCGCGGAACGGCTGGCCTCGGCACCTCTCCCCCACCACGGACGCGGGGCGCGAGGCACTCGACACGATCCGCGTCGTCGCCTGGCTGCAGCAGCGCTGGGGCCGGGAGGCCTGCGGCCGCTACATCATCAGCTTCACCCGGTCCGCGGCCGACCTCGCCGCGGTGCGGGCCCTCGCGCGTCTCGCGGTCGGCGAACGGCCCCTCGACCTCGACGTCATCCCCCTCTTCGAGACGGGGCAGGACCTCCACAACGCCCCGCGGATCCTCGCCGAGCTCGCCGCGCTGCCGGGCACCGAGGAGACGTGGGCGGCCCACGGGCGCCGTGTCGAGGTGATGGTCGGGTACTCGGACTCGGCCAAGGACGTCGGACCGGCGAGCGCGACCCTCACCCTGGACCGGGCCGAGCGCGAGCTCGTCGCCTGGGCGGGCGAGAACGACGTGCAGCTCACCCTGTTCCACGGCCGCGGCGGATCGCTCGGTCGCGGCGGCGGGCCGCTGCACCGCGCGATCATGGCCCAGCCGAGCGGCTCGGTCGACGGTCGGTTCAAGGTCACCGAGCAGGGGGAGGTCATCTTCGCCCGCTACGGCGACGTGATGATCGCCCAGCGCCATCTCGAACGACTCACCTCCGCGGTGCTGCTCGCCGACGCCCCCGACGTGGCCCGCGACCGCGAGACCGCCGCCGAGCGCTACCGCCACCTCGCGGACATCGTCGACACCCAGAGTCGCGGCTGCTACCGCGCCCTCGTCACCCAGGACGGGTTCGCCGATCTCATCGCCGCCGTGAGTCCGCTCGACGAGATCGGCGACCTGCGCCTCGGCTCGCGTCCCTCGCGGCGCAGCGGCGCCGACGGCGGTCGCTCGCTCGACGACCTGCGCGCGATCCCGTGGGTGTTCTCCTGGGCGCAGACCCGCGTCAACCTCCCCGGCTGGTACGGCCTCGGGAGCGGGTTGTCGGCCGTCGCCGACATCGACCTGCTGCGTCGGGCGTATGCCGAGTGGCCGCTGTTCGCCTCGATGATCGACGTCGCCGAGATGAGCCTCGCGAAAGCCGACCGCGCGCTCGCCGAGCGGTTCCTCGCCCTCGGCGAGCGGCCCGATCTCGCGCACCAGATCCTCACCGAGTACGACCTCGCCCGGCGTCTCGTGCTCGCGGTGCTCGACCAGGACGAACTCCTCGAGCGCAAGCCGCACCTGCACACGGCCGTGGGTCTGCGCGCGCCCTACATCGACGCGCTGAGCCTGTTGCAGCACAAGGCCCTTCGCGTGCTGCGGCTCCCCGCCGACCCGCGGGCCCCAGCCCGTCCGGACCGCTCGGCGTGGACCCACGCCCTCCTCCTCACGGTCAACGGCGCCGCGGCCGGCCTGCAGAACACGGGCTGACGGGAGGGTTCGGGGGCGGGCCCGTCACAACCGGGGCACGTAGGTCTTGCCGCGGAGGGCGTCGGACACGAGCTCGGTCGCCCGGGCCACCGCCCGCAGCCGGAGGCCCTCGGCCTCCAGCGCCTGGAGCACCTCGGGCACGACCCCCGGTTCGAGGTGATCGCCCAACCCGACGCGCGCGGTGCGATAGCAGGTGCGCATGGCCTCGACCTGCGCCTCGACGTGATGGGTGGCGATCCACGCCAGCGCCACGGGGTGACGGCGCCACACCGGCTGCCCGCGATGGTCGGCGGGGCACTGGTCGAGCAGCCACTCCGTGGCCGCCTGCTCCCACCCGGGGGTGCCGGCCGGCGGTACCCCGACCGGCCAGCCCGGCGGCGTCCGCGAGTCGTTCATCCCCCCAGGATGCCGCAGGGCACCGACGACCCTGCGACGAGGCGGCGGCGCCGTCTAGGGTGGCGCCATGACGACGATCTTCACCCGCATCATCGACGGAGAGATCCCCGGACGGTTCGTCTGGTCGGACGAGCAGTGCGTCGCCTTCCTGGCCGCCGCGCCCCTCCAGCCGGGACACACGCTCGTGGTCCCCCGGGCGGAGGTCGACCGGTGGATCGACGCCGACCCCGACCTGTTCGCCCACCTCAGCCGCGTCGCGCAGATCATCGGGCGCGCCCAACAGGCCGAGTTCGACTGCGTGCGACCCGGCCTCATCATCCAGGGGTTCGAGGTGGATCACCTGCACCTGCACGTCTGGCCCACGTGGTCCCCGGCCGACTACGACTTCCGCCGAGCCGACGGCGACCCCGACGCGGCGGCCATGGACGCCGCCGCCGCCCGACTGCGCAGCCGCCTGCGCGAGGACGACGAGGCCGCCGCCCACGTGCCCGCCGAACCGGTGTGATCCCCGGCGCTCCGACGGTGGTCGTCGGTGGGTGGTCTCCGAGGACGTGAACCTCGCCGGTCGCCGGCGCGGGACTTCGTCGTGGCACGAACCCGCCTGCGCTCCTGTTAGGTTAGGTTTGCCTTAGTAAGGCGGTCCTAACCCAACCGACAGGAGTCCTCGATGCCTCGCGTCACCCCCGCCGTGCTCGTCTCGGCCCTCGCCCTCACCCTCGCCGGTTGCGGCGCGACCGCTCAAGGGGGGAGCGACGGGCCCGGTGCGGTCTCGGGGGCGGCCCCGTCACCCGCCGCCCCGGCGACGATCACGGTCGCGGCGAACAACGGCACGGTGGAGGTCCCGACCCGCCCGCAGCGCGTCGTGGCCCTCGACAACTCCTCCTTCGAGACCCTCGAGGCGTTCGGCATCACCCCCGTCGCCGCCCCCAAGCAGCTGCTCCCCGAGAACCTCGGCGAGTGGGCGAGGAACGGCGACATCCTCGACGTCGGCACCCACCGCGAGCCCAAGCTCGAGGTCGTCGCCCAGGCCCAGCCGGACCTCATCATCGGCGGCAAGCGCTTCGCGAAGGTCACGCCCGACCTGCAGAAGCTCGCCCCCGTGCTCGACCTGGCCCCCAGCACCGAGAAGGACGGCTACGTCGACGCCCTCAAGAAGCAGACGCAGACCCTCGGTGAGATCTTCGGCAAGCAGGCCGAGGCGACGCAGCTCATCACCGCTCTGGACCGGTCCGTCGAGGCCGCCGTCAAGGAGAGCTCCGGGCAGCGCGCGTTCCTCGCCAACCACAACGGCGGCAGGCTCGACAACGGCGCCGGGCGCATCGGGGTCCTCCTGCAGCCGCTGAAGGTCACCGACGTCTTCGAGACGAAGGCCGACAACGCCTCCGTCCACCAGGACTCCGGCCTCGCCCCGGAGACCGTGGCACAGAAGAACCCCGACGTGCTCATCGTCATGGACCGCGACGCCGCGGTCTCCAGCACCCGCGACACCGCCACGCCGGCGAGCCAGACCGTCGCGGCGCAGAAGGCGTGGGCCGGCACGACGTTCATGAAGAACGACGCGATCGTCTACCTCGCGGACAACTTCTACGTGACCGAGGGCATCCAGGCCTACACCGACGCCTACACCAAGATCGCGGACGTCCTCGGAAAGTCCACGGGCACCTCCTCCTGATGACGGCGGCACCGACCACCCGGGAGCGGCCGGGGTCCTCCTCCGCCGCTCCCGGCCGTCCTGCGCCCACGACCGTCCGGTTGCTGTTCGGCGGGCTGTGCCTCGCGGCCGCGCTGCTGACGGCGGCCTCGCTGTTCGTCGGCGGATACGACATCCGGGCGTCCGGCCTGCTCGAGGACCCGGAGCAGCTGCGGATGTTCCTCATCTCCCGCGTCCCCCGCACGCTCGCGCTGCTCTTCGCGGCCACGGCGATGAGCGTGTCGGGCGTCATCATGCAGATGATCACGCAGAACCGGTTCGTCGAACCGACGACCGCCGGCACGAGCGACTGGGCCGGCCTCGGGATCCTGCTCACCCTCATCCTCTGGCCGGGCGCGCCGGTGATGGCCCGCATGGTCCTCGCGAGCGTCTGCGCGTTCCTCGGCACGATGGTCTTCCTCGCGCTCCTGCGGCGGATCGCCGTCCGGGACTCCGTCGTCGTGCCGCTCGCGGGCCTCATGCTCGGTGCCGTCGTCGGGGCGGGCTCGACGTTCCTCGCCGGGCGGTTCGACCTCCTCCAGTCGATGTCGGCCTGGCGTTCGGGCGGGTTCAGTTCGGTCGTCGAGGGGTTCTACGAGCCCCTGTGGGCGGTCGCCGCGATCACGGTGGTGGCCTGGCTCGCGGCCGACCGGTTCACGGTGGCCGGGCTCGGCGAGGAGACCGCGACGAACCTCGGCCTGAACTACCACGCCGTCGTCCTGCTCGGCACCGCCCTGGTCGCCCTCGCCACCGGGATCACCTCGGTCGTCGTCGGTTTCATCCCCTTCCTCGGCCTCGTCGTCCCCAACATCGTCTCGATGCTCCTCGGGGACGACCTGCGCCGGAACCTGCCCTGGGTCGCGCTCACCGGCACGGTCCTCCTGCTCGTCTGCGACCTCGTCGGCCGCACGATCGTCGCCCCGATGGAGATCCCGGCCTCGGTGATCCTCGGGGTCGTCGGCGCCGCCGTCCTCGTCGCGCTCGTCGTGAGGAGCCGTGCCCGTGTCAGCGCCTGAGATCACCGACGCTCGCCCGGTCGAGACGGCGACGCAGGGGGCGGCCGGGCACGCCCGCCCGTGGTTGCGGGTCCTCCTCGCCTGGGGCGTCGCGGGCCTCGCGCTGGGGGCCTACCTCTTCGCGTTCGTCGTCGGACCCGTCGACTTCGCCCTCTCCCTCCGCCTCCCCACGGCCGGGGCGATCCTCGTCGCCGCGTTCACCCAGGCCCTGGCGACGGTGCTGTTCCACACGGTCACCGACAACCGGATCCTCACCCCGTCGATCATGGGGTTCGACGCCCTGTTCGTCCTCCTGCAGACCGTGCTCGTCACCCTGTTCGGCGGGCTCGTCCTCACGGACCTCGAGGGCATCCCCATGCTGCTCGCGCAGGCGGCAGCGATGGTGCTCTTCGCACTCCTGCTCTACCGCTGGTTGTTCTCGGGGACGTTCGCCAACCTGCACGTGCTCCTCCTCGTCGGCGTCGTCATCGGCATGGCCTTCCGGAGCGCCTCGACGTTCCTCGAGCGCCTTCTCCACCCCACCGACTACGACCTGCTGTCGGTGGAGTTGTTCGGCCGCATCACCGACGTCGACCCCAGACACCTCCCGCTCGCCTTCGTGGTCTGCCTCGTCGCGGGCGTCTGCGCCTGGCGGAGGCGGTACACGCTCGACGTCTTGCTCCTCGGCCGCGAGGCCGCCCTGGGGATCGGGGTGGAGCACCGCCGGGAGATGACCGTGGCACTCGTCCTCATCGCGGTGCTCGTCTCGTTCTCGACCGCCCTGGTCGGTCCGTTGACGTTCTTCGGCTTCGTCATCGCGACCCTCGCCTACCAGCTCACCGGCACCCACCGTCACGCCGCCGTGGTCCCGATGGCCACCGCGCTCGGCGTCATCGCGTTGGCCGGCGGCCAGTTCCTCCTCCAGCACGTCTTCTACTCCGCCGGATTCCTCACCACCATCATCGAGTTCGTCGGCGGCCTCTGTTTCCTCGTCGTCCTCCTCCGAAGGAGAAACCTGTGATCCGTTTCACCGACGTCACCAAGACCTACGGCGACCTCACGGTCCTCGGACCGGTCTCGGGGGAGATCCGCGCGGGCGGGGTTACCTCGCTCGTCGGCGCGAACGGCGCCGGCAAGTCGACACTGCTGACGATCGTCGGGCGCCTCCTGACACCCACCTCCGGACATGTCGAGGTCGGTGGCCTCGACGTCGCGACGGCCTCCCGCCGGGACCTCGCCCGCACGCTCGCGATCCTGCGTCAGGAGAACCACCTCACCGCGCGGCTGCGCGTGGAGGAACTCGTCACCTTCGGTCGCTTTCCGCACACCGGGGGTCGGATCACCCGCGAGGACCGCGAGCACGTCGAGCGGGCGCTGGAGTTCCTCGACCTCCTCCCGTTGCGCGACCGCTTCCTCGACCAGCTCTCCGGCGGCCAACGCCAGCGGGCCTTCGTCGCGATGACGATCGCGCAGGACACCGCGTACCTGCTGCTCGACGAGCCCCTGAACAACCTCGACCTCGCGCACGCGGCCACGATGATGCGGTTCGTGCGTCGCGCCGCCGACGAACTCGGCAAGACCGTCGTCATGGTCGTCCACGACATCAACGTCGCTGCGGCCTACTCCGACCGGATCATCGCCCTGCGCGGCGGCCGGATCGTCGCCGACGGCGGCCGCCCCGAGATCATGACCCCGCACACCCTGGCCGACGTCTTCGGCCTGCACATGGACGTGCACGAGATCGGTGGAGACGTGGTCGCGATGCACCACACTGGGGTCCCCCTGAGTACCGTCGCCTGACATGAGACGGCTCCCCCACGACTATCCCTGGACGACGACACCGGAGCCCGGGATCCTCGACCGTGGCCGGTTCCACGCCGACACCGACCCACTGCGGGGCCTCGATCTGCGCGGACGACGGGCCGTCGTCGCGGTGGGGTCCAACGCCGCTCCCGCCGTCCTCGCCGCCAAACTTCCCGACGCGCGGATCCCGCTGCTCCCTGGTGTGATCACCGACCTCGCCGTCGGGCACTCGGCCCACGTCAGCCTCGCCGGTTACATCGCGGCCGCGCCGTACCCGTGCCCGGGTGCCCGCACGCCGGTGACGGTCTCCTGGCTGGAGGAGACGGCGCTCGCGGCGCTGGATGCGACCGAGCCCAACTACACGCGTGTCACCGTCGGCTCCGTCGGCGGAGAACTCCAGGTCGAGCCGGCGCTTCACCCCGGCGAGGTCGATCTCTACGTCTCCACCCACGGCGTCGTGGGGGTCGAGGAGCCGCTCGCCCTCACGACGCAGGCCGACCTCTTCACCGTGCTGTCGCGCACCCCCGAGCTGGCCTCGGCGCTCTCCGGCGAGGTGAGCGACGTCTGTGCCCGCCTGGCCGGCGACGCCGAGCTTCGCGCCACCGTCACCGGTCGGCTGCCCCGGTGGACCCCCGATCCCCCGGCCGGACGTGGCGAGGACCGGCCCCGGCCCCCACGTCGCGTGGGAACCGGGGCCGGTGTCGGTCGGTGGCGAACCCCGCCGATCGCGCTCGCCGGGGGACCGTGTGATCAGGCCGTCGACGGGCCGATCACGCCGTGACGAGCGAACGCAGCACGTACTGCAGGATGCCGTCGTTGAGGTAGTACTCGCGCTCACCGGGGGTGTCGATGCGGACGACCGCGTCGAACTCGACGGTCGCGCCGTCCTCCTTGGCCGCGGCGACGTGGACCGTCTTGGGGGTGCGGCCCTCGTTGAGCTCGGTGATGCCGGTGATCTCGAACGTCTCCGTTCCGTCGAGCCCGAGGCTGGAGGCGGTCTCCCCCTGCGGGAACTGCAGCGGCAGGACGCCCATGCCGATGAGGTTGGAGCGGTGGATGCGCTCGTAGCTCTCGGCGATGACGGCCTTGACGCCGAGCAGGCGGGTGCCCTTGGCGGCCCAGTCGCGGGAGGACCCGGAGCCGTACTCCTTGCCGGCGAGGACGACGAGCGGGACGCCCGCCTCCTGGTAGTTCACCGAGGCGTCGTAGATCGAGCTCTGCTCGCCACCGGTGGTGAAGTCGCGGGTGAACCCACCCTCGACGCCGTCGAGCAGCTGGTTCCGAAGGCGGATGTTCGCGAACGTGCCACGAATCATCACCTCGTGGTTACCGCGGCGCGAGCCGTAGGAGTTGAAGTCCTTGCGGTCGACCCCGTTCTCGGCGAGGTAGCGACCGGCCGGGCTGTCGGGCTTGATCGAGCCCGCCGGGCTGATGTGGTCGGTCGTCACCGAGTCACCGAGCTTGGCGAGCACCCGGGCGCCGGAGATGTCCTCGACCGGGGTGAGCTCCATCGTCATGCCCTCGAAGTACGGGGGCTTGCGGACGTAGGTGGAGTCGCCGTCCCACTCGAAGGTGTTGCCCGAGGGGGTGTCGAGGCCCCGCCAGCGGTCGTCGCCGGCGAAGACGTCGGCGTACTGCTCGGCGAACATGTCCCGGTCGATCGAGGAGTCGATCGTGCGCTGCACGTCCTCGCTGCTCGGCCAGACGTCGCGGAGGAAGACGTCGTTGCCCTCGGAGTCCTGCCCGAGGGGCTCGGACTCGAAGTCGAAGTCCATCGTGCCGGCGAGCGCGTAGGCGATGACGAGCGGCGGGGAGGCGAGGTAGTTCATCTTGACGTCGGGGTTGATGCGGCCCTCGAAGTTGCGGTTGCCCGAGAGCACCGAGACGACGGCGAGGTCGTTCTCGTTGACCGCGGCGGAGATCTCCTCCGGCAGCGGGCCGGAGTTGCCGATGCAGGTCGTGCAGCCGTACCCGACGAGGTCGTAGCCGAGGGCCTCGAGCGCGGGCCACAGGCCGGCCTTCTCGTAGTACTCGGTGACGACCTTCGAGCCCGGTGCCATCGAGGTCTTGACCCATGGCTTGACCTGCAGACCCTTGTCGGCGGCGTTCTTGGCGAGGAGTCCCGCCGCGAGCATGACCGAGGGGTTGGAGGTGTTGGTGCAGCTCGTGATCGAGGCGATCGAGACGATGCCGTGGTCGATCGCGAACGTCTCACCGTCGCGGGTGACGTCGACGAGACGGTGCGGGCGATCGTGGCCGTTCCCACTCGATGCGGGAGCCTGCACCCCCTTCTGGTCGTCGGACTGCGGCGTGGGCGCGTCGCTCGCCGGGAACGACTGGGCGTCGTCGATCTCGAACTCGGCCGTGGCGTAGTCGGGCAGGACCTTGCGGAACGCGGTCTTGGACTCCGAGAGCAGGATGCGGTCCTGCGGGCGCTTGGGGCCGGCGATCGAGGGGACGACCGTGGAGAGGTCGAGCTCGATCTGCTCCGAGAACCGCAGCTCCACCGCGGGGTCGAGCCACAGGCCCTGCGCCTTGGCGTAGGCCTCGACGAGGGCCACCTGCTCGTCGCTGCGACCGGTGAGGTGCAGGTACTCGATCGTCTTCTCGTCGATGGGGAAGATCGCACAGGTCGAGCCGAACTCCGGGCTCATGTTGCCGATCGTCGCGCGGTTGGCGAGCGGGATCGAGGCGACGCCCTCCCCGTAGAACTCGACGAACTTGCCGACGACCCCGTGCTCACGCAGCATCTGCGTGATCGTGAGGACGACGTCGGTGGCGGTGACGCCCGCCGGGATCTCGCCGGTGACCTTGAAGCCGACGACCCGCGGGATGAGCATCGAGACGGGCTGGCCGAGCATGGCGGCCTCGGCCTCGATGCCACCGACGCCCCAGCCGAGGACGCCGAGGCCGTTCTCCATCGTCGTGTGCGAGTCGGTACCGATGCACGTGTCGGGGTAGGCGACGCCGTCGCGCTCCATGACGACCCGCGCGAGGTGCTCGATGTTGACCTGGTGCACGATGCCGGTGCCCGGGGGGACGACCTTGAAGTCGTCGAACGCGCCCTGGCCCCAACGGAGGAACTGGTAGCGCTCACCGTTGCGCTCGTACTCGTACTCGACGTTGCGCTCGAAGGCGTCACGGCGACCGAACACGTCGATCTGCACGGAGTGGTCGATGACGAGTTCGGCGGGACTGAGCGGGTTGATGCGCTCGGGGTCGCCGCCGAGGTCGGCCGCGGCCTCACGCATCGTCGCGAGGTCGACGATGCACGGCACGCCGGTGAAGTCCTGCATGATCACGCGGGCCGGCGTGAACTGGATCTCCGTGTCCGGCTCGGCGTCGGCGTCCCAGCCACCGAGTGCCCGGATGTGGTCGGCGGTGATGTTCGCCCCGTCCTCCGTGCGCAGCAGGTTCTCGAGGAGGACCTTGAGGCTGTACGGGAGGGTCGTGCTGCCCTCGACCTTGTCGATGCGGAAGATGTCGTACTTCTTGCCGCCGACCTCGAGCGTGTCCTTGGCCTGGAAGCTGTCCTGACTCACCCTGTGCTCCTTCGCGTTGAGTCCCACGCGTCCGATTCCACGCGTGTCCGACGTCGCTGCCCCGCTCTCGGCCCGGCTCCCTCGCCGAGTCTCTCGATATCGAGACATCTACGGTCATTCAACCACACGGGGGCGGAGGAAGGACCGTCTCACCCCCGATCCTCTCGCAGTTCGGAAGGGTTCGCGGCCCAACCCGCCACGAAGATCACGCGGGGAGCAGCAGGGCGATGGTCTCGACGTGGTGGGTCATGGGGAAGGCGTCGTAGGCGACGACGTCGGCGAGCTCGTAGCCGCACTCCACCGCGGTCGCGACGTCGCGTGCGAGGGCCGCCGGGTCGCAGGCGACGTAGGCGATGGCCCGCGGACGCATCGCGGCGAGGTCCTGCATGACCGACTTCCCCGCGCCCACCCGCGGCGGGTCGAGGACGACGAGATCCACCTCGTCACCGCCCTCGACGAGGGGCGCGAGCTCGCGGGCGACGTCACCGGCCCGCACCTCGAGCTGTTCCACCTCGGCGGTCGTCGCGGCGAGGGAGAGACACGCCCGCTCGTCGCCCTCGACGGCCAGCACGGCCCCGTCGGGGCCGACCGCGTCGGCGAGCGCCCGGGCGAACAGGCCGACCCCGGCGTAGAGGTCGAGGGCCCGCTCCCCCGGCTCGGGCCGCAGCAGCGCGAGGACGTGGTCGACGAACGTCGCCGCCGCGCCGGGATGCACCTGCCAGAAGCCTCGGGCGTGGACCTCGAAGTCGCCCTGCCAGGCGGCCGCCTCGACGTGCTCGACGACGTACTGCTCACCGGCCTCGACGCCGTCGACCTCGACCACGACGTCGTCGTCCAGCGGCACGGGCACGAGCGTCGGCTCACCCACCGACGGCGCGACGACGTCGACCGCGGCCATGCCCGTCCAGTCCTCCTGGAGCACCCCGGTGCCGACGACCCCGTGGGTCGCGATCGGGCAGTCCGAGAGCGGGATGACGTCGTGGCTGCGTTGGGGACGCAGGCCGGCGCGCCCGGCGTCGTCGACGGCGAACTCCACACGGGTGCGCCACCGCAGCCCGTCCTCGTCCCCGGGGACGGGCCGGACCTCGACCTCCCGGTCGAGACGGGCGAGACGGGCCAACTGCGTCTGGACGACGTGCCCCTTGAGGGCGCGCTGACGAGGCAGGGAGACGTGCTGGAAGTCGCAGCCGCCGCACCCGCCGGGCCCGGAGACCGGGCACCTCGGTTCGACGCGGTCCGGCGAGGCGTCGATCACCTCGACGGCGTCGGCGAAGACGAACCGGTCCCCCTCCCGGCCCTTGGTGACGACCGCGCGCACGCGTTCTCCGGGGATCCCGTGTCGGACGAACACGACCTGCCCCTCCACCCGACCGACGCAGCGGCCACCGTGGGCGATGTCGGTGAGATCGAGCTCGGCCTCGGCGCCGACGAGCGACTCCCGCTCGGGCGCCGGTGGCCGCTCTCGCCCCTGCCTCGCCCGGGCCTGCCGATCCCCGCCGTGGCTCCGGCCCTGCCGGTCCCGGCCGGACTGTGCCCGGCGAGGCTGTCCGGGGCCTCGCGCCGGCCCGTCGTTCCCGCCCGATCCGTCCTGCGTGCTCATGCCCTACCCCGTCCTGGTCCGCGTACCGACGACGGCGCGGCCTGTCCTCCGATGACCCATTCCTCGGCACCCTCCGAGCTCCGAAGCTGCCAGGGCACCGAGACCACCATGACACCCGGGGTGAACAGGAGAGCGGCCTTGAGCCGCAGCGCGCTCTGATTGTGCAGCACGTGTTCCCACCAGTGACCGACGACGTACTCCGGGACGTACACGGTGACGACGTCGCGCGGGTTGCTGCTGCGGATCGATCGAACGTAGTCGATGATCGGCCGCGTGATCTCGCGATAGGGCGAATCGAGCATCTTCAGCGGCACCGGCACCTGGAGCCGGTCCCACTCGGCGAGGAGTTCGTCGCTCTTCTCGGGCTCCACGGCGACCGTGACGGCCTCGAGCACCGAGGGTCGGCAGGCGCGGGCGTAGGCGAGGGCTCGCATCGTCGGCTTGTGCAGCTTGCTCACGAGGACGACCGCGTGGACGTGGGAGGGCAGCGCCCGCTCCGCACGGCCGTCGGCCGAGAGCTCGAGCTCCTCGGAGACCCGGCGGTAGTGCTTGTCGATCGCGAGCATGAGGAAGAAGAGGAACACCATCGCGAGGATCGCGAACCCGGCGCCGCGCATGAACTTCGTCGCGAGGACGACGAGCAGGACCGTGCCCGACATCGTCGCGCCGACCGCGTTGATCGCCCGCGACCGCATCATCCGGGCGCGTTCCTTGGGCTCGTTCGTGTCCGCGAGGTGGCGGTTCCAGTGCCGCACCATGCCGATCTGGCTCACGGTGAACGACACGAAGACGCCGACGATGTAGAGCTGGATGAGCTTGGTGACCTCCGCGTCGTACACGAAGATGAGGAGCATCGCGGCGCTCGCGAGGATGAGGATGCCGTTGCTGTAGGCGAGGCGGTCACCGCGCTGGGACAGCTGCCGCGGCAGGAAGCCGTCCTTGGCGAGCACCGAGGCGAGCACGGGGAAGCCGTTGAAGGCGGTGTTCGCGGCGAGGATGAGGATGATGCCGGTGACGATCGCGATGAACAGGACGCCGACCGGGAACCCGTCGAACACCGTCGTCGCGAGCTGGCCGATGATCGTCTCCTGCACGTAGCCCGCTCCCACCGGGACGCCGTCCTGGTAGAGCTGGGTCGCGGGGTCCTCGGCGAACTGCACGCCCGTGCGGCGGGCCAGGCCGATGATCGACAGGAGCATGATCACCGAGATCGACCCCATCATGACGAGCGTCGTCGAGGCGTTCTTGCTCTTGGGTTTGCGGAACGCCGGCACACCGTTGCTGATGGCCTCGACACCGGTGAGCGCGGCGCATCCCGAGGAGAACGCCCGCAGCAGGAGGAACGCGAACGCGACACCGGTGAGCGCCTCGTACCCGGGCTCGGGACGGAGTTCGAAGCCGGCGCTCGGCGCCGGCGGCAGGGTGCCCATCGCCGCACGGACGTTGCCCCAGACGGCCATGCCGATGATGCCGATCATGAACGCGTAGGTGGGGATCGCGAACGCCGTGCCCGACTCGCGCACACCGCGCAGGTTCATCGCGGTGAGCAGGACCACGAGCGCGAGCGCCACCCACACCTCGTGACCGCGGACGAACGGGAACGCCGCCGCCGCGTTCTGCACGCCCGAGCTCACCGACACCGCGACGGTGAGGACGTAGTCGACGAGCAGGGCGCTCGCGACGGTGACGCCGGCCTTCGGGCCGATGTTGACCGTCGCGACCTCGTAGTCCCCGCCCCCCGAGGGGTAGGCGTGGACGTTCTGCCGGTAGCTCATGACGACGACGACCATGACGAGCACGACCGCGAGCCCGATCTCCCAGCTGTGGAAGGCGACCATCGACCCACCCGCGATCGCGAGGGTGAGGAAGATCTCGTCGGGCGCGTACGCCACCGAGGAGAGGGCGTCGCTCGCGAACACCGGGAGCGCGATGCGCTTGGGGAGCAGGGTCTCGCCCAGGCGGTCGCTACGGATGGCGCGGCCGACCAGCAGTCGCTTGAAGGCTCGGCTCACATCTGACACGCCCCAAATGTAGGCTGCCGCGCCGCGTGAGGCGCACGCACGCGGTGAGACGCGGTCGAGGCGCGTCTCACCCGATAGCCTGGGCTCCGTGCATTTCGTCATCATGGGGTGCGGCCGCGTCGGTGCGACCCTCGCTCTCAGCCTCGCGGCCCGCGGACACGACGTCGCCGTCATCGACCTCGACAAGGCCGCATTCCGCCGTCTCGGCCCCGACTTCGACGGTCGGCGGGTCACCGGATACGGCTTCGACCGCGACACCCTCGTCAGGGCCGGCATCGAGAACGCCTACGCCTTCGCCGCCGTGAGCAGCGGCGACAACAGCAACATCCTCGCCGCGCGGGTGGCGCGCGAGACCTACGGCGTCGACAACGTCGTCGCCCGCATCTACGACCCCGGCCGGGCCGAGGTCTATCAGCGCCTCGGCATCCCCACCGTCGGCACCGTGCGATGGACCGCCGACCGCATCATGCGCCGTCTCCTGCCCATCGGCGCCGTCCCGGTCTACACCGACCCGAGCGGCGGGATCGTCATGGCCGAGATCCCCGCCCACGAGGGATGGATCGGTCATCGGATGGCCGACATGGAGGAGCGCAGCGGCGGTCGCATCGGCTACTACACCCGTCTCGACGAGGCCCGGATCCCGACCCCGCAGACGGTCTACCAGGAGCTGGACACCCTCCACGTCCTCGCGGCCTCCGAGGACATGGCGGCCGTCTCCGCCGTCCTGCTGGACCCGCCCGCCCGCCACGACTGATCCGCTCCCACGCCGACCCACCGGGGAGTCAGACCCCCACTTCCGAAAGGACCCCCATGCGCGTCGTCATCGCCGGAGCCGGCAGCGTCGGCCGTTCCATCGCGCGGGAACTCATCGAGAACGGCCACGAGGTCCTGCTCATCGACAGTGACGCCGCCGACGTCCAGTCCTCCCGGGTCCCCGACGCCTCGTGGCTGCTCGCGGACGCGTGCGAACTCACCTCGCTCGAGGACGCGGGTCTCGAGCACTGCGACGTCGTCGTCGCCGCCACCGGCGACGACAAGGCCAACCTCGTCGTCTCGCTGCTCGCGAAGACGGAGTTCGGCGTCCCCCGCACCGTCGCGCGCGTCAACAACCCGAAGAACGAGTGGATGTTCGACTCGACGTGGGGTGTCGACGTCGCCGTCTCGACACCTCGGCTCATGACCGCCCTCATCGAGGAGGCGGTGAGCGTCGGCGACCTCGTGCGGATCTTCGAGTTCTCCCAGTCCGAGGCCGTCCTCGTCGAGCTCACCCTGCCCGAGGGCACCCCGTGGACCGGTCAGCGCGTCATCGACGTGCCGTGGCCGATCGACACGGTCCTCACCTGCCTCGTGCGCCAGCAGCGGGCCATCGCGCCGAGCGCCGACGACGTGCTCGAGGTCGGCGACGAACTCATCCTCGTCACCTCGGTGGACCGCGAGGACGAGCTCGCCCGCCTCCTCAACCCCGACTCCCAACGCGGCGAGGAACAGGAGGGCGAGGAGGAGCTCGGCGAGGACGTCCCCGGCACGGCCGCGGCGCTCGACGGTCACGACAGGCGCGGAGCCACCGCGGTGGGCCCCGCCGGTGAGCCCGGCGGCGCGGTCGACGCCCCCGTCGACGCGGGCGACCCGGCGCACCCCGACCCCACGTCGGCGGGAGACACGTCGATGGGAGACACGTCGATGTCAGACACGTCGATGGGAGACACGGCGCACGAGCACGAGCCGGCGACCCCGCAGGACCCTCAGACGGGCAGGATCTCGTAGTCGGGGTTGAAGATCGTGCGAACGCCCTGGCGGCGGCACACGCGCCCCTTCACGTGCAGGACGGTGCCCGGCCGGATGCCGTGCACGTACCGACGGCCCAGCCAGACGACGTCGAGGGCCCCGGTGCCGTCGTAGATCTCGACGGTGAGTTCGCGCGGTCCGCCGCTCGTCGGCGGGTGGGACAGCGCGCGGGCCACTCCACAGACGTCGGCGAGAGCGCGGTCATGGACCTCGGCGATGGGCTGCGCCCCGAGGGCGGCGCCACGACGCCGCAGGTCCGCGGTCTCGTCGTCGTCGCGCGCCGCGATCAGCCCGCGGATCCGACTCATGACGCTCATGCCGCGAGCCTCACGTCACCCGATCTCACGGTCAGCGGATCTCCGTGATCTCCGGGCCGCGGGTGAAGGGGTCGAGGTCGGCGGCGCTACGCCCGGGCTCCTCCGCCGGCTGCTCCTCGTCGTCGGGCAGGCGGAGGGTGAGGAGTTCGCGCGGCCCCATGGGCTCACCGCCACGGTCGACGACGACGTGGGCGAAGACCGCCCTCAGCCCCGCGGCGGCGGTCCGGTCCTCCGCGGCGCGTCCCGAGAGGACACCACGCAGGAACCACCGCGGACCGTCGACGCCGAGGAAGCGCATACGGGTGCCCCCGGTGGAGACGAGCAGCTCGGTGCCGTAGTCGCCCTCCTCCTCGACGGCCTCCCCGCCCTGGGCGGTGAGTCCTTCGGCGATCTCACCGCGGATCTCCGACCACAGGCCGGAGGACTTGGGTGCGGCGAACGCCTGGAGCTGGAGGCTCGAGTCGCCGAGGACGACCTGCACCGCGGTCACCTGGCTCTGGCTCTGGTCCATCTCGAAGGTGAGCATGAGCCCCTCGACCGCCGGCACCCAGATCGAACCGAGCCGCAGGTAGCCCTCGGTGTCGGGGGCGTTTGCGGCGTCGTAGGGGCCCACGTCGAGGGCCGCTCGCGCGGGGGCGGTCTCATCGGTGCCGGGCGCTCCGGTCGTGCTCGTGAGGTCGACGGCGTCGCTCGCGAGGTCGACGGCGTCGCTCGAGGGGCCGGTGCTGCTCGCGGGACCGGTGCTGCGCGCACCCTCGGCGGCCGCCGACGTGCCGGGGGTCTCCGACGTCGCCGACGTGACGTCCTCGCTCTTCTTGCCGCGGCGGAACCACGCCATGGTCGATCTCCTCCTCGTGGGCCCTCGACGGGTGCCCTGCGTCCGACCGGCGGAATCAGCCCGTCCTGGGCCCGAATCCGCCGCTGTCACCGTGACCAGTGTGGCCCCTGTCGGTGCTCGAGAGCACATCGGTCTCGACGAAGCGCACGGCGGGCACGGGCATGAACAGGATCTGGGCGATGCGGTCGCCGCGATGGAGCCTCATCTCCTCGTCCCCCAGGTTGACGAGGTTGATCTTGATCTCACCCCGATAGCCGGCGTCGATCGTGCCGGGGGCGTTGACGATCGAGATGCCGTGGCGGGCGGCGAGGCCCGAGCGCGGGTGGACCGAGCCCACCCATCCCGGGGGGATCTCCATCGCGACTCCGGTGCCGACCAGCCCCCGCGCGCCGGGCGCGAGGGTCAGGTCGGTGGCGGCGAACAGGTCGGCGCCCGCGTCGTCGGGGTGCGCGCGGCGCGGGAGCGGAAGCTCCGGGTCGAGTCGCCTCAGCCGGATCTCCAACGGGGTGGCCGGCATCGGCGGCGTGGTCGGCATCGGGGTCCAGCGCGCGTCCGAATCCGGGTGCGCGGCGGGGTGGGAGTCCCCGTCCGAGGCGGGCGCCGTGACCGGCCGGGGCTCGTGGTCGGCGTTCAGCTCGCGCACTCCTTGCACACCGGGAGGCCACCGACCTCCTTCGCGAGCTGGCTGCGGTGGTGGACGAGGAAACACCGGGAGCAGGTGAACTCGTCGGCCTGCTTGGGCACGACGCGGACGGAGTACTCCTCGCCGGAGAGATCGGCACCGGGCAGTTCGAAGCTCTCGGCCTGTTCGGCCTCGTCGACGTCGACGCTGGAGGCCGACTTGTCGACGCGGCGCGACTTCAGCTCCTCGATGCTGTCCTCACCGAGCTCGTCCTCGTCGGTCTTGCGGGGGGCGTCGTAGTCAGTGGCCATCCGGCTCGTCTCTCCTTGTTCGTCGGCACATCCACGGTCCTGCACGGGACCGTCATCGGCCCCGCGTGCGCCAACACAACGTTTCCGACGCCGGGATTGTGCCCTATCCCCGGGGCGAGGAGTACCCGGGCCGCCCGATGGTCCTCGGCCGGTGTTGCGCGACGGTGTCGGCGCCTGGGCCTCAGGCCGATTGCTGGACGGACGACCTGGTGTCACCGCATCGTCACCCGGTCGTCACCGGCACGGTTCCAGGGTTGTCGCCCACGTCGTCTACTCTCGGCGCGGACGACGTCCAGGACGCGGCCCGGCACACGCGTCGGGTCCGGGGCGATCGTCCGCACCGACGCAACACCCCCGAACCGCCACGAACCGAACACCTCAGGAGGTGGGTCATGACCGAACTCCACGTGCAGATCGTTCACCGCGCGCAGGAGGCGCTGGCATCCTTGCAGGCCGCGGAGGAGGAACGAGACCTCCACCTGGCGCATGTGCACACCGGCGAGCTGGAGTCCCTCGCCCGCACCGCCCTCGAGCACGACCTCGACGTCCCGCAGCTGCGGCCGTTCACGCCCGAGACCGTCTGAGAGCCCGAGACCGTCGAGCACGGAGGACGCCCGGCCCCCACGCACCAGGTGGGCGGCCGGGCGTCCTGCGTCCCTCTCGTCGCGGGGTTTCGGCTCGGGTGGTTCGGCTCGCGTGGTTCAGGGGTGGCGGACGAGGTCGACGACGGAGTCGACGGCTCGGGTGAGCGCCTCGGCGATGCCCGGGGCGGCGGCGATGACGCAGTCGCTCGAGGGTGGTTCGCCCTGCGCGCCCGTGCAGGTGCCTCCGGCCTCGGTGAGGACGATCCAGCCCCCGGCCATGTCCCAGGGGTTGATGCCCATCTCGTAGTACCCGTCGAGACGTCCCGCGGCGACGTGGCACAGGTCGAGGGCGGCCGAGCCGCCGCGGCGGATGTCGCGCACGTGCGGGATGAGTTCGGCGAGCGCCCGGGCCTGCCGGCCGCGCTTGGCCGCGTCGTACCCGAAACCCGTGCCGACCAGGCTCGTCGCCAGATCGGTCGCGTCGCTCACGTGGACGGGCTCGTCGGCGCCGTCCACGGTGCGGGTCCAGGCACCTCCGCGAAGGCGGGCGTGGTGGACCCGGCCCGCGACGGCGTCGGCGACGGCACCGACGACCGGACGCCACTCCCCCGGCACCGTCGGGTCGCCCTGCACGAGGGCGACCGAGACGGCGTACTGCGGGAACCCGTAGAGGTAGTTGACCGTCCCGTCGATGGGGTCGACGACCCAGGTCAGTCCGCTGCCCGCGGGCTCCGTGGTGCCCGGCGGAGCCTGGTCGGTCCGTCCGTCGGCCGCCTCCTCCTCCCCGAAGAACGCGTCCCGGGGCCGGGCCGCCCGCAGCCGCGCGGCGATGAGTTCCTGGCTGCGCGAGTCCATCACCGTGACGATGTCGACGTCGGAGGACTTCGTCGTGACCTGGAGTTCGGCGGCGCGCCGCTCGACGACGAACCGGGCCGCCTCGGCGGCGACGTCGATCGCCAGCTCCTCGAGCGCGCGCAGCTCCTCCGCGGACGGCAGACCCCGGTCGGTCGCGGCGGTCATCGGGTCGCCTCCGCCGTCGCGATCGGCGTCACCCCGGGACTGTCGAGACCGCAGAGGGCCGGGCGCGCGCCGACCGGGCGCGGATCCGGGCAGCACCCGGGCCGGCACCGGGAGGGCAGCGGGCCGCGTGCCGAGACGGTCGCCGGGGTCACGTCCTCGCCCCGCGCCTCCGCGGCGCGCTCCTCGAGGAGGTCGACGAGACCGCGGACGAACGCCGGGTCGCAGCGCACGGTGGGGACCCGCACGAACGCGAGGCCGAGCGTCTCGGCCACCTCGGCCGCCTCGGTGTCGAGGTCGTGGACGACCTCCATGTGGTCGGCGACGAACCCGATCGGGCTGACGACGACACCGTCGACGCCGTCCTCGGCGAGGTCGCGCAGGTGGTCGCCGATGTCCGGCTCGAGCCACGGCTGGTGCGGCGGGCCGGAACGGGAGCAGTAGACGAGACTCATCCCGAGGGCGTCGATGCCGGGGGTCCCCGCGAGGGACTCCCGCACACGCGCCGTGACGAGATCGACGATCTCCTCGTGCCGGGCCACGTACTCCCCACCGTCGGGACCCGAGGCCTCGGCCATCGACACGGGGATCGAGTGCGTGACGAACGCCAGGTGGGGACGCGCGACCTCGTGCGTGGCGAGGAACTCGCGCACCGCGTCGACCGTGCGTGTGGCCGCCGCCTCGACGAACCCGGGGTGGTCGGCGTAGGGGCGCACCTTGTCGATCATGAGCGTCGCGGGCCCGTCGCCCGTCGCGCCGTCGTCGGCGCCGCCCTCGGGCACGAGCTCGAGACCCAGGTCGACGACGGAGGAGGCGAGTTCCTCCCGGTACTGGCGACACCCGGAGTAGGAGGGGTAGGCGCTCGTGACGAGGGCCACGAGCCGCGACAGTCCCCGCTCGCGGGCCTCCTGCAGCGCCTCGGTCGTGAACGGCGCCGCGTGACGGTTGCCCCAGAGGATCGGCACGGACTCCCCCCGGGACCTCAACTCACCCTCGAGGGCCTCGACGAGCCGCCGGTTCTCACCGTTGATGGGGCTGACGCCGCCACGGATCTCGTAGTGGTGGGCCACCTCGGCGAGGCGTTCGTCGGGGATCCCCCGCCCGCCGGTGACGTGGCGCAGGAAGGGCATCACCTCCTCGGGGGCCTCCGGGCCGCCGAACGAGAGCAGTAGGACGGCGTCGTAGGGCGCCAGGGCGTTCACCAGGTTCCTCCTCGAGGGGACGGGGCGACCGCGCGACCGATCCCACCGGGCCCGCCCGAGCCGACACGCGAGTCCGCTCGGGGAACGATCCGTTCGAGCCGGCGGCCATCGGATCGGGCACGTCGCGCAGCGGCCGTGCCTGCTCACGCTATCGTGGCCACGACTGTCGACCGCCCGCGCCCACCCCGACCCCGGGGCGCCCCGGCCGGGTGCGATGCGAGGCGGTGGTCCGCGCGATGGGAGAAGACTCGATGCACGCACTGCGCCTCCTCGGCGTCAGCGACGACGGAACCCACCTCGTCCTCGGGGACGGGGCCACCGAGTACGCCCTGCCCGTCGACGCCGCCCTGAGGGCGGCGCTCCGCCGTGACACCCAGCACGTCATCCCCGGTCACACCGACGGCCGTCCCATGAGTCCCGTCGAGGTCCAGGCGCTCATCCGCGGGGGTGCCGACGCCCAGGAGGCCGCCGAGCGAGCCGGGTGGAGCATCGAGAAGGTCCGTCGGTACGAAGGACCGATCCTCGCCGAGCGTGAGCACGTCGCCCGTCTCGCGATCGCCTCACGCCTGCGTCCTCGTGGACCCGCCTCCGGCTCACCCACGCTGCTCGACCGGGTCACGCGGCGCCTCGGGGCCCACGGCGTGTCGATCGACGACGTCGACTGGGACGCCTGGCGCGACGACGACGGCCGCTGGGTCGTCGAACTCGACTACACGCACGAGGAGCGACGGCGGCGCGCGTCGTGGACCTTCGAGAAGTCCTCGATGTCGATCCGGCCGCTCGACCACGAGGCCCGTCTCCTCACCGACGACGATCCGGAGCCCGAGCCCGTCGAGACGTTCTACCCCGAGTACTCCGGCCAGCCCTCTCAGTCCCACGACGGGGCGCATGAGAGCGGTGACACCGGTCGCGGCGCCGACTTCGCCGCGTACGCGGCCCGTTCCTCCGAGCCGGTCGCCCACCGCGGGGAGCGCCCGCACGTCGACGACGACTCCGACCTCATGGCCACCCTGCGCTCCACCTCGCGGGCCCGGCGCCGTGGAGGGCGTCGTGCGTCCTCGGCACCCGTGACCGCGACCCACGAGGAACCGGTCCTCGTGGCCGAGGACGACACCGCCGCCTTCCCCGTCCCGCAGCCTGCCGAGGCCTCGGCCCCGGCGGAGATCGCCGACGCCGTCGAGGACGCTCGGGCCGAGCTCGCCGAGGTGCCCCAGACCCCCGACGAGAGCACCGACACCGATACCGACGCACGGCAGGAGGCCGGGCTCGACGCGAGCGCCGAGCTCGGCGACGTGCCGTCGACGGCGCACGAGACGACGGGGGACGACCCGACGCCGGACGACGACCCGACGACGGACGACGGCACGACCGCGCAGTCGGGCTCCACGCGGGGCTCGGAATCCCCCGAGGACGATGCCCCGGCTTCCGAGGAGGGGTCCGGCCTCTCGGCGCTCACCGCGTCGGCCGCGGCGCTCGAGGCGGAGGCCGAGGCGGCGACCACGCCGACCCCCCGCGAGCCGCTCACCGCCGGGGAGGGTGTCCGCGACGATCGTGACGCCGCCGGACCCGATGCGACGCGGGCCGGGGACGCGGGAGATGCCGATTCGACGGTCGTGCCCGGCGCCACCGCCCCGGCGTCGCCGGTCGGAGCCGAGCCCGTGCCCGAGTCCGTCGTGCCCGAGCCCGTGGACGGGTCGCCGGCGGCGGACGGCGAGGAACCCGCGCCGGCCGCGGCCCACGACGAGCCCCACCTGCCGTTCGAGGACACGCCGCCCGCACCGACGCTGCGAGCCGTCGAGGGCACCGCGGGTGACCCCGAGGTCGCCGACACCCCACCGACCCACGACCCCGACGTCTCCGCGACCGCCACGGGGCCGACCGACACCGCCTCGCCGACGCCCACGGCCGACTCGCCCCGGTCGACGACCGGCTCTCGTCGCACCCGTCGCCGGACCAAGAAGACGACGGCCCCGGGCGACGCGAGACGCCACGACGCGACCGACCGCACCGCCGACACCACCGGCACCGACAGTGACGGCCCGACGTCGGCGAACGCGGAGAGCACCTCGTCGACCCCGACGACCTCGGGCCCCAAGCCGACCCCGTCGACCTCGGGCCCCAAGCCGACGGCGCCGGCGGTCACGGCCCCCGTCCCGGACCCCGGCGCCCCCACCTCGGCCGCACCGACCGCCTCGTCGGAGGCCGCCCGCCCCGACCCGGGTGCCCCCGCGCCCGACGCCACTCCCACGCCCCGTGACCTGGCGGGCCGCGCCCGTGCCGGGGACACGACCCCGGCGGCGGAGTCGGGGTCCCCGGGGCAGTCGTCGAAGCCCCGCCGCCGTGGCCGTGCGAGCGTCCCGGCGTGGGACGACATCATGTTCGGGGCCAAGCCCGGCGAGGAGTGAGGGGCGTCGCGCGGACGGCCCTCGCGCGAGTCAGCGTCCTCGCGGTGGGACGAGGAGGAACGGGATCGTCAGCTCGTCGGGCGTGAGGGACCCGTGGAGCCCGAGCAGGCTGCGCAGTTCCTGACGCTGGGTCCGGGAGTCGACGATCGCCTCCTCGCCCCGCATGACGGCCACGACGTCGCCGACCCGGTCGCTCATGTCGTCCTCGACGCCCCCGAACAACTCCTCTGCCCGCTCACGGCCGATGACCCAGGCCCGGCCCTCCAATCTCTCCGACCACGTGGCGAGCACGTCGGCCGCCGCACCGGGTTCGCAGTAGAGCTGCAGCGCGCGGGGCTCGCCACCGGCGTGACGCACGCCTGCGGCGAGTTCGGCGTCCTCGGCGAGATCGATCCGGTTCTCCAGCGGGCACGTGACCATGCCGTGGTCGGCGGTGACGACGATCGCCGTGTCGCTCGGGACGGAGGCCGCGAGCCGCCGGAGTTCGCCGTCGACGGCCTCCAACTCGGCGCCCCACTCCCAGCTGTCCGGGCCGCGCACGTGCCCGATCTTGTCCACGTCGCCCCAGTACAGGTAGACGAGGCCACGAGGGGCGCCGCGCAGCGCGGCGAGGGTCGCGTCGACCCGGTCGGGCAGCGAATGGGCGGCGGTGAACGCTCCGCCGCGCAGGGCGGCGTTGGTGAGCCCCGAACCGTCGAAGAACCCCGGCCCGACACGCGTGACGGGGATCCCCACCCGGTCGGCCTCGGCGAACAGCGTCGGGCGCGGCTGCCACAGGTAGGGGTCGGGGCCGTCCTCCCAGCTCAGCTCGTTGAACAGCCGATCGGCGCCGGGGACGAGAACGGTGTAGCCGAGCATCCCGTGCGCGCCCGGAGGCAGCCCGGTGCCGAACGTCCCCATGCTCGTGGCGGTGGTCGAGGGGAACCCCGACAACAGCGTCCGCCCCGTCGGCAGCAGGGAGCGCAGGAACGGCGCGTGCCCACCGCGACGTCGCAGCAGCGCGTCGCCGAGCCCGTCGACGAGCACGACGACCGCCCGCGCACACTCGGGGACCGCGAGGCGTCCGACGACGTCGGGGACTCCGAGCGCCGCGCAGACCGACGGCAGGACGTCGGCGAGTCCGCCACCGTCGTAGGCGGGCGCCGGGGAGAGCAGATCCGCCGGGGTCGTCACGACGTCCCTCCGCCGCGCATCCACGGCGTCGGGCGGGTGGACGGCGTCGGGCGGGTGGACGGCGTCGACGGTCCGCGGCACTCCCCGGAGACGCGGTCGCTCACCGTGCCGTCGCAGCCTGCAGGGCCGAGGCGAACGCGACGGCCTGGGAGAGCGCCGAGTCGCCGTCGGCGACGGCGCTGACCCGGATGCTGATGTCGTCGGCGGTGAGGGTGCCCTCGTAGCCGTGGTCGGCGTCGCACGCGGGGTCGCCGCAGGTCGCCGGCAGGAGGTCGACGCGCGTCACCGAACCCCAGCCGATCGTCACGGTGATCTCGTGCCCGAGGATGCCCGGCCGGTAGGACGCCGGGTCGGCGACGACGTGGGTGAGCATGACGCCCCGTACCCCCGACAGCGGGACGCTCTCGGTCGTGGCCGTGGCGGTGCCGACGGGCGCGCCCTCCTCCGTGTGGTCGTCGGCGTGGGCGACGACGAGCCGCGTGGCGGTGAGGACGAGCACGGTGACGTGCCGGCGCACCGAGTCGTGGTCGAACGTCGTCTCCTGATGGACGAGGTGGGAGACGACGTCGTCGCCAGCGAGCGCGGTCGAGACGACGTCGCGCACGAGGCCGGGGTAGTACCCCGCACGTTCGATGTCACGGATGAGGGCGGGCGGCAGTCCGCCGGAGGCGCGGGACGGGACGTTCATTCCCTCAGTGTCTCCTGATCTGCGCGGACTCACGTCAACGCCCTGCGTCCGGGGTCGGTGCGGGTGTCGGCCGGCGCGACGACGATGGCCGCGCCGAGGATGTCGGCCCCCGCCGGGTGGGCGTTGACGGGGTTGAGCTCGAGGTGGGCGATCTCGGGGACGTCGTCGGCGAGGGTGGCGACGCGGGCGAGGATGTCGACGAGCGCGTCGTTGTCGACGGCCGGCGCGCCGCGGTATCCGGTGAGGACGGGTGCGGAGGCGATGTCGCTGAGCAGACCGCGGGCGTCGACGTCGGTGAGCGGCGGGATGCGGTGGGAGACGTCGTGCAGGAGGTCGGAGCTCGCGCCCGCGATCCCGAACGACACGACGGGTCCGAAGAGGGGGTCCTCGACCGACCGGATGAGGGTCGCCAGGCCGACCGGCGCCATCTCCTGGACGACGAGCATGGGGTCGTCGGCGTGGGCGAGCTGTTCGCTCAGGGTGTCGAACGCCGCGACGACGGAGGCGTCGTCGGTGAGCGCACCACGGACGCTGCCGGGCAGGGTGCGGATGGCCGGGAGCATCGTGCGGACGACCACCGGCCCGCCGAAGCGCTGCGCGGCGTCCACGGCCTCCTCGGCGTCGCTCACCGGCACCATCGGCCACACCTTCAGGCCGTAGGTGGCGAGCAGCGTCGTCGCCTCCTCCGGGGTGAGGGGGCGCCCCTCGGGGGCCTCGGCGAGGACCCGGTCGACCAGCCGTCGCGCGGCTCCCTCGTTGATGCCGTCGGGGGTGATGATCTCGCCGTGGTCGCTCTGTCGCCACTGCGCATACCGGGTGATGGCGGCGAGGGCCGCGATGCCGTCGAGGGGGGTCTTGTACACCGGCACGATGTACCGCCCGCCGTTGCTGCGGGGACGCCCGGCGCGATGCATGACGTCGGTGACGTCGCGCAACCCGAGGAACGTCGTGAGACACGGCTTTCCGTACAGCCACGCGATGTGGGCGATGGCGGCGGCGACCTCCTCGTCGGAGGAGCCCATGGGCGGCGTCACGCACACGATGACGCTGTCGACCTCGGCGTCGGCGAAGGCCGCCTCCGTCGCCGCGGCCACCGTCGTCGCGTCGCAGCCGGTGGCCAGGGACACCGGACCGTGGGTGACCGTGAGCCCCGCCCGCTCGGCGGTGTCGACGACGATCGAGTTGAGACCGCGTGAGGTGCCGATGACGGCGATGCGCGGGCCCGCGGGGAGGGGCTGGTGTTCGAGGAGCTCGGCGATGTCGACGAGTTCGTGGATGCTGCTCGTGCCGATGATCCCCGCCTGGTCCAGCAGCGAGTCGAACGCGGCGGCGCCGACGAGGGAGGCGCGGGTGCGGTGCCCCGGGGGCACGGCGCCGATCGTGCCGGTCGTGACCGCGACGACGGGCTTGCTCATCGAGAGCTGCCGCGCGATGCGCGAGAACTTGCGCGGGTTGCCGACCGACTCGATGAACATCCCGACGGTGCGGGTGTCGTCGTCGTCGATGAAGTACTGGAGGAGGTCGTTGCCGGAGACGTCGATGCGGTTGCCGGCCGAGGCGAACACCGACACCCCGAGCCGTCGCCGGGCGACGGAGGCGAGCAGGCCGACGCCGATGCCGCCGCTCTGGGTGAAGAGGCCGAGCGAGCCCGGCTCGGGGACGTGCCTGGCGATCGTCGCCGCGAGGCGGACCGCGGGGTCGTTGTTGACGAGCCCGAACGCATTGGGGCCGAGGACACGCATGCCGTAGTCACGGGCGCGGCGCAACAGTTCGGCCTGCCGCTCCGCCCCCTCGGGGCGGCCGGACTCCGCGAATCCGGAGGAGATGACGAGCAGGGTGGTGACCCCGGCCGTCGCGCAGTCGTCGACGACGTCGAGGACCCGCTCGGCGGGGACGCAGACGACGGCCATGTCGACGCCGCCCTCGATGTCGCTCACCTTGGAGTAGGCGTGCAGGCCGCGCACGGAGTCGGTCTCGCTGTTGACGAGATGGACCGCCCCGGAGAACCCCCCGTCGAGGATGCAGTCCAGCGCGAGCGAGCCGACGGCGTCGGGGCGGCGGCTCGCCCCGACGACCGCGAGCGACCGGGGGCTGAGGACCCGGGTCATGCTCTGCGCCTCGGCACGGTGCTCGCGGGCGAGCTGCACGGCCTTGCTCTTCTCCGTGGGCTCGATCGTGAACTCCACGGCGATGACGCCGTCGTCGAAGTGGTGCGACACCTCGTAGCCGGCGTCGATGAAGACGTTCATCATGCGGCGGTTCTGCGGCAGCACGTCGGCGACGAAGCGGCGGACACCGCGCTCCTGCGCGACCGCGGCGAGGTGCTCGAGGAGCACCGAGCCCACGCCACGGCCCTGGTAGTGGTCGGAGATGTTGAACGCGACCTCGGCGATGCTCGGGTCGCTGAGGCAGTCGTAGCGCGCGATGCCGATGACGACGTCGCGGATGGTCGCGACGATCGCGGCCCGCGTGTCGTAGTCCACGTGGGTGAACCGGTGCATGTCGCGCTCGGAGATCTCCTTGATCGGCGCGAAGAACCGCAGGTAGATGGACTCCGCCGACTGCTGCGCGTGGAAGGCCCGGATGCCCTCGGCGTCGGCCGGGACGATGGGGCGGACGTGCGCGACGCTGCCGTCGCGCAGGACGACGTCGGCCTCCCACTCCGCGGGGTAGTCGTCGGGCCGATTCGCCCCCGTGGGGGCGGGGGCCGTGGCCGCGTCGGCCGGCGGCACGACCGGCGACCCTGCGGGGCCGCCGACGGGGGCCTCCTTGGGGGCGTCGCCGTGGTGGTGCGGGGACGCGGCGGGTCGAGGTGCGGCGGGCGTGTCGGGCGTGGTCACGTCGTCGTCGGCCATGTGCTCATCATCCCACGCACACCTACCGACCGGTCTGCCCGAACAGCACTCCCCGGCGGCGACCACGTCACATCGCGAGCCACGATCGCAGGTCCGCACCTGCCACGGCACCGACCCGACGGCACCGACCCGTCGACACGACGACACGACGACCCGACGACACGCCCGGACCGACACGTGGCCGGGCGGTGTCGGCGGGCATCGACACCCAAAGTTGCGCAAGCCTGCCCAAACGGGCACGACCCCACTATCGTCGGACACACCACCGGACAGGAGGAACCGCGCAGATGCATCAGCACGAGCGGCACACGTTCATCGTGGATCTCGCGCGCCGCACCTCCCGGGTCGACGTCTCCGACCTCGCCGAGACCCTCGACGTGACCCCCGAGACGATCCGCCGTGACCTCACCGTCCTCGAGCGCCACGGCCTCGTCCGCCGTGTGCACGGTGGCGCGATCGCGATCGAACGCTTCGGTTTCGAGCCCACGATCGAGAGCCGGAGCCGCCACCACCAGGGCGAGAAGCAGCGCATCGCCGAGGCCGCCGCCCGTCTCGTGCCCGAGCACGGAGCGATCCTGCTCGACGCCGGCACGACGACCGCCGCGGTCGCCGAGCTGCTCCCCCACGGGCGTGAGCTCACGGTCGTCACGAACTCCGTCACCGTCGCCGGGGTCCTCGCCCGTCGCACCGACATCGACCTGCACCTCCTGGGCGGGCGGGTCCGGCCCCGCACCCTCGCCGCCGTGGGCCCGTGGGCGGTGGACGCCCTCTCCGGCGTCCACATCGACGTGGCGTTCATCGGCACGAACGGCATCTCGATCGCGCGGGGTCTCACGACGCCCGAGGAATCCGAGGCCCTCACCAAGCGGGCGATGATCGCGGCCACCGCACGGGTCGTCGTCGTGAGCGACCACTCCAAGATCGGCACCAACCACTTCCACCGGTTCTGCGACCTCGGGGCCGTCGACACGATCGTCACGGACACCGGGCTCGACGAGGAGACCGCGGCCGATCTCGCCTCACACGGACCGGAGGTCCTGCTCGCATGATCGTCACCGTCACCCCCAACCCCAGCGTCGACCGCACGATCGCCGTCGACCGACTGCTCGAGGGCGAGGTCAACCGCGCCACCGCCACCCGGCTCGACCCCGGCGGCAAGGGCATCAACGTCTCCCGGGCGGTCGTCGCGAACGGCGGGGCCACGGTCGCCGTGCTTCCCGTCGGTGGTGTGCACGGGCGCATGATGACCCAGCTGCTCGACGGCACGGGCGTCGTCGTCGAGGCCGTCCCGATCGCCCAGTCCATCCGCGCGAACATCGCGGTCGTCGAACCCGACGGCACGACGACCAAGATCAACGAGCCGGGTCCGAACCTCACGACCACCGAGGTCACGACGTTCCTCGACACCGTGCGCGAGGTGGTCAAGGCCTCGCCGGGGGCCTGGATCGTCGGGTGCGGCAGCCTCCCCGGTGGCGTCGCCGGTGACTTCTACGCCGACCTCGTCCGCCTCGGCCACGAGGTCGGCGCCCGGGTGGCGATCGACACCTCCGGGGCCCCGTTGCCCCCGGCGATCCCCGCCGGACCCGACCTGATCAAGCCCAACCGCGCGGAACTCGGGGAGCTCGTGGGCGCGGACCTTCGCACCGTCGGCGAGGTCGTCGACGCCGCCCGCGACCTCATCGCCGGGGGAATCGCGCAGGTGCTCGTCTCCCTCGGGCGCGACGGCGCCCTGCTCGTCTCCGCCGACACCGTCCTGCTCGCCGCGGCCTCCGTCGACAGACCCCTCTCGACCGTGGGGGCGGGGGACTGCACGTTGGGGGGCTACCTCCTCGCGCTCGACCGGGGGGCGTCGCCGCAGCAGGCGCTCGTCCAGGCCGTCGCGTTCGGGTCGGCCGCGGTCGGCCTCCCCGGCACCGAGGTGCCCTCCCCGGCCCACGTCGCGTCGATCGAAGTTCGTGTCGACACCGACCCCGAGCGCCCGGCTCCACTGATTGACTGATCCCTCCACCCAGAACAAGGAGTTCGCATGTCCGCCACCCTCATCACCGACGCCCAGGTGCTCCTCACCCTGGAGGGGGACCGGAACGCCGCCACCCGCGCCCTCGCGGGCACCCTCGTCGACACGGGCCGCGTCACGGACCTCGACGGATTCCTCGCCGACGTGGAGGTCCGTGAGCAGCAGATGGCGACGGGTCTTCCCGGCGGCATCGGCATCCCCCACTGCCGCAGCGTGCACGTCACCGAACCCTCCCTCGCGTTCGGACGCTCCGAGCAGGGCATCGACTGGGGTGCCGAGGACGGCCCCGCGCACCTGATCTTCCTCATCGCCGTCCCCGAGGGCAGCGACGAGGACCACCTCGCGATCCTCGCGAAGCTCGCGCGAAAGCTCATGCGCCGCGAGTTCAAGGACGCCCTCCGTGAGGCCCCCGACGCCGCCACCGTGGTCCGAGTGGTCCAGGAGGAGGTGGTCAACGCATGAATCTCGTCGGCGTAACGTCCTGCCCCACGGGCATCGCGCACACGTACATGGCCGCCGAGGCACTCGAGCAGGCCGCCCGCGACGCCGGCCACGAGATGATCGTCGAGACCCAGGGATCGGCCGGCTCCACCCCCCTGGACCAGGCCACCATCGACGCCGCCGACGCCGTCATCCTCGCCCACGGCCTCGAGGTCAAGGACAAGGACCGCTTCGCCGGAAAACCCACCGTCGACGTCGACGTCAAACAGGGCATCGCCCGCGCCCCCGAACTCATCACCGAAGCCGTCGCCCTCGCCGAGGCCGCCGCGACCGACGCGACCGGCGCCCCGGGCGACTCGGACACGACCGATGTCGGACCCCTGTCGTTCGTCGGCGTGACGTCCTGCCCCACGGGCATCGCGCACACGTACATGGCCGCCGAGGCACTCGAGCAGGCCGCCCGCGACGCCGGCCACGAGATGATCGTCGAGACCCAGGGATCGGCCGGCTCCACCCCCCTGGACCAGGCCACCATCGACGCCGCCGACGCCGTCATCCTCGCCCACGGCCTCGAGGTCAAGGACAAGGACCGCTTCGCCGGAAAACCCACCGTCGACGTCGACGTCAAACAGGGCATCGCCCGCGCCCCCGAACTCATCGCCGAAGCCGTCGCCCTCGTGCGGTCCGCTCGGGCGGGCGCCGAGGGAGCCGACGGCGAGCGCGGCCGCGGCTCCGAGCTCGAGGGTGCGGGCGCCGGGTCGAGCACCGCCACGACGCCCACCCCCGGCGCGACGGCCGCGCGGGCGACGCCCCCGCGCTCCTCGGAGCGCCCGGCGACGGTCGGCACCGGCACCAAGGTGCGGCAATGGTTGATGACCGGGGTGTCGTACATGATCCCGTTCGTCGCCGCGGGTGGAATCCTCATCGCGCTCGGTTTCATGCTCGCCCAGGTGGTCGGCGGTGAGACCGGCGCCATCGACGTGGCGAACAACTACTCCCTCGTCCACGAGGACGGCACGACGAACATCGTCGCGAACTTCGACCCGACCGACGGGATGCAGTGGGCCGCGCTGCTCTTCCTCATCGGTTCCACCTCGTTCGGCTTCCTCGTCCCGATCCTGTCGGGGTACATCGCCTACGGCATCGCCGACCGCCCCGGGCTCGTCCCCGGCATCGTCGGCGGCATGATCGCCTCGACGATCGGCGCGGGCTTCCTCGGCGGTATCGCCACCGGCTTCATCGCCGGGTTCGTCGCGCGGTGGATCGCGGGGTGGAAGGTCCACAAGGGGGTGCGCGGCGTCATGCCGGTCGTCGTCATCCCGCTGCTCTCGACGCTCATCACCGGCGGGCTCATGATCCTGCTGCTGGGCCGCCCCATCGCCGCCCTCATGACGTGGATGAACGACGCCCTCAACGGGATGTCCGGAGCCAACGCCGTCCTGCTCGGCGCGATCCTCGGGCTCATGATGGGTTTCGACCTCGGCGGGCCGGTCAACAAGACCGCCTACACCTTCGCCACCGCGGGCCTCGCCGCCGCCGGAGACATGCCGCTGCGCATCATGGCGTGCGTGATGGCCGCGGGCATGGTGGCACCGCTCGCCATGGCCGCGGCCACGGCGATCCGGCCGAAGGTCTTCAGCCCGGCCGAACGCGAGAACGGCCGCGCGGCCTGGCTTCTCGGCGCCTCGTTCATCTCCGAGGGCGCGATCCCCTTCGCCGCGGCCGACCCCGTGCGGGTCATCGCCGCCTCCCTCGTCGGCTCCGGAGTCACCGGTGCGCTCGTCATGGCGTTCGGCTCGACCCTGCGGGCCCCGCACGGCGGCATCTGGGTCGTGCCTCTCATGGGCCACCCGCTGATGTTCCTGCTCGCCGTCGTCATCGGCGCCGCGCTCATGGCGGCCGTCGTCCTGCTCCTCAAGTCCTCGTCGCGCCCGGCGACGGTCTGATCCCCCGCAAGAACAACCCTCACAAGGAGAATCCCATGGCATCCCGTCAGGTCAGCATCGCCTCCTCCGTCGGTCTGCACGCCCGCCCCGCGGCGCTGTTCGTCCAGGAGGCGACCGCGACCGGTCTGCCCGTCACCATCGCCAAGGAGGGCGCCGACCCGGTCGACGCCCGCAGCATCCTCGCCGTCATGGCCCTCGGCGCCAAGCACGGCGAGACCGTCACCCTCGAGGCGAACGGCGAGGGCGCCGACGCGGCGCTCGACAAGCTCGTCGCCCTGCTCTCCCGCGACCTCGACGCGGAGTGACGGCGTGACCGGCCCGTCCACTGTCCAGCCGTCGGGCACTGTCCAGCCGTCGGGCACTGTCCAGCCATCGGGTGACGCTCCCGCCGGCATGCCCGGCCACGAGGTCCTGCACGGCATCGGCGTCTCCGCGGGGACGGCCTCCGGTCCCGCAGTCCAGGTGCGTCCCGCACCGGGTCCCGACACCTCCGAGCCGCCGACGACCGACGTCGAGGAGGCCAAGGCGCGGGTCCGCACCGCGATGGAGGAGGTCGCCACCGGCCTCACCGCGCGCGCCTCCCACGCCGACGACCACGCCCGCCCGATCCTTGAGGCGACGGCGATGATGGCCCGCGACCCGGGCCTGGCCTCCGGCATCGACACCCAGCTCGCCACCGGGCTCGGCATCACGCAGTCGGTCCACAAGGCCGTCGAGGAGTACTGCGTGATGTTCGCCTCCCTCGGCGGGTACATGGCCGAGCGCGTCACCGACCTGCGGGACGTCGGCGACCGCACGATCTGCCGTCTGCGGGGTGAGCCCGAACCCGGCGTGCCCGAGCTCACCGAGCCGTCGGTGCTCATCGCGTACGACCTCGCTCCGGCGGAGACGGCGACCCTCACCACCGACACGGTGCGCGGGATCATCACCTCCGCCGGCGGGCCCACGAGCCACACGGCGATCCTCGCCGCCCAGCTCGGGATCCCGGCCGTCGTCCAGGTCAAGGGCGCGATGCTCATCGACGCCGGCACCGACGTCGCTCTCGACGGCGGCGTGGGCGAGGTCATCGTCTCCCCCACCGAGAAGGAGAAGGCGCAGCTCTCCGAGCGCAGCCGTCGCCGTGCCGAGGCCCTCGCGGGCAGCAGCGGCGAGGGCGCGACCCGTGACGGCAAGAAGATCGCCCTGCTCGCGAACATCGGCACCGCCGACGACGCCGTCAGCGCCGCGGCCAAGGACCTCGAAGGCTCCGGCCTGTTCCGCACCGAGTTCCTCTTCCTCGAACGCGACCAGGCTCCGAGCCTCGAGGAGCAGACCGCGACCTACACCACGGTGCTCGAGGCGTTCGGTGACCGTCGCGTCGTCGTGCGCACCCTCGACGCGGGCGCGGACAAGCCGCTCTCCTTCGCCGACCTCGGCGAGGAGGAGAACCCGGCCCTCGGCCGCCGCGGTCTGCGTCTGGGCATGATCCGCGAGGACCTCCTCGACACCCAGATCGAGGCCCTCGCCGCCGCCTACGCCAAGACCGGTGGCGACGTGCGGGTCATGGCGCCGATGGTCGCGACCCTGGACGAGACGACGTACTTCGCGGAGAAGGTCCGTGCGGCCGGACTCCCCAAGGTCGGGGTCATGGTCGAGATCCCGGCGGCGGCGCTGCGGGCCGAACAGATCCTCTCGATCGTCGACTTCGTCAGCATCGGCACGAACGACCTCTCGCAGTACACGATGGCCGCGGATCGCATGCAGGGCGAGCTCGCTCCCCTGCTCGACCCCTGGCAGCCCGCGGTCCTGCAGCTCATCCGCGCCACGTGTGACGGGGGCCGGGCCACCGGCAAGCCCGTCGGTGTCTGCGGTGAGGCGGGCGGCGACCCGCTGCTCGCGCTCGTGCTCGTCGGGCTCGGGGTGTCGTCGTTGTCGATGGCACCGGGGCGCGTTCCCGCAGTGCGCGCCGCCCTTCGACTGCACGACTACGCGACGTGTCAGCAGATGGCGGCCTACGCCCTCAACGCGAGCAGTGCCGTCGCGGGCAAGGAGGCGGTCATGGGGATCGTCCACCCCAACCTCATCGACCTGCTCTGAGCAGGTCGGCCTCCGAGGTTCTCGACGACGGGGCGGCTGCGTGGATCATCCGCGCAGCCGCCCCGTCGTCGCCGCTCCATCCCACCCCGCCACACCCACCTCCACCGAGCCCCCTCCCACCGGACCCCACCCGTTCGATGACGTCATCCGGTCGGATCCGTCGATGTGGGTCAGGGGGTGGGGTCGAAGGGCCAGGCGTATCGGAGGCCGGGGGCGAGGCCGGGCTCGATGAAGTACTCGTGCCCGAAGACGACGGCGAAGTGCTC
Organism: Mobilicoccus sp.; assembly: GCF_032060985.1. Classification (NCBI taxonomy): domain Bacteria; kingdom Bacillati; phylum Actinomycetota; class Actinomycetes; order Micrococcales; family Dermatophilaceae; genus Mobilicoccus; species Mobilicoccus sp. The sequence continues at coordinate 213,384 of NZ_DAMBGD010000003.1, forward strand.
GGGCGGGATCGACAGGAACATCCCGATGTCGGTGACCTGACTCGCGTGACAGGCGAGGGCGGCCCGCTTGGCCTCGACCGCGTCTCCGAGTGCGACGGCCCAGTGGATCTCGGACTCCGGCGTCCCGACGGGGTTGCCGTCGTCGGCCGGGCCGTCGACGTCCATCCGACGGGCGGCGGTCGCGATCCCGCCGGCGTCGGCGACGGTCTGGCGGTGTGCAGATCCGGGCGTCTCGGGGTCGGCCGCGGGACCCTCCGGGTCGGTGGTGGAGACGTCCCGGTGGGTGACGGATGCCTCCGGGTCGGTCGTGGGAGCCTCCGGAGCGTCCTCGGGCGCGAGGGCCTCGGCGGCCGCGAAGACCGCGCGAAGGTGATCCCGGTTGAGCGTCGACTCCACCAACCGCGGCCGCGAGGCGGCGAGGTCGGCCGCCGCGTGGGCGACGTGGTGGGCCTTGACATGGTCGGGGTGGCCGTAGCCCCCGTGCCAGTCGTAGGTGACGAGGACGTCGGCGCCCTCCTCGTCGAGGATGGCCGCCAGTCGGGCCGCCGCCTCGCCGGTGTCGGCGACGTGGAAGGAATCCTCCCCCTCGTTCTCCTCCCACCCGGTCATGCCGGAGTCGGCGTAGTCGAGCCACGCGATCCGCGCCGTCCCCGTGACCCGCGCCGAGGCCGCGGCCTCGCGGCGGCGGCGGTCGATCAACGTCTCGTCGGCGGCGAGGTCGTCGGGCACCTCCCCGTGATCGCCGTTCGTCGCATACACGCAGACGACGCGATGCCCTCGGCGGGAGGCCAGCGTCATCGTCCCCGAGGTCTGGGACGCCTCGTCATCGGGATGGGCATGGAAGAACACGATCGTGGACACGTCCTCCATCCTTCCGCATGGTCGGTCGTCCGGGTCCGCGCGGGTCCCGGCAAGGGACATGATCCGCCGAGAGGCGCCGGGCCGGGGCGACCCGAGACGGGCGTTCCGGGCACGGCCTCGAACCCCGTCCCGGTGGGGTGGGCCGGTCTCTCGAGGTACGCACGAACGAGTGGGCCCGAGGCGGCTCTGCGCCTCGACGTCAGGCGTTAGGTTGGGCGCGACGACGGCGTCACCCGGGACGCCGATGACCATTGAGGAGTTCCGATGCAGATCACCCCGCAGACCGTCGCGATCGTCACCGGCGGAGGCTCCGGCCTCGGCGAGGCCACCGCTCGCCGTCTTCACGCGGACGGTGCCGCCGTCGTGCTCCTCGACCTCGAGAGCAGCAAGGGCGCGCAGGTCGCGGCGGACCTCGGCGAGCGCGCCCGGTTCGCCCCGACCGACGTGCGCGACGAGGACGCCGTGCTCGCCGCGATCGAGGTGGCGAAGGAACTCGGTGAGCTGCGCATCGCCGTCTGCTGTGCGGGTGTCGCCACCCCGGGCCGGGTCCTGGGCCGCAAGGGCCCGCTGCCGCTCGAGACCTACCGCACGGTCATCGACATCAACCTCGTCGGCACGTTCAACGTCCTCCGTCTCGCAGCAGCGGCGATGACCGAGAACGAGCCCGTCGACGGCGACCGCGGCGTCATCGTCATGACCGCGTCGATCGCCGCCTGGGACGGCCAGGTCGGCCAGGCCGCGTACGCGTCCTCCAAGGGCGCGATCGTCGGTCTCACCCTCTCGGCCGCCCGTGACCTCGCCGACAAGGCGATCCGTGTCGTCACCATCGCCCCCGGCACGATGGAGACCCCGATGATGGCGAGCCTTCCCGAGGAGACCAAGGCGAGCCTCGGCGCCATGGTGCCGCACCCGAGCCGTCTGGGCCGCCCCGAGGAATACGCCGCCCTCGCCTCGCACATCGTCGCCAACGGGATGCTCAACGGCGAGGCGATCCGGCTCGACGGCGCCCTGCGGATGCCGCCGCGCTGACCTCGTCCGCCCTTCCGGCGGTGCAGGCCCACGTCGACGCGGGGGTCCGGCGTCGATGTGGCAATCTCGACGGAGTCGATCTCGATGCCGGGGAACCCCGAGCCCCGTGACCAGCGGTTTCCCACTCGCCCGCTCGTGCGGACGCTCTCGACGCCGTCGAGATTGCCACATCTCTTCGAGGACGCCTTGACCGACGAGCCCACGCCGTGCGGGCGACGAGGTCATCCGCGACGCCGGGGTGTGGCACGGTGCTGCCGTGGCGACTCACACCTATGACCTGCACCTCATCTGGGACGGCAATCGCGGCAGCGGCACGTCCGGCTACCGCGACTATGGCCGCGACGTACGCGCCCGCTGCGAGGGGCGTCCAGAGCTGGCGTTGTCCGCCGACCGGCCGTTCCGCGGCGACGCCACCCGCTGGAACCCCGAACTGCTGCTGGTCGGGGCCCTGAGCGAGTGCCACATGCTCTCGTTCCTCCACGTCGCGGTGACGCACGGGGTCGTCGTCACCGCCTACGAGGACTCCCCCACCGGCACGATGAGGCAGGAGGGCATCGGCGGACACTTCACGCGAGTCCTGCTGCGGCCACGAGTGACGGTCGCGGACCCGGCCCACGTCGACCTCGTCCCCGCCCTGCACGAGGAGGCGGGTGCGGCGTGCTTCATCGCCGCCTCGGTGGACTTCCCGGTCGACCACGAGCCCATCACCCGGGTGGAGAGCGCTTCCCCCGCGGGCAGCGGCGAGGCGTGAGGGGCGTGGGTCTCCCCGCCGGCTCCCGGTGCGCCCATACCCACCCCGGCAGGGTCCCGGCGTGCCGGGTGGGCCGAGCCGGACCGCATGCGGGAGGATGGGCGGTCGGCACGAGCAGGTGAAGGAGAACGTAGGTGGCGCGAGGCAAGCAGCCCTCACTCCTCGATGAGGACTTCGAGGAGAACATCGTCGACATCGACGTCCAGGACGAGATGGAGGGGGCGTTCCTCGAGTACGCCTACTCCGTCATCTACTCCCGGGCGTTGCCGGACGCGAGAGACGGGCTCAAGCCGGTGCAACGGCGGATCCTCTACGGGATGCGGGAGCTCGGCCTCCGGCCCGACCGGGGCCATGTGAAGTCGAGCCGCATCGTCGGTGAGGTCATGGGTAAGTACCACCCTCACGGCGACTCGGCGATCTACGACGCGCTCGTGCGTCTGTCGCAGCCGTTCACGATGCGACTGCCGCTCATCGACGGACACGGCAACTTCGGTTCCCTCGACGACGGTCCCGCCGCGGCCCGGTACACCGAGGCCCGGATGAGCAGGGCCGCACTGCCGATGGTCGACGGCCTCGACGAGAACACCGTCGACTTCGTCCCCAACTACGACGATCAGCTCCTGCAGCCCGACGTGCTTCCCGCCGCCTATCCCAACCTCCTCGTCAACGGGGCGAGCGGCATCGCGGTCGGCATGGCGACGAACATGGCGCCGCACAACCTCGGCGAGGTGATCGCCGCGGCCCGGCACCTGCTCGACCACCCGGACGCGAGCCTCGACGACCTCATGAAGTACGTCCCCGGCCCCGACCTCCCCGGCGGTGGGCGGATCATCGGCCTCGACGGCGTCCGTGACGCCTACGCGACCGGACGCGGCAGCTTCCGCACCCGCGCGACGTGCCGGATCGAGAACGTCACGCCGCGACGCAAGGGCATCGTCGTCACCGAACTGCCCTACCTCGTCGGCCCCGAGAAGGTGACGACGAAGATCACCGAACTCGTCCACGCGAAGAAGCTCCAGGGCATCCACGACCTCGTCGACCTCACCGACGGCGAGAACGGCCTCCACCTCGTCATCGAGATCAAGAACGGCTTCAACCCCGAGGCCGTCCTCGAGAAGCTCTACCGGCTCACCCCGCTGGAGGACTCCTTCGGCATCAACAACGTCGCCCTCGTCGAGGGGCAGCCGCGCACCCTGGGGCTCAAGGAGCTCCTCTCGGTCTACGTGGCCTTCCGTCTCGACGTCGTGCGCCGCCGCACGCAGTACCGCCTCGAACGCGCCCTCGACCGCCTCCACCTCGTCGAGGGTCTGCTCATCGCGATCCTCGACATCGACGAGGTCATCCAGCTCATCCGCGCCGCCGACGACGCCGCCGTCGCGCGCGAGCGACTCATGGACGTCTTCGAGCTCTCGGAGGCGCAGGCCACCTACATCCTCGACCTCCAGCTGCGTCGGCTGACGAAGTTCTCCCGCCTCGAACTCGAACGCGAGGCGGAGGAGCTGCGCAGCCGGATCGAGGCCCTGCGCGCGATCCTCGCCGACGACGAGGTGCTGCGACGCGTCGTCTCGACCGAACTCGCCGAGGTCACCGCGGAGCTCGGCACCCCGCGCCGCACCGTGCTGCTCGAGGCCTCCGGGGCCGCGACGACCAGTGCTGCCGCGCCCCTGGAGATCGGCGACGACCCCTGCTTCGCGCTCCTGTCGTCGACGGGGTTGCTCGCCCGCACGACCGAGCGCACCTCCTTCCCGGCCGACGCGCCGCGGGCGGCGCACGACGACGTCGTCGCCGCCGTCCCGACGACCGCCCGTGGACAGATCGGTCTGCTCACCTCCCACGGCCGCGTCGTGCGGGTGTCCGTGCTCGAGCTGCCGACGATCCCCCCTACGAACGGGGCCGCCTCACTCGCCGGGGGCACGGCGGCGAGCGTGTACGTCCACCTCGCGAAGAACGAGGTGCCGATCACGATCCTCGGCCTCGACGAGGAGGCCACCGGGCGACCGGGCGTCGCCCTCGGCACCGCCGCGGGCGTCGTCAAACGCGTCGTCCCCGAGTACCCCGCGGGGCGCGAGGAGTTCGACCTCATCGCGTTGAAGAACGGCGACACGATCGTCGGTGCACGCGAACTCGCCACCGGCACCGAGGAACTCGTGTTCGTCACCTCCGAGGCCCAATTGCTTCACTTCGGGGCCGACCTCGTGCGCCCGCAGGGCCGCGGCGCCGGAGGGGTGGCCGGCATCAAGCTCGCGGCCGGCGCGCGGGTCGTCGCGTTCGATGCCTACGACCAGGAGGCGAAGGTCGTCGTCGTCACGGTCGCCGGTGCCGCCGCCGGCGGCGCGACCCAGAAGGGCAGCGTCAAGACCACACCCGTCGAGGAGTACCCGGGCAAGGGGCGGGCCACCGGCGGGGTCCGGGCGCACCGGTTCGTCAAGGGTGAGGACACGCTGCTCGCGGCGTTCGTGGGCCCGGGGCCGGTCCGTGCGGTGACGCGGACCGGCAAGCCCCTCGCGCTGCCGAACCAGATGGGCCGCCGGGACGGCTCGGGCACCACCTCACCCGGCGTCGTCGCCGGCCTCGCCCCCGCGAGCGCGACGACGGCGTGGACCGGTTCGGCGACATCCCGCACGGGTGCCGGGGACGCGCTGTTCGACGACGCCGGGATCGCGGCGACCGCCCCGGGCGCCGGAATCGGCGACGCCGCCGACGCCGGTCCGACCCTCGACCCGCCCCGCCCGCCGCGGCCGCGCCCACGCGTCGACCGCACCGAGGGCGACGACCCCGACTCCCTCGACGACGTCGTCCAGATCGGCGACTGAGGATCTCGGAGCGCGCGTCCAGTGCGAACCGAGAAGGACCCCACGGCACCGGCTGCCGTGGGGTCCTTCTCGTCACGGGTCGCGCACCCGATTCGTCATGGGTCGCACGGTGAGGATCGGGGCGACGCCTCCCCACGGTCGGTCACCGCGCCGAATACACCCTCCGGGCGATGACGAGGCAGCCGATCGACAGCAGGGCGACCGCGATGTAGTAGAAGCTCGGCGCCTGCAGGTGGTAGGTGACGAGCCAGGCGAGGATCGTGGGAGCGAACCCGCCGAGCAGCGTGACACCGATGTTGTAGGCGAGCGACATGCCGGTCGTGCGCACCTCGACCGGGAAGAGCTCGGCGAGCAGGGACGGCAGCGGCGCGAAGTACGCGGCCATGAGGGTGCCGAGGACGACCTCGATCGCGACGAGCGTCCCGACGGCCGGGGCGGTGGTGAGCACCGCGAACATCGGCCAGGCGACGAGCATCCCGATCACCGCGGCCGTGAGCATGATCCGCGTCTGCCCCACGCGGTCGGCGAGGCGACCGACGAACGGGGAGCCGACGAGCGCGATGAGCCCGGCGACGGCGGCGCCCGCATACCCGCTCCACGGCGGCAGACCGAGGTTCTTCTGCGCGAACGTCGGCAGGTAGGTGATGAGGTACACGCTCATCGTCGCGACGCCGACGCAGCCGGCCGCGGTGAGGACGAGCGGCATGTGGGTCCGGAACGTGGCGCCGAGCGGGGAGTCGACCTTCTCGGCGTCGGTGAACTCCGGGGTGTCGTCCATGCGCAGCCGGATGTAGAGACCGACCGGCCCGATGAGCAGCCCGAAGACGAACGGCAGCCGCCACGCCCACGCGTGCAGAGTCTCGGTGGACACCTGGGTGTGCAGGAGGAAGCCCGCCGTGGCCGCGAGGAACATCGACGCGCCCTGCGTGGCGACCTGCCAGGAGGCGTAGTAGGCCTTGTGCCGTTGGGTGTGCTCGGTCATGAACGCCGTCGCCGAGCCGAACTCGCCGCCGGCCGAGAACCCCTGGACGAGTCGCGAGACGACGATGAGCAGCGGCGCGGCCACACCGATCGTCGCGTACGTGGGCGCGAACGCCATGAGGGCGACACCGAGCGTCATGAGGGCGATCGTCAGGGTGAGCGCGGCCTTGCGACCGTGCCGGTCGCCGTAGTGACCGATGGCCATCGCGCCGAGCGGACGGATGAGGTAGCTGACCCCGAACAGCCCGAACGTGACGATGAGGCCGATGGGGTCCTCGAGATCGGGGAAGAACAGCGTCGCGATCACCGGCGCCATGAAGGCGTAGACGATGATGTCGAACCATTCGAGGGCGTTGCCGAGGGCGGCGGCGATGACGGCCCGACGGCCGCGACGCGGGTCCTCCGGGCGGGCGAGAGGGGCCGAGGGCGTCGGCGGGACGGCGCTCATCGCCCCGCCTCCGCGGTCGTCGCGGAGAGGTGGTCGATCAGCGCGCCGAGGAACTGCTCGCACGCGACGATCTGGTCGAGCTCGACGTACTCGTCCGCGGCGTGGGCCTGGGCGATGTCGCCGGGGCCGCAGACGATCGTGTCGATCCCGGTCTCGGCGAACTGCCCGGCCTCGGTGCCGTAGGTGACCTTCCCCTCGGGCTCGGCGGCGCCGAGGGCGAGCGCGAGCCGGGTGGCGGGTCCGTCGGCCGAGGAGTCCAGGCCGGGCACCTGGGCGAGGACCTCGAGGCGCACCGAGACCTCGTCGGCGCGCTCCGGGATCTCCGCCTTCATCTCGGCCTCGAGGCGAGCGGCGACCGATCGCAACGACTCGACGACCTCGGCCGGGTCGTCCGCGGCGATCGACCGGAACTCCAGCTGGACGACACACCGGTCGGCCACGGTGTTCCCCGCGATGCCGCCGGAGACGAGGTTGACGCTCGTCGTCGTGTGCGGCACCGGGTAGGCCGGATCGAAGGGCCCGCCGGTGCGCCAGGCGTCGGCCATGCCACGCACCTCGGTGATGAACCGTGCCGCGTGCTCGATCGCGTTGACGCCCTGCGGGGTGAGCGAGGAGTGCGCGGCGATCCCGGTGAACGTCACCTCGAGGAGGTTGATCGACTTGTGCGCCGTGACGACCCGCATCGAGGTCGGCTCGCCGACGACGCACACCTCGGGAGCGAGGCCGAGATCGGCGATCTGCTTGACGATGTGGGCGCCGCCGAGGCACCCGACCTCCTCGTCGTAGGAGAGCGCGAGGTGGAGGGGGGCACGGAGGTCGGCCTCGACCATCCGCGGCAGGAGGTGCAGGGCGACGGCGGTGAACGCCTTCATGTCGCACGCACCCCGACCGTAGAGGCGGCCGTCACGGATCGTCGGGGTGAACGGGTCGCTCGTCCACTGCTGCCCGTCGACCGGGACGACGTCGGTGTGCCCGGAGAGGACGACGCCCCCGCTGCGGGCACCGTCCGCGGCGGGGATCGTCGCGACGAGGTTGGCCTTCCTCCCCGACTCGTCGGGGAAGAGCTGCGGATCGATGCCGTGGTCGCGCAGATACGCGGCGACGACCTCGATGAGCGGCAGGTTGGAGTCGCGGCTGGTCGTGTCGATCTCGACGAGCCGCTCGACCCACGACAGGGACGCGGGGGGCTGTGTCTGCTCCATGAGACGTGATCTTAAGGACCGGGATCGACGGCGCTCCCCGCGGGGGCGTCGACCGCGTCGTGCGGGGTGGATTCGCTACCTCGCGGGAGCGGACCCCCGGCCCCGGCGGCACCCCGGCCCCACCGGCACCGCCCCCGGACACGACCGTGCCCGGCCACCGAGGGCGGCCGGGCACGGAGGATGGTGCGTGATACGGGACGAGGTCAGTCGACGTCCTCGTCCACCCACTCGAAGGTCTTGGTGACGGCCTTCTTCCACTGACGCAGGAGGCGCCCGCGCTCGGCGTCCTCCATGTGGGGCTCCCAGCGCTTGTCCTCGGCCCAGTTGTCGATGACGTCCTGCTCGCCCTCCCAGAACCCGACGGCGATGCCGGCGGCGTACGCGGCACCGAGCGCCGTGGTCTCGGCGACCTTCGGGCGCACGACCGGCACACCGAGCATGTCGGCCTGGAACTGCATGAGGGTGTCGTTGGCGGTCATGCCACCGTCGACCTTGAGCTCGGTGAGCTCGAGGCCCTGCGTCTTTGCGTCCTCGACCATCGCGTCCATGACCTCCCGGGTCTGGAACGCCGTCGCCTCGAGGGCGGCACGGGCGATGTGTCCCTTGTTGACGAACCGCGTGAGGCCGACGAGCGCACCGCGGGCGTCACTGCGCCAGTACGGCGCGAACAGGCCGGAGAACGCGGGCACGAAGTAGGCGCCACCGTTGTCCTCGACGGTCGCGGCGAGCTTCTCGACCTCGGGGGCGGTGGCGATGATGCCGAGGTTGTCGCGCAGCCACTGCACGAGCGAACCGGTGACGGCGATCGAACCCTCGAGCGCGTAGACGGCCTTCTTGTCGCCGATCTTGTAGCACAGCGTGGTGAGCAGGCCGTTCTCGCTGGCCACGGGCTCCTCACCGGTGTTGATGAGCATGAAGTTACCCGTGCCGTAGGTGTTCTTCGCCATGCCCTTGCTGAAGCAGGCCTGGCCGAACGTCGCGGCCTGCTGGTCACCGAGGTCACCGGCGACGGGGGTGCCGACGAGCAGGCCCTGCGGACGGCCGTAGCCGTACACCTCGGAGGAGGACTTGATCTCGGGCAGCATCGACATCGGGATCGTCATGTCCGCGCAGACGCCCTCGTCCCAGGCGAGCTTGCGGTAGTCCATGAGCATCGTGCGGGAGGCGTTGGTGACGTCGGTGACGTGGACGCCGCCCTGCGTACCACCGGTGAGGTTCCAGATGACCCACGTGTCGGTGTTGCCGAAGAGCAGGTCGCCGTTCTCGGCCTTCTCACGGGCGCCCTCGACGTTGTCGAGGATCCACTTGACCTTGGGGCCGGAGAAGTACGTCGCGAGCGGCAGGCCGCAGATGTCCTTGTACTTGTCGGCACCCTCGTCGCCCGCGAGCTCGTCGCAGATCTTCTGGGTGCGGGTGTCCTGCCAGACGATGGCGTTGTAGACCGGCTCCCCGGTGTTCTTGTCCCACACCACCGCGGTCTCGCGCTGGTTGGTGATGCCCACCGCGGCGATCTCGTGGCGGTTGACCTCGCCGCGGGAGAGGCACTGGCCGACGGCCTCGCGCACGTTGGTCCAGATCTCCGTGGGGTCGTGCTCGACCCAGCCGGCGCGCGGGAAGATCTGCTCGTGCTCGAGCTGGCCGACGCTCCTGATCTGTCCGCCGTGGTCGAAGAGGATCGCGCGCGAGCTCGTCGTGCCCTGGTCGATCGCAAGGACGTACTTCTTCGGGGTGGTCGTGTCCTGGTTGGTCATGGCTGGCCTTTCACGTCGTTGTGAGATGTGACGTTTCTACTCGGGGGCCGGAGACGCCGGGTGCGGCGCCTCCGGCCTGGTGGACGGGGTGGTGCTCAGAAGACCTGCGCGAGGAGACCGGCGAGGAGCGCGCCGATGATCGGGCCGACGACGGGAACCCAGGAGTAGGCCCAGTCGCTGGCGCCCTTGCCACGGATCGGCAGGACCGCGTGGGCGATACGGGGGCCGAGGTCACGAGCCGGGTTGATGGCGTAGCCGGTGGGTCCACCGAGGGACAGACCGATACCGACGATGAGCATCGCGACGGCGAGCGGACCGACCTGCGCCGGCGTGTTGCCGAAGCGGAGGATGATGTAGACGAGCACGAAGGTGCCGAGGATCTCGGTGACGAGGTTCCAGCCGTAGGAGCGGATGGCCGGGCCGGTCGCGAAGACGCCGAGCTTGTCGGCCGCGGGGGCCTCCTCGTCGAAGTGCTTCTTGTAGGCGAGGAACGCGCCCACGGCGCCGAGGAACGCGCCGAGGAACTCACCGGCGAAGTAGACCATCGTGGAGACGAACGTCACCGGCACGCCCTTGGCGTACTCGGCGGCGCCACTCGCCCACAGGCCGACGGTGACGGCCGGGTTGAGGTGGGCACCGGAGCGGTAGGCGGCGTACACACCGGCGAACACGGCGAGACCCCAACCGAACGTGATGACGATCCAGCCCGAGGCGTTCGACTTCGTCTTCGGGAGCACGACACCGGCGACGACGCCCGCACCCAGGAGGATGAGGATGGCCGTACCGAGGACTTCGGACCAGAAGACCTCCATCAGCGTGGGGGCTGCCGCTGCGGCGGCGAGTGTGTGGAGCATGGGTTTTCCTTACACGTCGTTGTGCGGCTGGCGAGGCGACCAGCCGGGAGCGTCTCGATCGGGTCGATCGACCACGCTGGGTGGAACAGGGCTCGTTCGACCCCCCGGTGGCACAGGGGTGGGGCCACCGGTGGGTCGAGGAGGGCGGGCGGGACGCCCGACGTCCGGGGCCGCCACGTCGGCTGCGGCCCCGGACGAAGATGTCAGGCGAGGGGGACGATGTCCTCGACCTTGAGGCGCTCGGCGCTCGCGACGGCGTCGGAGTGCGTGGCCTCGGCGGCGAGTTCGGCCTCGGTGCGCTCACGGTAGAGGTCGAGCTCACGCTGGACGGTGGCGTCGTCCCAGTCGAGCAGCGGCGCCATGAGGCGCGCGATCTCCTCGCCGGCGGCGGCGCCGCGGTCGCGCTGCTCGAAGTCGAGCCGGACGCGCTTGCGAAGGACGTCCTCGAGGTGGATGGCGCCTTCGTGGGTGACGGCGAAGACGACCTCGGCGCGCAGGTAGGCGGGCGCCTTCTCGAGCGGGGTGCCGAGATCGGTGTCCTGCTCGACCATCTCGAGGATGTCGGGCAGTTCGTCGCCGTACCGGTCGAGAAGGTGCTGTACCCGCTCGGTGGTCCATCCCTGATCGGCGGCGATGCGGTCGCGCTGGGCCTGCCAGGCAGCGTAGGCGGCAGCACCGACCAGGGGGGTCTGTTCGGTCACGCACGGGTGCGCCTTGACGGCGTCCTTGCCCCCCGTGCGTTCGAGTGCGAAGTCGACGGCATCCTCGGCCATGACGCGGTAGGTCGTGAGCTTGCCGCCTGCGATGGCGCACAGGCCGGGCATGACCTCGGCGACGGTGTGCTCGCGGGAGACCTTGGCGGACTCGCCGCTGCCCTTGCTCTTGGGCTGCAGCAGGGGACGCAGGCCGGCGTAGGTGCCGATGATGTCGTCGCGGGTGAGGTTGCTCGCGAGCACCGAGTTGGCGTGCTCGAGGATGTAGTCGATGTCCTCCGACGTGGTCACCGGGTGGACGAGGTCCTCGGTCCACTCCGTGTCGGTCGTGCCGATGACCCAGTAGCGGTCCCACGGGATGATGAAGAGGACCGACTTCTCGGTGCGGAGGAAGATGCCCGTCTGACCGTCGATGCGGTCCTTGGGGATGACGATGTGGATGCCCTTGCTGGCCAGCACCTGCAGGCCGCCGTTGCGGGTGGCGAGGTCCTGGGTGCGCTCGGTCCAGACGCCGGTCGCGTTGATGACGTAGCCGGCCTGCACCTCGATGTCCTTGCCGGTCTCGAGGTCGCGGACGATGGCGCCGGTGACGCGCTCGTCGCCGCCCTTGTACTCCTTGATGTAGTCGACGACCTGCGCGCGGCTCGCGGCGAGGGCGCCGTACTCGGCGGCGGTGCGGACGAGGTCGATGACGAGGCGCGCGTCGTCGACGCGGGCGTCGTAGAAGCGGATCGCGCCGATGAGGGCGTCCTCGCGGATGTCGGGGAAGAGCTCGCGGGCGCCGTCCTTGGTGTAGTGGCGCTGGCTCGGCACGGCGCTGTGGCCGCCGCCGCCGAACTGGGCGAGCATGTCGTACATGCCGACGCCGACGGCGCTGTAGGAGCGCTCGACGACGGGGGTCTTCAGCGGCCACAGGAACGGCTGGGCCTTGACGAGGTGCGGCGCGGTGCGCGTGAGGAGCAGACCGCGCTCCTTGAGCGCCTCGGCGACGAGGGCGAAGTTGAACTGGTAGAGGTAGCGCAGACCGCCGTGGACGAGCTTGCTCGACCACTGGGAGGTGCCGCCGGCCCAGTCCTGCGCCTCGACGATCGCGACCCGCATGCCGCGGCTCGCGGCGTCGAGGGCGATGCCGGCGCCGGTGACACCGCCACCGACGACGAGAACGTCGACGCCCTCCTTGCTCATGCTCTCCAGCGCCTGCTCGCGCTGAGTGCGGTTCAACCTGTTGAGTGGCATCTCGTCCTCCTGGGCGTCGTCGTTGACGGGTCGCGATGCACGGGGCCATCGCGTCTCACATGGGCCGTGGGAGGCCGGCCATCGTGTGGCCGGCTCCGTCCTGACATCTACGATCCTCCCCCGCGGCCGTTCGTGCATCACCCTTGCACGAACGTGCACGTAGGCTGTCGTGCCATGAACGAACGCGAGTTGGCGGCGGTCGCGCATTCCTACTACGTGGTCGGCGAGACGATGGACGTCATCGCCCGACGGCTCCGCGTCTCGCGATCGACGGTCTCCCGGCTGCTCTCCGAGGCCCGCCAACGCGGGATCGTCCAGATCACGATCAACGCCCAGGTCCACGACTCCCCCGCCCTCGCCCGACACCTCGAACGGCTCGGCGTGACCGGCCACGTCGTCGACGTCCGGGACGGCGCCTCGGCGCTGGCGCACCTCGACGCGGTCGCCCGCACCGCCGGGCACCTCGTGAGTTCGCTCATGAGCGACGGGGACTCGCTCGGCATCGCGTGGGGGACGACGACGTCGGCCGTCGTCGAGCGCCTGCCCGCCAAGCCGTTGCAGGATGCGACCGTCGTCCAGCTCAACGGCGCCGCGAGCAGCTGGACGAGCGGCATCGCCTACGCCGGCGACATCCTCGGTCGGGCCGCCCTCGCCTACGGCGCCCACGCCCAGTACTTCCCGACCCCCGCGTTCTTCGACGACCCGCGCACTCGGCACCTGCTGTGGCAGGAGGCCTCCGTGCGCCGCGTCCTCGACATGCACCGGCGCCTCTCGATCGCCCTGTTCGGCGTGGGGAGCCTGTCGGCCGAACTCCCCTCGCACGTCTACGCGGCCAACTACCTCTCCAACGCCGACCTCGCCGAGCTGCGGGCCGAGGAGGTCGTCGGCGACGTCTGCACGGTGTTCGTGCGGGAGGACGGGACCTGGGCCGACATCGCCCTCAACGACCGCTCCAGCGGTCCGACTCCGGGATTGCTGCGCACGCTGCCCCGGCGGGTCTGCGTCGTGAGCGGACCCGCCAAGGTCCCCGCGCTCGTGGGGGCGCTGCGTGCGCACGCGGTGACCGACCTCGTCCTCGACCGGCCGACCGCCACCGCCCTCGTGCGCCACCTCGAACACCGGCCGCGGGTCGCGGCTAGGCTTCCGGGATGAGCTCTGCCGTCCGTCGTCACGCCCCGCTCCCCGGCTCCTGCGCCGGCATGTGGACCGACGCCGACGAACCGGCCTGGGGGTCGGCCGCACCCGCGACGTTCTGGGTGGCGCTCGAGCAGCCGGGCCCCTGGGGCCACAAGGCCCTCACCGAGTCCCGCCTCGCCCCCGAGATCGGTCGCGCGCTCGAGCGCGGATGTGCGGCGGCCGGTGGCCGCGCCCTGCTCATCCGCAGCACCGGCGAGCACCACGTCGGGCGCGGTGAGTGCCCCTCTCACCGCCGCCTGTACGTCGCGGGCGGCATGCCCGAGGGCACGCCCTGGCTGCTCACGGGCGAGATCGGCGACCCGTCCCTCGTGCTCGACCTCCCGTTCGCGACCCTCGGGGGGGCCGACCCGGGCCCCGCCCTCGAGGCCGTCCGCGCCCTCTCGCTCACGCAGGAATCGGTGCTGCTCGTGTGCACGAACGCCCGCCGTGACGCGTGCTGCGCGGTGCTCGGCCGTCCCCTCGCGCTCGAAGCGGGGACGCTGCGTCCCGGGCGGGTCTGGGAGTGCACCCACACCGGTGGTCACCGTTTCTCCCCCACCGGGGTCGTCCTGCCCACCGGCGCCACCCTCGCCCGCCTCACGCCCGACCTCGCGGTGCGTGCCCTCGAGGCCGCCGACCGCCAGGAGATCGGGGACGAGCTGCTCCGACCCCGCCACCATCGGGGCCTGTCGCACCTGGCCCCACCGCTCCAGGCCGCCGACGCCTGGGTCCGCCACCGGTTCGGCGAGGGCGACGTCAGGGCGCTCACCGTTCGCCGCCTCAGCGAGGACGAGGAGCCCGACGGCTCGGTGCGCGTCCGCGTCGACCACAGCGACGGACGCAGCCTCGAGGTCGTCGCCACCAAGTCCTACGACGAGGCCCGGCCGCGCAAGAACTCCTGCACGACCGGGCCCGTGCCCGCCGAGAGCTGGCGGGTCGCGCCCGTCCCGGCGGCCGGACTCACCGGGACGCCGTGACTCACATGTGCGTGCGGCCCTCACGCTGGGACCGCAGGTCGAGCGCGTCGACGTGGCCGCTGAGTTTGTCGACCCTGTCCGGGCCGTCGTCGTCGGACCCGATCTTGAACAGTCGAGTGATCCCCCAGAGCACGACCCCGACGACGAGCAGCAGGCCCGCGACGGCGTAGTCCTGTGCCGGGCGACCGCTGAGGGGGCTGGCGAGGAAGCCCGCCGTGAGTGCGCCGAGGACCGCGACGATCGTCGGGGTCGTGAAGTGCTCGTGTTCGACCTTGTCCTTGCGCAGGAGCAGCACCGCCACGTTGACGACGGTGAACACGATGAGGAGCAGGAGGGACGTCGTGCCGCCGAGCGCCTTGAGGTCGGCGAACCAGATGAGGACGAAGGCGAGCAGCGTCGTGAAGACGATCGCGACCCAGGGTGTGCGCCGGCCTGCGTGGACCTTGCCGAACACCCGCGGGAGCACCCCCTCGTGGGCCATGCCGTAGAGCAGACGCGAGGCCATGAGCATGTTGATGAGCGCGGTGTTGGCGACGGCGAACATCGTGATGAACGCGAAGATGCCGATCGGGAACGCGGGGGCACCGGCCTGGATGACCTTGAGCAACGGGGTCTCCCCCTCGCCGAGCTCGGCCACCGGCACGAGCATCACCGAGGTCACCGCGACGAGGATGTAGACGATCCCCGTGATCGTCAGGCCCGTGAGCATGATCTTGGGGAAGATCCTCGCCGGGTTCTTCGTCTCCTCGGCCATGTTGACCGAGTCCTCGAAGCCGACCATCGCGAAGAAGGCGAGCGCGGTGGCCGCCGTGACCGCCCCGAACGCGGTCTCGCCCTCGGCGATGTGGATCTGGGTGAGCGGGGTGAGGTCGCCCTTGCCGGAGGCGAGCGCGAACGCGCCGATGCCGATGATGATGAGCAGACCCGACAGTTCGACGCAGGTGAGGACGACGTTGACCTTGACGCTCTCGCTCACGCCGCGGAAGTTGATGCCCGCGACGATGAGCATGAACCCGAGGGCGACGAGCATGAGCATGAGGCCCTGGGTCGCGGAGTCCCATCCGAGCACCGAGCCGAGATTGCCGGCGAACGCCTTGGCCGCGCTGCTGCTCGACGTGAGGCCCGAGGCCATGACGGTGAACGCGACGAGGAACGTGATGAAGTGCACCCCGAACGCCCGGTGCACGTAGACGGCGGCACCGCCCGCCCTCGGGTACTTCGTGACGAGTTCGAGGTAGCTCATCGCGGTGAGGAACGCGACGACGAAGGCGAGGAGGAAGGGCAGCCACACCGCACCGCCGACGTCCTGGGCGACCTTGCCGGTGAGGGCGTACACGCCGGTGCCGAGGATGTCGCCGACGATGAAGAGGAGGAGGAGACCGGGCCCGATGCGACGGACGAGACCGGGCTCGCCGCCGCGACCGCCCTCGGAGGGGTCGGAACCGCCGTAGGCGGCGTTGATGTCGTCGTCTGTCTCTCGCATGGGCACACGTTCGTCCTACCGAGGGCCGCACGGCACCCCCGAATGATCACAGAACGATCACGACTTGCCGACGGGGTTGACGGGTCGGGGCCACGGATCCTCCACCTCCCCCGCCACCCTGGGGCGCCGGTGTTCAGGCGTCGATGCGCTCGCGGTCGAGATAGTCGGCCGCGTCGACGAGGAAATCCTTGCGCGGGGCGACATCACTGCCCATGAGCAGCGAGAACGTGCGCTCGGCACGTTCGGCGTCGGCGAGGGTGACCCGCCGCAGCGTGCGCAGGCGGGGATCCATCGTCGTCTCACGCAGCTGCGCGGCGTCCATCTCACCGAGACCCTTGTACCGCTGGATGGGCTCCTTGTAGCGGCGCCCCTTCTTGGCGAGGGTGGCGAGGGTGCGGCGCATCTCGTTCTCGTTGTACGTGTACACGAGCTCGCCCTTGCGGGCGCCCGATCCGAGGACCTCGATGCGGTGCAGTGGCGGCACCGCGGCGTACACCCGGCCGGCGGCGACGAGCGGGCGCATGTACCGGAAGAACAGCGTGAGCAGCAGGGTGCGGATGTGAGCGCCGTCGACGTCGGCGTCGGTCATGATGATGATCTTGCCGTAGCGGGCGGCGTCGATGTCGAACGTGCGGCCCGAGCCCGCGCCCACCACCTGGATGATCGAGGCGCACTCGGCGTTCTTGAGCACGTCGGCCACGCTGGCCTTCTGCACGTTGAGGATCTTGCCGCGGATCGGCAGCAGCGCCTGGAACTCCGAGCGCCGGGCGGCCTTGGCCGTGCCCATGGCACTGTCGCCCTCCACGATGAACAGCTCGGTGCGGTCGGGGTCGTTGCTGCGGCAGTCGTACAGCTTGCTCGGCATCGCCGAGCTCTCGAGCGCGTTCTTGGTGCGCTGGTTCTCCTTGTGCTGGCGGGCGGAGATGCGCGTCTTCATCTCCGAGACGACCTTCTCGAGCAGGAGGTTCGCCTGGGCCTTGGTGTCGCGCTTGCCCGAGGTGAGCAGGGCGGTCAGCTCGCGCTCGACGACCTGCGCGACGACCTGACGCACCGCCGAGGTGCCGAGGACCTCCTTGGTCTGCCCCTCGAACTGCGGTTCGGCGAGACGCACGGTGACGACGGCGGTGAGACCGGCGAGCACGTCGGCCTTGTCGACCTTGTCACCGCCGACCTTGAGGCGTCGGGAGTTCTCCTCGAGCTGACGGCGGAACACCTTGAGCAGCGCCTGCTCGAATCCCGTGCAGTGGGTGCCGCCCTTGGGGGTGGCGATGATGTTGACGAACGAGCGCAGGGTGGTGTCGTACCCGGTGCCCCACCGCACCGCGATGTCGACCTCGCACGTGCGGTCGACGTCCTGCGCGGTCATGTGGCCGCGATCGTCGAGCACGGGGACGGTCTCGGTGAACGTGCCCTCGCCCTGCAGGCGCCACACCTCGGTGACCGGCGGGTCGGTGGCGAGGAAGTCGGTGAACTCGGCGATGCCCCCCTCGTAGCGGAAGGACTCCTCGTGCGGGCCGTCCGCGCCGGGGGTGCCGGGCAGCCCGCGCTCGTCGCGCACGGCGATCGTGAGGCCGCGCACGAGGAACGCCGTCTGCCGGGCGCGCGCGACGAGTTCGTCGTAGGAGAACTCCGCGGCCCTCAGGAAGATCTGCCGGTCGGCCCAGTACCGCACCCGCGTGCCGGAGACCCCGCGCTTGACCTTGCCGACGACGTCGAGCTCGCCGCGGTCGACGAACGGGGTGAACGTGGACTCCGGCGAGGGACCGGACGGGCCGTCCTCGAAGCGCCCGGGTTCGCCGCGGTGGAACGTGAGCCGGTGGGTCTTTCCGCCGCGGTCGACCTCGACGTCGAGCCGGGAGGACAGCGCGTTGACCACGCTCGCGCCGACGCCGTGGAGACCGCCGGAGGCCGCATAGGAACCGCCGCCGAACTTGCCGCCCGCGTGGAGCTTGGTGAACACGACCTCCAGACCCGAGAGTCCCGTGCGGGGCTCGACGTCGACGGGGATGCCGCGACCGTCGTCGCGGACCTCGACCGACCCGTCGGCGTGGAGCACGACCTCGATGCGCGAACACACCCCCGCGAGCGCCTCGTCGACGGAGTTGTCGATGATCTCCCACAGGCAGTGCATGAGGCCCCGGCCGTCGGTCGAGCCGATGTACATGCCGGGACGCTTGCGCACGGCCTCGAGGCCCTCGAGGACCTGGAGGTGTCGTGCGGTGTACGACTCGCCTGCGCTCAACGCCAACCCTTCTCTTTCTCTCCTGCCGCACGGGTTCCGTCGGCCCACGCAGGGTATCGAGCGGCACCGACAACCCGTCGCCAGGCTCGCCGTGGGGGCGAGCCACACGTGGCCCGAGTCGTGCTCACGACCCCGCGTCGACTTTGCGCGAGAGCGGCCCATGACGACCGGAGACCTACACGGAGCGCCCCGAACGCCGATGAGAAGGACGCGCCACGCCTGCCCGATGAGCGTGGGAACAACTCTGCGTGCTTCACTGTTGAGGCAGGTGAGCACCACGCGCCCCCGGCGCCCGAGATGAACGGAAGGCTCGACGTGACAGCTACCTTGGCCCCTGGCCTGACCACGGCCGACCGCTGCGACCGTTGCGGCGCGCAGGCCTACATCCGCGTCCGCCTCGAGAGCGGCGGAGAACTCCTGTTCTGCGCCCACCACGGCCGCGCCCACCTGCCCAAACTCCACGACGTGGCCGCGGAGATCCAGGACGAGACCGACCGCCTCCACGGCGCCGAGGTCTGAGTTCCCACCTCCCACATCGGGATCCACACTTCACCGTAGAACGCCGGCAGGAAACGCCGGGTCGCCTCCGCCAGGAGGCGACCCGGCGTTTCTGCTGGTGGGCCCTGTGGCCGGTAATGTTCGACAGGTGCTTCTCGCCGTCACCATCCTCGCCGCCCTCGTCATCGTCGTCGGGCTCGTCGGCGTCGTCGTCCCCGTCCTGCCCGGGACGGCACTGGTCCTTCTCGCGGTCGTGGTCTGGGCGTTCGTGGCCCAGCACGCGATCGCCTGGGTCGTTCTCATCTTCGCGATCGCCATGGCCGTCGCCGGGTGGGTGCTGCAGTACATGCTCCCCACCCGCCGGATGCAGGCCTACGGCGTGCCGAAGCGCACGCTCATCGTCGGGGCCGTCGCCGCCGCCGTGGGCCTGTTCCTGTTCCCGCCGCTGGGCCTGCCCCTGGGGTTCGTCCTCGGCGTGTTCGGCGCGGAGTGCGCGCGCCTGCGGTCGGCCCAGGAGGCGTGGCCGAGCGCCGTGCAGGCGCTCAAAGCCGCCGCGGTGAGCTACGGCATCGAGCTCACGACCGCCGTGATGATCGCCCTCGCCTTCGCCATCGGGGCGTCGTTCGTGCTCAGCGGCTCCCTCGACGCCGTCCCCTCCCCCACGGTCTGAGCCCCGGATGGCGTGGGCGGCGACGGAACGTCCACGCAGAGGAACACGCCAAAGAAGAACACGCCGGCACGACGCTCGCTGCGAGCGCGGTGCCTGAACACGACGATCCCCCGTCGGCCGGAGCGGCCGAGCGGGGGATCGTGTGTCGTGTGACGGTCAGTAGGCGCCGCCGCGACGACGTTCGTCCCAGCGGTCCTCCTGACGTTGCATGAACGACCCCTGTCCAGGGGCCGGTGCGCGGCGGGGACGCGGGCCGCGTCCACCGCGGCCACCCCGGCCGGTCTTGCGGCTGCGTCCGGTGCTCGTGTCGGTGAGGGTGCGTTCTCCCCCACCGCCGCCGACCCCGGAGGCCCAGGCGACACCGGCGACCATGACGGCGAATCCCACGCCGCCCAGCCAGATGAGTTCG
Organism: Mobilicoccus sp.; assembly: GCF_032060985.1. NCBI lineage: Bacteria > Bacillati > Actinomycetota > Actinomycetes > Micrococcales > Dermatophilaceae > Mobilicoccus > Mobilicoccus sp. The sequence continues at coordinate 233,478 of NZ_DAMBGD010000003.1, forward strand.
AGGCTCACGCCCGCGACGACGCAAGCGAGACCGAGGAGCGCCAGACACAGTCCGACGACGACGCGCTTCTTCGGGGGACCCGCGCGACGCTGGCCCTTCATCGAGGAGGCGAACTTCGGGTCTTCGGCGTAGAGCGCACGCTCCATTTGCTCGAGCAGCTTCTGCTCGTGCTCAGACAGTGGCACCGCGACCTCCTTCTTTCAGGGCAGCCCAGGCGAATCGAGATGGGACTCCTCGACAACGTCGGGGCTGCCCGGATCGTTCCCTCCCACGGTGATCGTCGTGGCGACAGATCACCGATGTGATCAAGAGTACGGCCCGGAGCCGCGCCGTGGTAGGTCGGTGCCCGGCAGTCCTCGACGAGCGACACGGGCGGGGCGGCACCCGCCCGTCGTCGCACTACCGGTCGTCAGGGTCGGCCTCGTCCCGGGCGACGAGGGAGGCGGGCCGGACGGCCCCCGCGCCGAACCGGACGCGGGCCCGGTCCATCGCGAGGTCGGCGTCGCGCCAGCCGTGCTCGGGTTCGTCGAGCATTCCCTGCACCGGGGTGGCGGAGACGTCGGTGAGGCCTTCGAGGCGCACGCCGACGAGGCGGATCCGGGCCCGTTGCAGGCCGAGCGCGTCGAAGAGGTCCTTCGCGACGAGATAGACGTCGCGGCCGACGTCGGTGGGGTCACGCAGGGTGCGGGAGCGGGTGATCGTCGTGAAGTCGGAGAACCGCACGCGGATCGTCACCGTACGGCCCGTCATCCCGGCGTCGCGGGCCCGCCCGCCGACCTTGTGCGACAGGTGGAGCAGACGGCGATGGATCTCGGCGGGGTCGTCGATGTCGGCGGAGAACGTCTGGTCGGCGCCGATGCTCTTCTCGGTTCGGGTGGGGGTGACGCGGCGGGGGTCACGGCCCCAGGCGAGGTCGTGCAGGGCCGCGCCGTGTTCACCGAGGGCCTTGCGCAGGGTGGTGACGGGGGTGTGCGCGAGGTCGGCGACGGTGACGAGCCCGAGCCGGTGGAGCTGCTCCTCGGTGCGGTCACCGACCCCCCACAACGCCCCGACGGGAAGCTGCTGGACGAACGGGACGACGTCCGCGACCGGCACGACGACCATGCCGTCGGGCTTGGCCAGTCCGGAGGCGAGTTTGGCGACGAACTTCGTCGGCGCGACCCCGACCGAGCACGTGATCCCCTGCTCGTCGGCGACGGTGTCGCGGATCATCGCCCCGATCGTCGCGGGCGATCCCAGTCGCCGGACCGCACCCGCGACGTCGAGGAACGCCTCGTCGAGGGAGAGCGGCTCGACGGCGGGGGTGATCTCGTGGAACGTCGCCATGACGGCCGCGGAGATACGCGAGTACAGCCCGTGGTCAGGGGGGAGCACCGTGGCCTGCGGGCACAGGCGGCGGGCTCGGGACATCGGCATCGCCGAGGCGACCCCGAACGCACGGGCCTCGTAGGTCGCCGACAGGACCACGCCGCGATGGCCCCCGCCGATGATGACCGGGGTGCCGACGAGCTCGGGGTGGGAGAGCAGGGTGGCGGAGGCGTAGAACGCGTCCATGTCGACGTGGAGGATCGTGCAGCCGGTGTCGTCGAGATGGTCGGACTGCGCGGGGCGGGCGAAGCGACGGCGACTCACGGGATCGCTCTCTGCGGGTGGGACCGGATCGGGTGGTGCCGTGTCGGGTGCGGGACGGGGTGAGGCGGCGAGGGGCGGCCCGGGGCGTCAGTCCGCGCGCACGGCGAGAACGTGCAGCCCCGCCCCGAGGCGTCCGAGGAAGGCGGCGGCGCTGCGTTCCGCGACGGCCTGTTCGAGAGCGAGGAGGCTCGCCCGGTCGGCCTCGGAGTCGAGGGAGGCGGAGGGCACGAGGTCGGTGAACACGCGCACGCCCTGGGTGGAGACGGGGGTGAGGCCGCTCGTGACGAGGCGTTCGTGGATCTGCTCGACGTCGAACCGGCGCGGCAGCGGGTCGTCCTCGCCCCATCGGCCGTCGGCGGAGACGAGCGCGGTGCGCGCCGCGTCGAACTGCCCGGCGAGGGCGCGGGAGAGCACGGCCGCGAGCCGTTGGGCGACGAGGAGGCTGACGACCCCACGGGGGGCGAGCACGTCGCGCAGCGCGCCGATCGTCGCCCCCGGGTCGTCGACGTACTCGAGGACGCCGTGGCAGCAGACGAGGTCGACCGGCTCCTCGACGAGGTCGGTGAGAGTTCCGGAGTCGCCCTGGCGGCCGTGGACGCGCTCGGAGACCCCGGCCTCACCGGCGCGGCGGGAGAGGGAGGCGAGGGCGTCCGGGCTGGGCTCGACGACGAGGACGTCGTGGCCGGCCTTCGCGAGCGGAACGGCGAAACCACCGCTGCCACCGCCGAGGTCGAGCACCCGCAGGGGGCGTCCCAGCTCCTCCTGCTGACGGCGGGTCGAGGCGGCGACGACCTGCCACACCGCCGCCGTGCGGATCGAGCTGTCGATCCCGCTCCGACGGATGCGCTGCTCCTCGGCCATGCCGGTCCCTCTCCCTCGAACGGGTCGCGCGAAGACCTCGTCGTCCACACGCGCCCACCTCGCTGCTGTTCGCCGCCCACTCTAGGGGCTCGCCGTCCCCGCATCCGGCACTCCCCCGGCGCGAGTGCGACGTCACGGGTGCGCTCGGCCGTGACGTCGCGCGGGCCGGAGGTCCGGGCCAGGCGGAGGCGCCGGGGCGCCCGGAGAAGTCCGGTCTCGCCCTGACCCCCTGTCGCACCCGGAAGTGCCGCCACACCGAGAGGACACGCCGTCCCGCGGCCACGACGGGCCTCCGGGACGCGGTGGACGCGCCGGGTCCCCGACGCGTGAGGCACCGGGCGACCACCTCGGGACGACACGAGGCCACACCTCGACGAGGCACCCCGACGAGGTGGAGGCGTGAGATTCCGGGGACACGGCGCCGGGAGGCGACGGGGGCGGGGCTCGCGCGGGTGGGCGACGGCGGTCATCCGGCGCTCCCCGGGCTGGCATGCCAGAGCGTGCGGCTGGGCTGGGTGCGTCCGGTGCGGTCGGTGAGCCCGCCGAGTGCGTGGCCCTGACGTGCGGGGACGCCGGCGGGGGCGATGTCGGCGTACGGCGACTGGGCGAACCCGGATGCGTGCCGCAGCACCCGCCTCGGCCGAGGTCGCGCGGCGTCCCCGGCGAGTCCTCCCGCGAGGGTCGTGGGGGTCATCACCGCACGGGCGGCCTCGGCCCCACCGGTCGACCACGCGTCCCAGACCTCGAGGAGGTCGTGCGCGGCGGTCGCTCGCACGGAGACCCCCCGCGGGCCGGTACGGCGGGTGACGCCTCGCACGACGAGGAGCCAGTGGTGGAACACCGTCATCGCATACGCGCCCTGGACGTCCTCGAAGAACGTCGCGTCGACCGGGCCCGTGGAATCGTCGAGGGTGAGGAACACGACCCGACGCCCGGAGCGCACCGGCGGGGTCTGCGTGGCCACCTTGACCCCGGCGACGAGGATGTCGCTGCGGGTGCGGACCTCCCGCAGGTCCTCGGCACGCACGACGCCGAGGTCGTCGAACATCTCGGTGTACGGCTCGAGGACGTGCCCGCTGACGTCGAGCCCGAGGACGTCGAGCTCGGCCCGCACCCGTTCGACGGGATCGAGTTCGGGGAGCCCGCTCGCCGGGGTGAGCTCGGGACCGATGTCGAGCGCCAGCTGCACCGACCTCTCCTCCACCTCCCTCACCGCCGCCGGTGCCCGCGACTGCCCCGCCGCCCGGGCCCGCACGTCACCGGGCCCGGGCGGGGAGGACGCCATGGTCGGGAGGGACGCCGTCTCCGCGAGGGTCGGGACGGCCGAGGTCGACGCGGCGAGCGACGCCCCCACCGCGCCCTCGCGAGGTGCGGTCGATCCGTGAGGCCCTGGAGACCCCGAGGACCCGGGGGACCCTCCGGCCACGACTCCGGCACCGACAGGGACGACTCCGGCCCCGACACCCGCCCCTCCTCCGGCAGCGACGCCTACCCGCGCCGCCTGAGCGCGGCTCGCCCCGCCTGCACCCCGGCCGCGGTCGGTGGCGCGGTTCCAGCGGTCGAGTTCGGCGACGTGGAGCAGCAGGTCACGACGGGTGATCGCGCCGCGTCGTCCGAGGCCACCGCGGGAGGCGACGTCGATGCCGTAGAGCTCGTCGAGGGCCCCGGCGAGGACGAGGCGTTCGAGCACGGGACGGCTGGGCCGGGCACGGCGGGCAAGGTCCTCGAGCCCGGCGTAGGGCCGCCCGGCGACGATCCGGGCGACCTCGTCGGCGGAGATCCCCTTGACGTCGGCGAGGCTCACCCGGATGCCGAGGGTGCCGTCCTCGCACCGTTCGACGCGGTAGACCTCGTCGGAGGCGTTGACGTCGAGGCCGAGGATCGGGATGCCGTGGGTGCGCGCGTCGTCGAGGATGAGCCGTTTGGGGTACATGCCGGGGTCGTGGGTGAGCACCCCGGCGATGAACGCCGCCGGGTGGTGGGTCTTGAGCCATGCGCTCTGGTAGGTGGGCAGTGCGAACGCCGCCGCGTGGGCCTTGCAGAAGCCGAAGCTCGCGAACGCGGCGAGGACCTCGAAGATGCGGTCGCGGTCGGCCGGGGCGTACCCGCGGGCGGCGGCGGCCTCGTACCACCAGGCCTGGACCTCCTCTCGCCCCTCGTGGGTGCCGAGCGCCCGACGCACCTCGTCGGCCTCGGCGAGGCTGATGCCGGTCGTCGTCGCGAGGATGCGCAGCACCTGCTCGTGGAAGACGACCACCCCCCACGTCTCGGCGAGGGCGGGCTCGAGGGAGGGGTGGAGGTACTCGGGCTCGGCCCACCCCTGCCGCGCGCGCAGGAACGGGGTGATCATGTCGGACTTCACCGGGCCCGGCCGGAAGAGGGAGATGTCGATGATGAGGTCCTCGAACGTCTCGGGGGCGAACTTGCCGACGAGTTCGCGCTGGCCGGGGCTCTCGATCTGGAAGCACCCGAGGGTGCGGGTGGAGCGGACGAGCTCGTAGGTCTCGGGGTCGTCGAGCGGGACGCAGGCACGGTCGTCGAGATCGACGTGGGTGTCCTCGACGCGGGCGATCTCGGCGGTGGCGTACGCCATCGCCGACTGCATGCGGATGCCGAGGACGTCGAGCTTGAGGAACCCGAGCGCCTCGACGTCGTCCTTGTCGAACTGGCTCATGGGGAACCCGAGCCAGCTCGCCTCGACGGGGGTGCGATCGAGCAGTCCGAGCCCGGAGAGCACGACCCCGCACGGGTGCAGGGCGAGGTGGCGGGGCAGCCCGTCGAGGCGTTCGACGAGTTCGAAGAGCACCTCCATGCGAGGCGCGGTGAGCCCCATGCCGGAGAGCTCCGGCAGGTCGGCGATGGCCGTGCGGGCGTCGCGGGCGCGGATGTGGGGGAATGCCTTGGCGATCGCGTCGATCTCGACGGCGGGCAGCCCGAGCGCGGATCCGACGTCACGGATCGCGTGGCGCACCCGGTAGGTCTCGGTCATCGACACACACGTCACCCGTTCGCCGCCGAAATGATCGAGGATCAGCTCGTACATCTCGGTGCGCCGGGCCGACTCGACGTCGATGTCGATGTCGGGCAGCTGCGCCCGCAGCGGGGTGAGGAAGCGTTCCATGAGCAGCCCGTGCCGCATGGGGTCGATGCCGCTGATGCCGAGCAGGTGGTTGACGAGGCTGCCCGCCCCGGAGCCCCGGGCGGCGACCCGCACCCCGGCGCCGCGCACGAGGTCGCACACGAGCGCGACCGTGAGGAAGTACGTCGCGTATCCGAGGGAGGCGACGACCCCGAGTTCGTCGTCGAGCCGCTCGGTGACGCGGGCGAGTTCAGCCTCCCCCGCGTGCGGGTAGCAGCGGGCGATCCCCGCCCGGCACCGTTCGACGAGGACGCGGTGGGGGTCCTCGCCCGGTACGAGGCCAAGGACGTCGGGTTCGGGCAGGTGGATCGATCCGAGCCCGACGTCGCGCCGGGGATGCTGGACGCACTCGGCGGCGATCGCCGCGGTGACGTCGAGGAGCAGGCGTGCCTCCCGGTCGTCGCGGGTGAGGCGTCGGGCGATCGTCGTCATCGTCGTGGTGGCGGCGAGATGACCGGCCGTGCTCACCCGGTCGAGGTGGCGGTCGTCGAGCACGGTGAGACGCCGCGCCGCGTCGAGCACGTCGACGGTCGCCGCACCGTCGGGGGTCGCATGCCGGACGGCGGCGGTGAGGACGCACGGCACCCCGACGTCACGGGCGAGCTGCACGAGGCGTCGCGACTGCGCCGCGCTGCGGACGTGCCCGGGCGGGGCGTCGTGGCACGTCACCTCGACGACGAGGGATTCCCCGAGCAGGTCACGCCAGCGCAGCAGCAGCTCCCGTGCCCGATCGGGGCGGTCGAGGATCGTGCGCCCCACGTCGGAGTCCGGGCCGAGCAGGACGAGCAGGGGCGAGGGCGCCGCCCCCCCGACACGGACCTCCTCCCCGACCGCGTCGGCGAGCATCCCGGGGGTGACCAGCGGTTTCCCGCGTTCGGCGGAGGACAGGTGCGCGGCGGTGACGAGACGGCACAGCGCCGCCCAGCCCCGCCCCGGCGCGACCCCGGCGCCGGCGCCGCGGGCGAGGACGACGACCCGAGGCGCGCGATCGTCGACGAGCGCACCGCCGCGTACCGGGGTGCGGGGGCCGCGAGTCCTCGCCGCGCCCGCAGGCATCCCGACCCCGAGTGCCCCGAGCCCGCCGCCGTCCCCCCCACCGTTCCCGTTGCCGTTCGCGTCGAGGCGATGCGGGGCGCCGGGGTGGAGCAACGCCCGCGCCGCGCCCTCGTCGAGGGCGAGGTCGACCCCGAGGACGGGGTCGATGCCGGCCGCGGTCGCCGCGCGCACGAACCGGACCGCGCCGTAGAGACCGTCGCGATCGGTGAGCCCGAGGATGCCCTGCCCGTCCGCGGCCGCGGCCTCGACGAGCGCGGCCGGGGACGAGGCCCCGTAGCGCATCGAGCTGCTCGAGGCGACGTGCAGATGAGCGAAGGGCATCGCGCTCAGCCCCGACCGGCGACGGCGAGACCGAGGTGGGCGGAGCCGGACTCGAAGGGCAACCCGAGAGCACCGAGCACGAGACCGTGGAAGGTCTCCGAGTCCCGCAGCAGGTCGTCGGCCTCGCGGGGGCTCGCGACCTGACCCGCCTCGAGCGCACCCCGACGAGCACCGCACAGGGCAAAGTAGTCGGCCCATTCGGTGAGTTCGGGCGCGAGGGAGGCGAGCACCGTCCACGTGTCCCGCATCGGGGCGGGACGACGGCCCGCGGGCCGAGACGTGCGGGCGGAGACGACCGCCGCCGCCGATCGCAGGGCGGCGAGGTGGGCGTTGACGTACCGGTCGTTCGTCGTCTCGCTGCGGTGTGCGCTGACGAGCGTCGAACGCGCGCGGTCGAGCAGGTCGAAGGTCGTGGCTGCGGGCATGACGGTGGCCTCTCCTCGGAGGGGATGGGGGGTGACGCCGACGGGGGGGACGAGGTCGCGTGGATGCGGGACGGGTTCGGCAGTCGTCGCGAACGGGACGTGACGGGGGACGTGAGTCGAGGACGTCGACCGGCCCGAGGGGGCGGTCGCGTCGGAGAGGGGTGGTCGTGGGGTGCAGGAGCGTGCGGACGGGGTGTGGTCAGTCACCGACGCGGAGGAGACGCCAGTCCTGCCCCCGGGCGAGGTCGTAGACGCCCGAGCCGGTGGAGCCACGGGCGACGGCGGTGACCCGCCACACGTACTCCTCGAGGTGGTTCGGCTGGAGGGCCCAGACGCCCCCGTCGTTCGCCAGGGCCCGCCGCCACCACGGCCGACGCATCACCCACCGGTCGTGGACGGCATCGACGTCGTAGACGCGGCCCTGCCAGATGAACCGCCGGGGCGGCACCTCGGACTCGGGGCATCCGTCGACCCGCGCGATCTGCACCTGGACCGGTTCGTCGTACCTGCGCATCGCACCTCCCCTGTCGAGGCCTCTTCGCGGGGCGCCCGCGACCGACCGCCGACGGCGTTTCGGGCACGGACGAAGACCACGAGACCTGGCTTGGGACCCGGCGTCGGAACCGGTGTCGGATCTGGTTCGAGACCCGGCGCCAGCCCTGTTCGAGCCCATTTTCGAATCGAACTTCTGTTCGATGCATCGAGAGTACACCCCACCACCGACAACCTGTCAACGATGACGAATGCGCAGCTCAGGGCCGATGCGGACCCTCGGTGTACACATGAACGACGGGTGGACGTGCGTCCGACAGGGGGCCGTCCGGCGGTCCGCCCCGACGCGGGCGTGACGTCCCCCGTGCCGTAGGCTCGACCGAACGGGCCGGCCGACGCAGGCCCTCCCCGCCCGGCTCAGGCGAGACGAGCAGACGAGGAGACGAGGAGACACGATGTCCGTCCCCGGGACACCCGCCGTGGCCACGCACGACTACGACCTCCCCACGCTGCGCGGCCGGGTGGAGTCCGTACTCACGAGCGAGATCGCCCACCAGCGAGACAGCCTCGCCCCGCTCGGCCACGACGTCGTCCCCCTCGTCGACGCGATCGCCGACCTCCTCGGTGCCGGCAAGCGCCTCCGGGCGGCGTTCTGTGACTGGGGCTATCGCGCGACGGGGGGTGTGCACACCGAGGGCATCGTCACGGTGGCCGCGGCGATGGAGATGTTCCAGGCGGCCGCGCTCATCCACGACGACGTCATGGACGACTCCCGCACCCGCCGCGGGCGCCCCACGGCGCATGTGCGCTTCGGCGAGATCCACACGGCCCACGACTGGTCGGGCGAGCCCGGGCGCTACGGCCTCGCCGGCGCGATCCTCGCCGGCAACCTCTGCCTCGTGTGGTGCGACGAGATGGTCGCCCGCGCCGCCCTCCCCGCCGACGAACTCGCCCGCGCCCGCACCGTCTTCGACGAGATGCGCACGCACCTCATGGCCGGGCAGTTCCTCGACATGCACGTCGCGACGGCCGGATGGGACGACCTGCACGAGGCGGACCGCATCGCGCGCAGCCGCACCGTCGTGCGCTACAAGAGCGCGCAGTACAGCGTGGCCCACCCTCTCCTCATCGGAGCGCGGGCGGCAGGGATCTCCGACACCGACGCCGCCCACCTCCGGGAGTACGGGCTCGCGCTCGGGGAGGCCTTCCAGTTCCGCGACGACCTGCTCGGCGTCTTCGGCGACCCCACGACCACGGGCAAACCGGCGGGCGACGACCTGCGCGAGGGCAAGCGCACCGTCCTGCTCGCGCTCGCCCTCGGCGCGGAGGACACCACCGACGCGCGACTGCTCGCCGACCGGGTCGGCGACCCCGCCCTCACCGACGCGGACGTCGCCGACCTGCGTGCCGCCATCACCGGGTCCGGGGCCGTCCGGCGCCTCGAGTCCCTCATCGACGAGGGCGTGCACGCCGCCCGCGGCCACCTTCGGGACGTCGAGGGGATCACGGACGCGGGGCGCGCGGCCCTCGACTCGTTGATCGACGCCGCGACGCAGCGGGAGGCCTGAACCCTCCGCACGGCCTCCTCAGAAGGCCGTCTCCATCGCCCGTCGGCGGATCTCGCTCTTGTGGCCCGCGAGCAGGGCCCCCATCGGACTCCCGTCGCCGACGAGACCCTCCTGCGGGGTGAAGAGCCACGTGAGCAGTTCGAGGTCGTTCATGCCGCCGTCGGCGAGCACCGTGATGGTGCCGGGCAGCGCAGGCAGGGGCCCCTCGGGCGTGACGAACACGGCCGGGATGTAGATCGCGTTGTTGGGGCCGCGCCGCACGGCGACGAGCTCGTGGTTCTTGAGCTGGGTGCGCACGGTGGAGAGCGCGCATCCCTGCCGCTCGGCGGCCTCGGGCACCGACAGCCACCCGTCGACGAGGGTCTCGAGGTCGGCGAGGCGCGGGTCGGGCGAAGGCGTCCGGTCGGTCGGCTGCTGGTCGTTCACGGACCCAGAGTGCCAGAGACGCGCCCCTGCGCGCCGCACCGGCCGCGCCGTGGGCGGCCCCCCTAGACTGCCGCCGTGGCGACCGTGCAGCAGGACGGACTCGTCGGCCGCACGGTCGACGGGCGCTACACGGTGCTCACCCACCTCGCCGACGGCGGCATGGGCAGCGTCTACGCGGCCCTCGACACCCGCCTCGATCGGCAGGTCGCCCTCAAGATCATGCGCGTCGATCTCGCCCGCGACCCCGAGTTCGTCCGGCGATTCCGCCGGGAGGCGAGGGCGGCGGCGCGGCTGTCGCACCCGAACGTCGTCGGCGTGTTCGACCAGGGTGAGGACGACGGTCTCCTCTTCCTCGCGATGGAGTTCGTCGACGGGCAGACCCTGCGCGACCTCCTCGAGGAGCAGGGCGCCCTCACCCCTCGCGAGGCGCTCGACCTCGTCGCCGCGATCCTCGAGGGCACCGGCGCGGCCCATCGCCGCGACGTCCTGCACCGCGACATCAAGCCCGAGAACGTCCTCGTCTCGGCCGAGGGGCACGTCAAGGTGGCCGACTTCGGCCTCGCCCGCGCGATGGGCGCGACGACCGCGACCGGACGCACCGGCCCCCTCCTGGGCACCGTCGCCTACCTCGCGCCCGAGCAGGTCGAGCACGGCACGGCCGACGCCCGCACCGACCTCTACGCCATCGGGCTCGTGCTCCACGAGATGCTCACCGGTCGTCCCGCCGTCGCGGGCGACTCCCCCATCCACGTCGCCTGGCAGCATGTCACCGGTTCGCTGGCCACGCCGTCCTCGCAGGTCCCGGAGCTTCCGGTGGTCCTCGACGACCTCGTCGGACAGGCCACGCGCCGGGACCCGGCCGAGCGGTTCGCCGACGCCGAGAGTTTTCTCGCCGCGGTGGACGCCGCCCGCGCCGAGCTTCCGGCCGCGGCGCTCGACCACCGTCCTCGTCACGTCGATCCCGCCGGTCCTCGCCTCGAGGGCGACGCGGACCGGTTCCACGACACCGGCACCCTGTTCCGACGGACCCGGGCGCTCTCCCGGGCCGAGCTCGGCACCTCCTCACCGACACCCGACGAGCACGGCGGTGCCACCGCAGCCCAACCGATCGGGACCGGGGCCCAGGCCTCGGTGGCCGGGGTGACCCCTGCTGCCCCGCACGCGCCCCCCACCGCGAACGCTCCCGCTTCGTCGCACGTCGCCGAGACTCCCCCCACGCCCGACGCCCCCGGCCCGCGCGGGGCCACGCGCCGACGGGCGCGCCATGCTCTCCTCGCGGCCCTCGTCGTGCTGCTCGTCGTCGCCGGGGTCGGGGCCTACTGGTGGTTCGGACCACCGGGACAGCGCACCGTGCCGGCGGTCGTCGCGACCGAGGTGGTCGCCGCCGAGGAGGCGCTGCGCGCCGAGGACCTCGTCCCCATCACCGAGGAGGCGTTCTCCGAGACCGTGCCGCGGGGCCAGGTCGTCTCCTCGGAGGCCGCGACGGGCACGGTCCTGCACCGCGGGTCGCGCGTGCGGCTGGTCGTCAGCAAGGGACCGGAGCGCTACGACGTCCCCGACGTGCGCGGACGCACCCCCGAGGAGGCCTCGGCGCTGCTCGCCGACACCAAGCTCGCCGCCGGCGCGACAAAGGAGGCCTACGACGAGACGATCGAGAAGGGGAAGGTCGTGCGCACCGAGCCGCGGACCGGCACGGCGGCCAAACCGCGCACCGCCGTCACCCTCGTCGTGAGCCGGGGCCGCACGCCGGTCCCCCTCACGGGCATCGTCGGCCTGCGCCGCGAGGAGGCCGTGACCCGGCTCGAGAACGCCGGCCTCACCGTCGTGGTCGCCGACGAGCGGGTGTTCAGCACGACGGTGCGCGCGGGCTCGGTCGCCGAGACGGCCCCGGCGGGCCGTGTCTACCGGGGAGACACGGTGACGCTCACCCTGAGCAAGGGTCCGGAGATGGTCCGCGTGCCCGCGGTGCAGGGCAAGACCGAGGCCGAGGCGGTCGCCGAGCTCAAGGCCGCGGGATTCGAGGTCGAGGTCAACCGCATCCTCGGCGGGGTCTTCGGTACGGCCCGTTCCACCGACCCCTCCGGCGGCACCGCACCCAAGGGCAGCGTCGTCGTCCTCAACATCGTCTGACGGCAAACCCGAGACGGCAGGATGGGGACGGTCGGCGTGGGCGATGACAGCGCGCCTCACTCCTGGTGGGCGTAGCGCTCCTCACGCCAGACGTCACCGGTGAAGTGGTAGCCGCGTTCCTCCCAGAACCCCCGTTGGGGCGAGGCGAGGTACTCGATCGTGAGAAGCCACTTCGGCCCCTTCCACCCGTACAGGTGGGGGACGACGAGGCGCATGGGCCAGCCGTGCTCGGGGGCGAGGGCCGCCCCGTCGAGATGCGTCGCGAACAACGCCCGAGGGGAGAGGAGGTCGTCGACGGTGAGGTTCGAGTGGTACCCGTAGGCGGCGCAGGCGTACAACCACCGCGCCTCGGGTGCGGGCGGGGCGAGATCGATGATCGTGCGGGCCGACACCCCGCCCCACACGAGCCCAGGGGTGCTCTTGTGGGACGCGCAGTGCAGATCGGCCCGCACCTCGACGTGCGGCAACGCCTCGACGTCGGCCCACGACAGGCGCGTCATCGAGCCGTCGGCCGTGGCGCCCTCGATCGTCAGCGACCACGAGTCGAGGTCGATCCGCGGCACCCGTCCGTAATGGTTGGGACGCAGCGGCGCCTCCCGCTGTCCCGGTGGGAGACGGGCGGGTTCGCGGAGGTCGTCGCGGGGGTCGTTCACGAAACCCCGTCAGGCCTGCGGGTCGTCGCCATCACCGTTCACCTGGTCGAGCGGGGTGGGGGCGTCGCCGCGGTTGCGGTCGGCGAGCATCTCCGCGACGACGAACGCGAGCTCGAGACTCTGCTGGTGGTTGAGGCGAGGGTCGCAGAGCGTCTCGTAGCGACGTTCGAGGTCGCTGTCCTCGAGGTGCATGACGCCGCCGAGACACTCGGTGACGTCGTTGCCGGTGAGCTCGACGTGCAGGCCGCCGGGGTGGGTGCCGACCTGGGCGTGCGCGTCGAAGAACCCGCGGACCTCCTCGACGATGTCCTCGAACCGGCGCGTCTTGTACCCGTTCTCGGTGGAGAAGGTGTTGCCGTGCATCGGGTCGCACACCCAGGTGACGAGACGCCCCGACTCCTTGACCGCCTCGAGGATGGGCGGGAGGGCGTCGCGGATCTTGTCCTGCCCCATCCGGGTGATGAACGTGAGCCGGCCGGGGTCGCCCTCGGGGTCGAGCCGCTCGATGAGTTCGACCGCGTCGGCGCCGGTGGCCGTGGGGCCGAGCTTGACGCCGATAGGGTTGGTGATGCGTGAGACGTAGTCGAGGTGGGCCCCCTCCCGCTCGCGAGTGCGCTCGCCGACCCAGAGGAAGTGCCCGGAGGTGCCGTACGGACGCCCGGTGCGGGAGTCGATGCGCGTGAGCGGCTTCTCGTAGTCGAGCAGGAGGGCCTCGTGGCTCGCCCACACGTCGACGCGTCGGAGGGCCTCGAAGTCGACGCCGCAGGCGTTCATGAACTGCATGGCCCGGTCGATGTCCCCGGCGATGCGCTCGTACCGCTTGTTGGCGCGGTTGGACATGAACCCGCGGTTCCAGTCGTGGACGTGCCGCAGGTCGGCGAAGCCCCCCTGCGTGAACGCCCGGACGAGGTTGAGGGTCGCCGAACTCGCGTGGTAGGCGCGGACGAGCCGCTGCGGGTCGGGACGCCGCGCGTCCTCCTCGAAGGAGAAGTCGTTGACCATGTCACCGCGGTAGGCGGGCAGTTCGACGCCGCCGCGGGTCTCGGTGTCCTTGCTGCGCGGTTTGGCGTACTGGCCGGCCATCCGCCCGATCTTCACGACCGGCAGGCTCGCGCCGTAGGTGAGCACCGCGGCCATCTGGAGGATCGTCTTGACCCGGTCGCGGATGTTGTCGGCGGTGGCGGAGGCGAACGTCTCGGCGCAGTCGCCGCCCATGAGCACGAACGCCTCACCCCGCGCGGCGTCGGCGAGGCGGCGACGCAGGATGTCGCACTCCCCGGCGAAGACGAGCGGAGGATAGGTCGACAGCGTGTGCTGCGCGGCCCGGAGTGCCTCGGGGTCCGGCCACACCGGCTGCTGGCGGGCGGGCAGGTCGGCCCAGGTGAGCGAGTCGTTCGGAGTCACCCGGTCAGGGTAATGCGCGGTGGGTGTGGCTCCGTCCGCGGGTTCGGATGGCGGGCATACAACAGGAGGCACCTCCGGGGTCCCCCACGCGGCGGCGACGTCGGGCCGCGCGCCCACCGCGAGGCCGACCGGGCCGGGACGAGCGGCGATGCCGCGGCTCAGGCCTCGTCACCGGGGTCGACGAGGCCCCGGGCCACGGCGTACCGGGCCAGTTGCACCCGGTTGTGCAACTGCAGCTTGCCGAGGATGTTCTGCACGTGGTTCTGGACCGTGCGGTGACTCACGACGAGCATGTCCGCGATCTCGCGGTAGCTCATCCCCGTCGCGACGTGGCGGAGGATCTCCGTCTCGCGCGGGGTGAGGACCGGGGGGTCCTCCTCGCCCGGGCCCGATGCGGTGTCGGCGAGACGGCGGAACTCGCCGAGCACGAGACCTGCGAGTCCGGGCGTGAACACCGCCCGCCCCGCGGCGACCGCGTGCACGGCCGCGAGGAACTCCTCCCGGCTCGCGGACTTCACGAGGTACCCGGTGGCCCCCTCCTTGACCGCCTGGAGCACGTTCTCGGCCTCGCCGGAGGCCGAGAGCACGAGGATCCGCACCGAAGGCAGGCGGGCCTGCAACCGGCGGCAGACCTCGACACCGTTCATCTCGGGCAGCATGAGGTCGAGGACGAGGACGTCGGGCGAGACGGCGAGGGTGCGATCGACCGCCGCACGCCCGTCGGCGGCGGTGCCGACGACGTCCAGACCGGCGGACTCCAGGTCGCGAGCGACGGCCTCGCGCCACATCGGGTGGTCGTCGGCGACGACGACCCGGATCGGCCGTCCGTCCGCACCCGTCCCGCCCGCCGACGCATCCGGGCTCGTCGCGTCCTCGCCGTCGGGACGGTTCATCCCGGGCCTCCTGTCGTCGGTGCGTCCGGCGCGATGCCGGGGCCCGCCTCGATCGGGGCACGCATCTCCACGACGGTACCGCGTGCACCCGAGGTGACCTCGGCGCTGCCGCCGAGATCCGCCAGGCGCGACACGATGCTCGAGGACACCCCCAGACGGCCCTGGTCACGGGCCTGCTCGAGCCGTCCCGGCGCGATCCCCGCGCCGTCGTCGCGCACGGTGACGAGCACCT
This sequence comes from Mobilicoccus sp., assembly GCF_032060985.1. NCBI lineage: Bacteria > Bacillati > Actinomycetota > Actinomycetes > Micrococcales > Dermatophilaceae > Mobilicoccus > Mobilicoccus sp. The sequence goes on from NZ_DAMBGD010000003.1 coordinate 248,710, forward strand.
CCCCGGCGACCTCCTCGATGAGCACCCACGCCCGCGCCTCCGGGCCGGCGTGCCGGGCGACGTTGTCGAGGGCGGCGCCGACCGCGGCGTCGAGCTCGCGTGCCCGGTCGCTCGAAAGGACGAGGCGGCCCGTGTCGACGACGACCACCCTGTCGCTCGCGCGGGCGAGCAGGAGGCGGGTGAGGTCGGTCACGGGTGGCGCGCCGTGCGCGGCGGGCGGCGGGTCCTGCGAGACCGGCGTGCGGATGAGCTCACGCAGTCGACGCTCCTGCTCACCGGCCATCCGGCCGAGATCGGCGGCCTCGCCCCCGACCTCGAGGCCCCGTCGATGGACGAGGCTCAACGCCTGCAGCACGCCGTCGTGGACGCTGCGGGCGAGCCGTTCGCGCTCCACCACCCGAGCCCGCACGACCTCGGCCTCCCGCGCGAGGCGGTGGGCGCGGCGTACGAGGTCCGTGCAGTACCCGACGAGGGTGCCGAGCAGCAGGAGGATGACGATGTTGTGGAACGTCACCGAGTTGGGATGACGGATGAGCACGAGGTCGGCCACGGCGATCACTCCCGCCGCACAGCCGCCGGCGACCGGGCCGGCGAGCACGGCCCACGAGAGCACCGTCGCCGCGGGCCACAGTCCCGGGACGGTCGGCGCCCCACCCTCGATGGCCGCGCGGGAGTCCACGAGGGCCGACCCGAGGATCGCCGCCGCCCCGATCGCGAGCTCCGTCCCGAGCCACCACGGCGTGCGGCGGCGCACGACGAGTGTGGCGACCGTCCACGCCGTGAGCACCCCGAGGATCACCCATCCGCGGGTGGGGTGGGCGACGCCGGGGAGTCGGTAGGCGTACAGCCCGACGACGTACAGCAGGACGAGCGGCCGCAGCAGGTCGAGAGCCGTCCAGAACCCCCGGATCACCGGGGCGTCGTCGGACTCGGGCACGATCCGGGCGAAGCGTGCGGGGGGCAGGCCGGGGCCGGACGCCTCACGGTCCGCCTCGCCCATCGCAGGTCGTGCTCAGCGCTCGTCGGCGTCGGAACCGGTACCGGAGGAGTCGGGTGCCACGTCCGCCGCGTCGTCCCGCGTCCGTCCGTCGACCGTCGGGGAGTCGTCGGTCTCACGGCTGTCGTCGCCGGCCTGAGCGTCGGCACGACGGCGTCGGCGCTGGTCCACCTCGGCGCGGGCCGCCTGGATGAACTCCTCCGCACGGGCCTGGGCGCGGTCGCCCTCGGCCTTGGCGCTCGCGACGAAGTCGCTCGCCTTCGCCTGCACGTTGGCGCCGACGTTGGCGCTCTCGGCCTTGGCATTCGCGACGAAGTCGCTGGCCTTGGCCTGGACGTTCGCGGTCTCCGCCTTGGCCGCGGCGATGAAGTTCTCGGCGGCCGCGGCGATCTGCTCCTTGACCGTCGCCGCGTACTCGTCGACGTACTCCTGGCCCGAGAGCTCACGCAGGGCCGCCATGATCTCGTCGGTGATGTGGCGGAGCACCTCGTGGTCGTCGGCGCGGTCCTCGTACTCCGAGAAGTCCATGGGGGTGCCGAACTTCATGCCGACCTGCATGACGTTGGGGATGATCTGGCCGGTGGGCTGGGCCTTGTCGGTGTCGATCATCGCGACCGGGATCACGGGCACGCCCGCGGTCAGAGCCATGCGGGCGATGCCGGTCTTGCCCTTGTAGAGCCGACCGTCGGGCGAGCGCGTGCCCTCGGGGTAGATGCAGAACAGCTCGCCCCGGCGCAGCACGGCGAGGCCGGCGTCCATCGCGACCTGGCTCGCCGCCCCACCGGAGCGGTCGATGGGGATCTGACCCGTGCCCCGGAAGAACGCCGCCTTGAGACGGCCCTTGAGCCCGGGCTGGGTGAAGTAGTCGCTCTTGGCCGGGAACGTGATGCGCCGGCTGCTCATGAGCGGCAGGAAGATCGAATCCGAGAAGCTGAGGTGATTGCTCGCGAGGATCGCCGGACCGTGCGTGGGCACGTTCTCGACCCCCTCGGCATAGGGGCGGAACAGGACCCGCAGGACCGGGCCGATCAGCACGAGCTTGAAGAACCAATAAAGCACCTGAACCTCCGGGTCGAGAACGCCCCCTCACCGTACCGGCCGGTTCGTCCGAGCGGGAGGGTTGACTCACCTCCCTTGGGCCGACCTCGCCCGCGGGCTCTGCGAGAATCGGGACGACGACGGCGGGAGGTGGGATCCATGACGCGCAACGACCCTGGCGGACGCGACGACATCGACGCTCGCTTCGCCGACATCGTCGCCCACTGGGACGATCCGCCGCCCGAGGCGACGGAGGACGACGGGGCCCTCGAAACGCCCCCGGTCGACCGCGCCGGTGGCGCGACCGCGGTCGGCGACGGGCCCGATGGCGAGCCGGCCGACGAGAGGCCCCACCGGGTCGACGACCTCGCGACCGGACACGGCGCCGACACCCCGACCACCCCGGAGCACGGGCGCGGGGTCGAGTTCCCCGATCCCCGGCGCGACGTCGAGGACTCCGGCCGGGGTCACGGCGTGAACCCGCCGCCGGGGCGTCACCCCGGTCACACGTTCCCCGGTGCCGGTGTGTTCGGGACATCCGGCGCCTCCGGGGCCTCCGACACCGCAGGGACCTCCGGTCCGGCGCGCCCGGACGGGACGGCCGATGCGGACGCGGCGCCCGACGCACGACCCGACTCGCGCTCCTCCACCGGCGACGCCTCCGGCTGGCGTGTCCACGTCCCCCCGGAGGACGAGGAGGAGACGTTCGTCCCTCCCCCGCCGCAGCCGTTGCCCGCGGTCCTCACCGACTGGCCCTTCTACCTGGCCCTCGGTGGTCTCGTCCTCGGCCCGCTGGCGCTCGTCCTGCTCGTGATGCTCGCCCCCACGGAGCGCCACCTCATGTGGGTCGCGGCGGGCCTGACGATGGCGGGCTTCGTCACGCTGGTCCTGCGTCAACCGCTGGACCGCGACCCCGACGACACCGACGACGGCGCCCGCGTCTGACCGGCTCCGCCCCGGACCTCACGCCCCGGGGCGGGCGGATCACGCGTGACGGGCGAGGTCGGCGGCGCCGATGAGTCCGGCCTCGGGGCCGAGAGCGGCGTGCACGATGCGGGCCTCGGGACGATAACCCCGGCCCGGCAACCGGCGTCGGAACGCCTCCCGGGCCGGGTCGAGCAGCAGGTCACCGGCCGCGCTCACCCCGCCGCCGACGACGAACAACCCGGGATCGAACGCCGCGGCGAGTCCCGCCATGCCGATGCCGAGCCAGTGACCGATCTCCGCGAGGAGTTCGCGCGCCGTGGGGTCACCGTCCTGCGCCGCCTCGGTGACGAGCGGTCCGGCGAGGCGAGTGGGGTCTCCCCCGACGCGCGCGAGGAGGTCCTCGGCCACCGGTGAGCGGGTCGACATGAGGCCGCGCGCCTCCCGCACGAGGGCGTTGCCGCTCGCGTACTGCTCCCAACAGCCGCGGTTGCCGCACTCGCACCGGATGCCGTCCGGCACGACCTGCATGTGGCCGAACTCGCCCGCGATGCCGAACCGGCCCCGCTGGAGGACGTGGTCGATGAGCAGGGCTCCGCCGATGCCGGTGCCGAGGGTGATCATCACGACGTGCGACTCGCCCCGCGCGGCGCCGAAGCGCGACTCCGCCCACGCGGCCGCATTCGCGTCGTTGTCGACGGTGATCGGGCGCCCGATGCGGTGCGACAGCGAGTCCCGCAGCGGTTCGTCGCGCCACGACAGGTGGGGCGCGAACACGACGGTCGCACGGTCGGCGCCGACGAATCCGGCGGCCCCGATCCCCACGCCGTCCACGGTCCGCCCGTCCTCGCGGGCTCGCCCGAGGAGTTCCTCGACCGCGTCGACGATGATGTCCTCGACGATCCGGGGGCTGCTCGAGCGGTCCGGGGTGTCGCGGCGTGTGCGGCACACGATCGTGCCTTCGGCGTCGACGAGGCCGGCGGCGACCTTCGTGCCACCGATGTCGACGCCGATGGCGAGGCCCTCGTCGGCGGCAGGCGTCACCGCAGCCCCTCCTCGCGCGCGAGCGCCGCCGCACCGACGACCCCGGCGTCGTCGAGCAGTTCGGCGAATTCCATCCGCGCGTAGGGCCGGAAACCACGACCCGTGATGCCCTCCTCGAACGCCTCTCTCGCGGGCAGGAGCAGGAGGTCACCGGCCTGGGAGACGCCGCCGCCGATGAGGATGAGCTCGGGATCCAGCACGGCGGTCAGTGACGCCGCGCCCGCACCGATCCAGCGTCCGAGGTCGGCGATGAGGTCGATCGAGGCGGAATCCCCCTCCAGCGCCGCGGCGGTGATGTCGGGCCCGCTGAGTTCGTCGGGCTCGTCACCACACCGGGCCCGCAACGCCGCAGCCTCGGGCCCGGCCACGGCGACGAGCCGGCGCGCCTCGCGCAGCAGGGCGGTGCCGGAGCCGTACTGCTCGAGGCAGCCTCGGACGCCGCAGCCGCACAACCGGCCGTCGGGCACCATCCGGATGTGTCCGAGCTCGGCGCCGACGCCGAAGGCACCGCGCAGCAGCCGGCCCGCCGTGACGACGCCGCCTCCGACGCCCGTCCCGATCGTGAGGAACACGAGATCGTCGACGTCACGGGCAGGGCCGTGGACGAACTCGCCCCACGTGGCGGCATTGGCGTCGTTCTCCATGACGACGGGCAGTCCCACGAGCTCGGCGAGCCGCGCCTTGAGCGGCTCGTCGCGCCACGCGACGTTGGGGGCGAACATCACCCTCTCGCGCGCGCGGTCGAGGAAACCGGCGACGGCGACGCCGACCGCGGGGACGTCCTGGTCCGCGGTGAGGTCCCGGACCACCTCGGCCGCGGCCGACGTGATCTCCGACGCGTCCTGCGCGGGGGTGTCGCGGCGGGCGCGGCGGATGATCCGCCCCTCCGGCCCGACGAGTGCACCGAGGATCTTCGTGCCGCCGATGTCGAGCCCGACCGTGACGTCCCCCGCCCGGGCCTCCCTGGCGGCACCCGTCACGTCGTCTCCGCGCGTCGGGTCGGTCATGCCTGCTCCTGTCGTCCGTCATGGAGGTTCGATGTCCCCGCGTCGTCGCTCCGGCCGCTCTCGCGGGGGGACTCCTCGGCGGGATCCGTGGTCGCGGTGCCGCGGCCCGCCCGGGCCTCGATCGTCGTGGCGGCGCTCCGCAGGCCACGGGCGAGAAGATCGCCCACGTCGGCGATGTCACGCAGCACCTGCGGCGCGTGGTCGTGCGCCCAGCGGCGACCACGACACCAGGGGCAGGAGTCGCAGGTGTCGCTCGGATGCGGTGGCCGGTCCTCCCCGCGCGAGTCCTCCCCGGCGAACAGGCGGGCGACGGACGGGGCGAAGCCCTCGGTCACCGCTCCCGCGTCGGCGACCAGGCGCAGCACCCGGTCGGTCGACGAGGCGTGCCCTGCCCCTGCGGACTTCGCCGAGTCGGCGTCCGAGTCCGAGTCCGAGTCCGAGTGCGAGGGGGAGGGTGCGGGTGAGGGCGACTCACGACGCGCGCGACGCAGCGCCTCCGACAGTCGCCTCGCCTCCTCCGCCGCGGATCCGATCGGGGCGTCGCTCATCCCTCGGCCCGGGCCTTGAGCCCGCCCAGCGCCGTCGTGACGATGGTCTTCTCGGCCTTGCGGCGCAGCATCCCCGGCAGCGGCACGGCGAGGTCGACGGCGAGGTCGTAGGTGACGAGAGTTCCGTCACCCTCCCGAGCGATGACGTACCGGCCGTCGAGGGCCTTGAGCTTGCTCGAACGCACCAGGTGCCACGTCACCTCACCGACGCCGTCCTCGGCCAACTGCCAGTCGTAGGCCAGGACGTAGGTGTCGCTGACGGGCCCCGCGTCGATCGTGAACTCCACCTCCTGCGGCCACGAGTCGGCGTCCTCGCTGAGCACCGTGACGGAACGCACGTCCGCAGACCACTCCGGATACGACTCGACGTCGGCCACGATGTCGCAGACCGTTCCGGGCTCGGCGGCGATACGGATTGACTCCTGTGTTCTTGCAGACATGTCCGTAGGCTAGCCGCGCGCAGCCCCACGAGTAGGGTGACCGAGGCTCGGGCACCCCGCCCACCCGCCGCAACGCGTGAAGAGGAGCCGATGCGCGAATCCATCATCCCCCCGGTCGTCCCCCCGACCACCGAGGGCACTCTGGCTGACATCCCCGCCCGCAACGCCGAGCGACGAGGTGACCGGGTCGTGTTCTCGGTCAAGGACCCCGGGGTGGCGGACGCCACGTGGCGCGACGTCACCGCCCGTGAGTTCCTCGCCGAGGTACGCCGACTGGCGAAGGGGTTCGTCGCCGCCGGCATCGAGGTCGGCGACCGCGTCGCGATCATGAGCCGCACCCGTTACGAATGGACGCTGCTCGACTTCGCCCTCTGGACGGCCGGGGCCGTCCCGGTCCCGGTCTACGAGACCTCCTCGGCCCACCAACTGCAGTGGATCCTCCAGGACACCGCGGCCCGGGCCATCGTCGTCGAGGACGAGTCCCACGCGAGCGTGGCCACGGAGGTCCGGGACGACTGCCCGGCCCTCGAGCACGTGTGGTCGATCGTCGGTGGCGGACTCGACGACCTCCGTGAGGCGGGTCGGGAGATCGACGACGCCACGCTCGCCGCCCGACGCGAGGGCATGGACCGCACCTCGCTCGCGACGATCATCTACACCTCGGGAACGACCGGACGCCCCAAGGGCTGCGAGTTGACCCACGGCAACTTCATGGACCTCTCCGACAACATCGTCGTCGTCCTCGCCCCGATCCTCGCGCCCGACGACGCGTCGATGCTCATGTTCCTGCCGCTCGCGCACGTCTTCGCACGGCTCATCCAGGTCGTCGCCGTCGACGCCTGCATGCGCGTCGGGCACGCCCCCGACATCAAGAACCTCATGGGTGATCTGTCGGACTTCCGGCCGACGTTCCTCCTCGCGGTGCCGCGCGTGTTCGAGAAGGTCTTCAACGCCTCCGACCAGTCGGCCCGCGCCGACGGCAAGGGCGGCATCTTCACCCGCGCGACCCGTACCGCCATCGCCTACAGCCGTGGCCTCGACGACCCCCACGGGCCCTCGCCGCGCATCCGCATCGCGCACGCGGTGATGGAGCGGCTCGTCTACCGCAAGATCCGGGCCCAGCTCGGCGGCAAGATCGCCTGGGCCGTCTCCGGCGGGGCGCCGCTCGGTGAACGTCTCGGCCACTTCTTCCGCGGCATCGGCATCACGATCCTCGAGGGGTACGGCCTCACCGAGACCACCGCCCCGGTCGCGGTCGGACGTCCCGACGACCTGCGCATCGGCGCCGTCGGCCTGCCGATCCCCGGAGTGGGTGTCCGCATCGACGCCGACGGCGAGGTCCTCGTCAAGGGTGAGGGCGTGTTCCGGGCCTACCGCGGCAACGCCGAGGCGACGGCGGCCGCCTTCACCGACGACGGATGGTTCCGCACCGGCGACCTCGGTGACGTCGACGAGCACGGGTTCCTCTCGATCACCGGGCGCAAGAAGGAGATCCTCGTCACCGCGGGTGGGAAGAACGTCGCCCCCGCGGGCCTGGAGGACATCATCCGCGCCCACCCGATCGTGTCGCAGGCCGTCGTCGTGGGTGACCAGCGGCCGTTCGTCGCCGCGCTCGTGACGATCGACGCCGACATGGTGCCCGCCTGGGCGGCCTCCCACGGCCGGGACGACCTCACCCCAGAGGCCTGCCTCACCGACCCCATGGTCCGCGAGCACATCCAGATGGCCGTCGACCGCGCCAACGGCACGGTCAGCCGCGCCGAGAGTGTGCGCTCCTTCCGCATCATCCCGGGTGACTTCACCGAGGCCAACGGCTACCTCACCCCGTCGCTCAAGCTGAAGCGCAAGGAGATCATGCGCGACTTCGAGGGCGACGTGGAGGCCATCTACTCCTGATCCGGGGTCCCGGATCGACCTCATCCTGCGACGACACGCCGGCCGGCCCCTCGACGGGGCCGGCCGGCGCGTCGTGGGAGGGGTCTCCCTCGCGGGGGGGTGGCGTGTCCGGGGCGGGTGAGGGCGGGCGTCACGATCCGGGGCGGCGTCGAGCACGAGGCCCTGGGTCGGTCACGGTGCCGCGGAGCGCGCGAGCACTCTGAGGTCCTCCCTCCAGGCCGGGAGGAGATCGCGCTCGAGCGAAGCCCACCGGTGCGGCGACGAACCGACGGTGGGACCCTCGATGAGCAGGTCGGTCGCGGATCCGGGCCCGTGGAGGCGGGTGTAGGTGCGCACTGCGACGAATGCCCGGGCGTAGGTGAGCAGCGCCGCGTGCCGGTCGCTCCCGACGAGCTCGAAGTCCTCGTCGCGTGGCAGCCGGGTGGGCAGCTCACCGGTCGCGTTCTCGCGGGCCGGCGGGGTGAGGACCTCCTCGGCGGGGACCGAGGACCACCGGTAGGCCACCTGCTCGGCCACGCCCTCGACGAGCCAGCGGGGCGCCGACGGTCGTTCACGCTGCGCGAGCGTGACATGGACGCACTCGTGGGTGAGGACGACGACCCGGCCCTCCTTGGACAGCTCGTCCCACGCCGACCCGCCCACCTCGATCCATACCGTCGCCTCGGGAGGAGACCCGGCGACGACCGTCGTGGCCGCCGGGCGCGCCACCTCGATCGGCGACGCCGCCCCGGACCGGACCCGCGATCCCGATGGGGCCCTCCCTCCCGACCGATCGGGCGGGGCCGACGCCGTCGGTGACGCCGATGCCGCCGCTCTTCTCGACGTCCCTCCGGACCGGCCGTCGGGCAACACGACGACGAGAGGAGGGACGGCCTCCGTCGCCGGCCATTCCGTCCGGCAGCGGGTCCACGCCGCGTCGGCGGCCTTGGCGAAGGCGGTCGCCGCGCCCGCCGAGGTCGAGGGGAGGCCAGGCGTCTGCTCGCCGGGCGCGACCTGGGCGGAGGGGGTGGAGATGTCGGGAGGTGCAGCGGACGGCACCGGCGGGTTCCCCACCCGCGACGGTGCGCCGGAGACGGCGACCGGGGACGAGCCCGCCGGTCGGCCACCTGATCCTCCACCGTCCGCGGGCGCCTCACCGACGACGATCGACCGGCTCCCGCGCCGGATCGGCCGGTCCGGCCATCGACGCACGGCCTGCAGTTCGGCGTCGTCGAGCAACCCCGGCGCCAGTTCTCCCCCGGGGGGAGACGCCGCTCCGGACGCGTCGTCCCGGCCACCGGGCGACGACGTCGGTGGTGTTCCCCCCCACGACGGCGAGGCCCCGGTCGGCGTCGTCATCGGCGTCGATCCCCCGTCGAGCTGCGGGGGCGGGCCCGCGCAGCCGCCGAGCACCACGACGCCGACCATGGAGGCGACGCAGAGGGACCACGGAGGCAGCCACCCCGACGACGGGGACGACAGCGACGCCGAGCGAATCGGTTCGACAGACCGGGAGGACCCGCCGGGTACGGGGCACTGCGCGGCCGACCTCGATGCCCGGGCAGAGGCGCGTGAGGGCGCGGGTGCGGACCGCCGCCACCCCAGCGACCGGGCCGCGTCGACGAGCCGTGACCTGCGCCCCGTCCGAGGCACCACGGGCCGGGCCGGCTCGTCCGTCGCCATTGCCGCAGCACGCCGACCGACGGGTTCGTTCGAGACCTCGTCCACCCCACCTCGGTCATCCAGCGGCCCGCACACCCTCCCAGGGTTGCACCTCGGCGGTCAGTCGTGCCGCCTCGGAGGCGGCCACCAACCCGGCGCCGACGAACACGTCGACCGCCCGCCGCTCCACCGCGTCCAGCCTCAGACCCCCGACGGGGCCGTCGAGCAGGACCCGGACCGAGCAGTCGGCACAGCCGTGGCCGGCCACGGGACAGGTGCCGCAGTCCACCACCAGCCCGCCGCCGTTCTCGATCGTGGTGATCGTCTCGAACATCTCGGCCTCCTCGACCTCACCCGCGACCCCTCGGCCCCGGTTCGTGACGAACGCTAGGGGCGTGCTCCGACAACCCTTCGCGGGCGAGCCGGGACACCCTCGCCATCTGCGTGTGACCGTGGACGCCCCACCCCCGCGCCGGCCTCGACGGGGACCTCGCGGCCGCCCCGACGGGCCCGTGGAGTGCCGGAGGCCAAGGGTTGTCGGAGCCGGATGTCACGGTCCTCCCATGCACGACGACACCTCCTTCGCGAGTCTCCCCGACCCTCCCGACGGGACACCGGCCGACGCCCCCGTCCCGTCGGGAGGATCGGAGGGAGGCACCGAGTACGTGCAGCAGACGCTCGTCGACCTCGACATCCCCGGTGACGGTGCCAACCTCCACCCAGACACGGGCACCCCGTTGTCACAGGTCACGTTCGTCGTCGTCGACCTCGAGACCACCGGCGGCAGCCCGGCGGACTCCCACATCACGGAGATCGGGGCGGTCAAGGTACGCGGCGGCGAGGTGATCGAGGAGTTCCACACTCTCGTCGACCCACAGGTACCGGTCCCGCCGTTCATCCGGCTGCTCACCGGCATCACGGACGAGATGCTCATCGGGGCCCCCCGCATCGACGAGGTGTTGCCCGCCTTCCTCGAGTTCGCCCGTGGCGCCGTGCTCGTCGCCCACAACGCCCCCTTCGACATCGGGTTCCTGCGGGCGGCCACCCGCGCCTGCGGGGGAACGTGGCCGGCCCCCGTCGTCGTCGACACGGTCACGCTCTCCCGGAGGCTCGTCACCCGCGACGAGGTGCCCAACCACAAGTTGGGCACCCTCGCCGAGCTCTTCGGCACCACGATCACCCCCGACCACCGCGCCCTGCACGACGCACGCGCCACGGTCGACGTCCTCCACGGCCTGCTGGCCCGGTGCGGCGGCACCGGCCCGCTCTCGGCTCAGACGCTCGAGGACCTGCAGGTTCTCGCCTCGCGCGTCCACCCCGTGCAGCGCCGCAAGCGGCACCTCGGCCGGGGACTGCCCTCCGCGCCGGGGGTGTACCTGTTCACGGGGCTGCGCGGGCAGGTGCTGTACGTCGGCACCTCGACCGACATCCGCCGTCGGGTGTCCTCCTACTTCACCGCTGCCGAGCAACGCACGCGTATGACCGAGATGCTCACGGCCGCCGAGCACGTCGTCCCCGTCGTGTGCGCCACCCGGCTCGAGGCCCAGGTGCGCGAACTCCGCCTCATCGCCGAGCACGACCCGCCGTACAACCGGCGCTCGCGCAAGCCGTGGTCGAAGTCATGGGTCAAGGTGACGGTCGAGCCGTTCCCGCGATTGTCGATCGTCACGCGCGTCAAGGACGACGGTGCCCGCTACGCCGGTCCTTTCCCCCGGCGTCAGGCGGCGGTCGAGGCGATCTCCGCCGTCCACGAGGTCCTGCCCCTCCGCCAGTGCACGACCCGCCTCGCCCGGATCTCGGCCGCGGCGTCGGCCTGCCTGCTCGCCGAGATCGGCCGGTGCGGAGCCCCCTGCCGCGGGCGCCAGAGCGTCGAGGAGTACGACCCCGTCGCCACCCGCGCCCGGCGACTGTTCGCCGGTGAGGACCGCACCCTCATCGACGGTCTGCGGGCGCGCATGCTCGCCTACGCCGCCGAGGAACGGTACGAGGAGGCGGGCGCGGTCCGCGAACGCGCGGCGGCCCTCGTCGACGGACTCGGACGGGCGCAGCGCCTCGCCCCGCTCGCGGCCGCTCCCGAGATCGTCGCGGCCAAGCGCCGAGACGGCGGCGGATGGGAGGTGGTCTCGATCCGGCACGGGCGTCTCGCCGGCACCACGCTCACCCCGCCCGGGGCCGACCCCGTCCCGTTCATCTCCGCCATGCGGGCCTCGGCCGAGGTCGTCTCACCCCCGGTACCCCCCTGCCCGGCCACCCATCCCGAGGAGACGGAGATCCTCCACCGTTGGCTGACCGGCGACGGGGTCCGCCTCGTCGACCTCGTCGGTACCTGGAGCTGCCCTGTGGCGGGAGCCGACGGCGCGGAGTCCCTCAGCCGAGCCCCCGGTCGCACGTCGCGCCCCGCCGGGGTGCCGGTGAGGTCGTTAGAGTGAGGGCGTGATCACCGCCATCGTCCTCATCAACGCCGATGTCCACCGCATCCCGGAGGCCGGCCAGGCCATCGCCGAGATCGACGGCGTCACCGAGGTGTACTCGGTGACCGGCGGTGCCGATCTCATCGCCGTCGTCCGCGTGGCGGAGCACGACGACCTCGCCGACGTCATCGCCGACCGCATCAACAAGGCCGACGGGGTGATCTCCACCGACACCCACATCGCGTTCCGCACCTACAGCAAGAGCGACCTCGACGCCGCCTTCGCCATCGGGCTCGACTGACCTCCGTCACGTCGATCCCCGCGAGCGGGAGGCGCCCGCGGCCGGTGTCTCGTGCGTCGGCGCACCCCGACGTGGGTGCGTGGGCCGTCCCCGCTGAGGGCGACGATCCTGGCGATGGGGCCCGCCCGGCCCCCGCCCACACGCGTCACCGGAGCGCGTCGAGGAGCCACCACCGGCCCGGCGCGGACCCCGCCGTGAACGGCTGAGCCCCGGGCCCTGCGCGCCCATCGAGGCACGCACGGGCTCTCGCTCAGAGCAGGGCGGCGCGTTCGACCGTGACCCGACGCCACCGCTCGAGCAGGTCGGCCGCGGCGCCGGAATCGATGGCGCTCGCCGCCCTGTCGACGCCGTCGCGCAGCGCCGACACGAACGACTCCTCGCCGACGACCCGATCAGCGTCGTGAACGAGGGTGAGGGCGATACCCGCGTTCAGCAGCACGGCCGCTCGCACGGCCTCCATCGTCCCCTCGTCCTCGCCGGCGAACAGCCGGCGGACGACCCCGGCGTTGTGCTCGGCGTCGCCGCCACGCAGCGACTCGAGGGGGTGTCGGCGAAGCCCCACGGTCTCCGGCGCGAGCACATAGCGGTCGACCTGGCCGGGCCTCGCCCACCACACGTCGGACTCGGTGGACACGGTGATCTCGTCGAGGCCGTCGCGTCCGCGGAACACGGCGGCCTCGCGGCCCCGGTCGGCGAACACGCCTGCGACGAGGGGTGCCGCCTGCTCGAACGCGACCCCCACGGCGGCATGACTGGGCTGCGCCGGGTTGGTGAGCGGACCGAGCAGATTGAACACGGTCGGGATCCCGAGCTCACGGCGTCCGGCGGCCGCGTGGCGCATCGAGGGATGGAAGTCCTGCGCGAAGCAGAACGTGATGCCGACCTCGTGGGCGACATCGACGACGCCCTGCGGGCCTAGGCTGAGCGCCACTCCGAGGGCCTCGAGGCAGTCGGCGGTGCCGGACTTGGAGGAGGCGGCTCGGTTTCCGTGCTTGACGACGGTCACCCCGGAGGCGGCGGCGACGATCGCGGACATCGTCGAGATGTTCACGGTGTTCTGCCGGTCACCACCGGTGCCGACGATGTCGAGGCTCGGCTCGGCGACCTCGATCCGCCGTGCGTGGACGAGCATCTCGTCGGCGATGCCGGTGAGTTCGGCGATCGTGACGCCCTTGGCCTGCAACGCGACGACGAACCCTGCGAACTGACTCGGGGTCGCCTCTCCCGTCATGATCTGCCCCATCGCCCAGGAGGCGGCATCGGGCGCGAGGTCCTCCCCGGCGACGAGCGCGGAGAGGATCGACGGCCAGGTGTGGGCGAGCGTCACGGGGTCAGTGACCAGCGGAGTCGCCGGGCAACGCACGAGCCACGTCGACGAGCGCCTCGGCCATCGTCAGAGCGTCGAACGGTTGGGAGACCGCCGCGTCGGCGTAGGACCAGGAGGCGAGCCACGCATCCTGGGGACGACCGGTGAGCACGATGACCGGCGGGCAGTCGAACACCTCGTGCTTGAGTTGACGGCACAGGCCCAGACCGCCGAGCGGCGCGGCCTCACCGTCGAGCACGAGCATGTCCACCCGACCGGAGCGCACGGCGTCGATCACCGCCGGTGCGGTGGCGCACTCGAGCCAGGACTCGACCTCGACGTCGGGTGCCGGGCGCCGGCCCACGGCGAGGCGCACGGAGTCACGGATGCTGCGGTCGTCGCTGAACAACAGGACCCGCACCGACCGACGTCCACCGCTGGTGGTGTCGGAGGAGGCGGTCGCCGTCTCGCTGTTGAGGCCAGTCATGCCGCGAATCCTACCGACATCCCTCCCGCTCCCGGCCCCGGCGTCCGTCCGGGCGTGGCCGAGCATCCCTCCGGGGCGGCCACGCCCTCGGGTGCGGTCTCCGTGCGTCGTCGGCGCGCCCCCCTCAAGCGGGGTCGACACGGCATCGTCATCCCCGCCGTCTCGGCCACACCCGTGCCGGAGGGCGCCGCCCGCGGTGAGACACCGGGTCCCGGCGGGACATCGGGTTGCGATGTGACGCGCGTGACATTCTCGGGCGGGGTCGGCCACGATCGGCGATCTCCTCGCTCCCCACCCGAAGGGCAGCCCGCTCCGCTCCCGCGTGAGTCGGTCCACTGTCCTCGTGCCCCCGTGCGAGGACGGTGCGCCCCGCACAGCGGGCACCCCGCCGAGGTGGAGCACGCCGCCTCCCGCGGCGGCGTGTCGAGGACCAGATCCCCTGCGTCGAGCGCCCTCTGCGTCCGCCTCCGGCGCGGGTGCGCCGACACCCGCCGAGGTCCCAACGTCCCATTCGCCTCCGAATATGGCCATAATGGCGCCCGTGGCGACTGTTTCCTCTACTCATACTCACTCACCGGGACCTCGACCGGGCACGGCCCCGGGGCACGGCCCCGTCACCCGACCCGACATGGCCTCCGTGGGCACGATCGTGTGGTTGTCGAGCGAACTCATGTTCTTCGCGGGACTGTTCGCCATCTACTTCACGCTTCGATCCGTGCGCCCGGACCTCTGGGAGGCCAGCACGGCGCACCTCAACGTGCCGTTCGCCTTCGTCAACACGGCGATCCTGGTCACCAGTTCCCTCTGGTGTCAGTTCGGTGTGGCCGCCGCGGAACGCGGCCAGGGCTCCCGCACGGGGGGCTTCTTCGAATTCAAGAAGTGGGGCATGCGTGAGTGGTTCGTCCTCACGTACGTCTTCGGCTCGGTGTTCGTGGCCGGCCAGGTGCTGGAGTACGCCGAGCTGGCCGAGCACGGCCTGACGCTCTCGGCGACCGCCTACACGTCGGCGTTCTACCTGACCACCGGCTTCCACGGCATCCACGTCATCGGCGGTCTGCTCGCGTTCCTGTTCATCATCGGCCGCAGCTTCACCACCCGCCGGTACACCCACCGTCAGGCCACCGGCGCCATCGTCGTGTCGTACTACTGGCACTTCGTCGACGTCGTGTGGATCGCCCTGTTCGCCGTCATCTACGTCCTCCAGTGACGCCGGCCGCGACCCGCCGCCCGATCGCTGCTTCCGTCCCCGAACCCCCGAAGTCAAGGATGCCCTCGTGACTGCCTCAACCGTGACCCGACGCCGGCACCCCGCGGTCCTGTTCGCCCTGCTCGTCGTCGCGCTGGTCGCCGTCGGTGGGGTGTACTCACTCGTCTCCTCCGGAGGCCGTGCGACCGCCGACACCCGCCCCTACACGGCGCAGGACGTCACCGCCGGTGACCGTCTGTTCAAGGCCAACTGCTCCACCTGTCACGGCCAGCAGGCCGAGGGCACGAGCGCCGGTCCGAGCCTGGTCGGCGTGGGCGCCGCCGCCGTCGACTTCCAGGTCGGCACGGGCCGCATGCCCCTCGCAGGGCCGGCCGTGCAGGCCAAGCGCAACAGCCACGTCGCGTTCTCCGACGAGCAGATCCGCCAGATGGGCGCCTATGTCGACTCCCTCGGCCCCGGCCCCGGGATCCCGGACGAGAAGTACGCCAGCGGCATCGGTGGCGACGTCGCCCGTGGTGGCGAGATCTACCGCGTCAACTGCGCGATGTGCCACAACTTCGCCGGCTCCGGCGGTGCGCTCACCCGCGGCAAGTTCGCCCCGCCGCTGCACGACATCGAGGGCAAGCACATCTACGAGGCGATGCTCACGGGCCCGCAGTCGATGCCGGTCTTCGACGATGCGAACCTCGACCCGGAGGCCAAGCGCGACGTCATCGCCTTCCTTCACGAACTCGACCAGAACAACAGCTACGGCGGTCACGGCCTGGGCAACCTCGGCCCCGTCGCCGACGGCTTCTTCCTCTGGTTGCTCGCGGTTCCCCTCATGATCGGGGCGGCCGTCTGGCTCGGTCGCAAGGCGGCCTGAGCCATGACGACACCCCCTAGGCATCACAGCGACAGGAACGATCACATGAACGAGAACGGCGTCACTCCGGCCGGAGAACGCCCGGCCGAGGGCAGTTCCACCGCCACCGGCCGTGACCTCACCGGTTCCGCCGGTCACTCACAGGCCGTCGACACCGTCCCGGAGCGGTTCGAGAACCCCGGTCTCCCGCCGCACGTCATGCGTCACGCCGATGTCGACCCCAAGGCGGCCAAGCGCGCCGAGCGTCAGGTGCTCGCGCTCTTCACCGTCTCGGTGCTCGGCTCTATCGGCTTCATCGTCGCCTACCTCACGCTCGACATGACGACCATGGTGTACGTGCCGGTGTTCGGGCGGATCAGCCCCCTGCACACCGCCCTCGGCGTGTGCCTGGCGCTGAGCCTTCTCGGTATCGGTCTCGGCGCGGTGCACTGGGCGAAGACCCTCATGCCCGACACCGAGGAGATCGAGGAGCGCCACCCCACGGGTTCGTCCCCGGAGACGCGCGCCGAGCTCATGGACACCCTCGACGAGGGCCGCCGCAGCAGCCAGCTCGCCCGTCGGCCGATGATCGGAGCCCTCGGCGCCACCGCTCTCGGCCTGTTCGCCCTCCCGCCGCTGTTCCCCATCGTCGGTGGCCTCGGCCACCTTCCGCGGCGCGAGATGCACCACACGTTCTGGCAGACCGGGATGCGCCTCATGCGCGACCCGCAGATGACGCCGATCCGCGCCGACGAGGTGCACCGCGGCGCCGTGTTCCACGTCCTGCCCGAGGGCATCGACAGCCCGGCCAAGCAGGCCAAGGAGGGGGAGCACTTCGAGCACGACGAGGACCTCAGCCTCCTGCAGCGCAAGGCCAAGGCCGCCGTCCTGCTCGTCCGTCTCGATCCCGAGGCCTTCAAGAGCGACAAGGCCCGTGACTGGGGCTACGAGGGGATCGTCGCGTACAACAAGATCTGCACGCACGCGGGCTGCCCCGTGGGGCTCTACGAACAGCAGACGCACCACCTGCTGTGCCCGTGCCACCAGTCCACCTTCGACGTCACGCAGGACTGCAAGGTCGTGTTCGGCCCGGCCAAGCGTCCTCTTCCGCAGCTGAAGATCACCGTCGATGATGAGGGTTACCTCGTGGCGGCGCAGCCGTTCATGGAACCCGTGGGCCCGAGCTTCTGGAGTCGTAAGCGATGAGCACACAAGCAACCGCGCGCGCGGCAGACCGGCTCCGTACCGACGAGCCGGCACCTCGGCCCGGGCGGGACCGAGGAAACGGCGGGCGTCACGGCGCCGTCGCCAGTTGGTTCGACGACCGCACGGGCATCGCCGGCCCCATGCGCTACCTCATGCGCAAGGTCTTCCCCGACCACTGGTCGTTCATGCTCGGCGAAGTCGCGATGTACTCGATGATCATCGCGCTGCTCACCGGCGTGGCGCTCACCCTGTGGTTCGTCCCCTCGATGGGCGAGGTGCACTACGACGGGCCGCACGCGCCCCTCAACGGCATCCTCATGAGCGAGGCCTACGCCTCCACGCTGCAGATCTCCTTCGAGGTGCCCGGCGGTCTCCTCATCCGCCAGGTCCACCACTGGTCGGCCCTGTTCTTCGTGGCCGCGATCGGCATGCACATGGCGCGCGTGTTCTTCACCGGCGCGTTCCGCAAGCCGCGCGAGATCAACTGGGTGATCGGCACCGTGCTCCTCCTGCTGGCCATGATCGAGGGCTTCGCGGGCTACTCCCTCCCCGACGACCTGCTCTCGGGCACCGGTCTTCGCGTGATGGAGGGCTTCGTCCAGTCGACCCCGATCCTCGGCTCGATCATCAGCTACCTGATGTTCGACGGGGCCTTCCCCGGACACATCATCATCGCGCGCCTCTACATGGCGCACATGCTGCTCGTGCCGGCCCTGCTCATCGGCCTGTTCACGGCGCACCTCGCGCTCGTCATGGTCCACAAGCACACCCAGTACCCCGGCCCCGGCCGCACCAACGACAACGTCGTCGGTTTCCGCGTCATGCCGGTGTACGCCGCCAAGGCCGGTGGCTTCTTCTTCATCGTGTTCGGCATCATCACGCTGATCTCCGGGCTGGTCACGATCAACCCCGTGTGGGCCTACGGCCCGTACGACCCCTCGCCGGTCACCGCCGGTGTGCAGCCCGACTGGTACATGGGCTTCGCGGACGGCGCGCTGCGGCTCCTGCCCGGTTGGCTCGAGGTTCCCGTCGGCTCCTGGACGTTGTCCCTCAACGTCGCCCTCGGCTCGATCGTCCTGCTCCCGGTCGTGTTCACCCTCGCCGGCGCCTACCCCTTCCTCGAGGCCTGGATCACCGGTGACAAGCGCGAGCACCACCTGCTCGACCGCCCGCGTAACCGCCCGGTGCGCACCGGCATCGGCATCGGCGCGATCATCGCCTACCTCGTGATGTTCTTCGCCGCGGGCAACGACATCATGGCGATCAAGCTGGGTCTGTCGATCAACGACATCACCCACGTCCTGCGGTTCCTCTTCTTCGCGGGCCCGATCATCGGCTTCTGGGTCACCAAGCGCATCTGCCTGTCTCTGCAGCGCGCCGACCGCGAGCTCGCCCTGCACGGCAAGGAGAGCGGCCGGATCGTCCGCACCGCCGACGGCGAGTTCCGCGAGTACCACGAGCCGCTGAGCGACTACGAGATGTGGAACCTCGTGGGTTACGAGAGCCCTGAGCCCCTCGAACTCACCGACGGTCGAGACGCCCACGGCGTCGCAGCCCCCACGGGTCGCAGCCAGAAGCGTCGGGCCGCCTGGTCCCGGTTCTTCTTCAAGGACCGTGTCGCTCCGGTCACCCCGGCCGAGCTGCACGAGGCGCACGCTCACCACGACCAGGCCTCGGACCGCGCGCTGCTCGCCCGTGAGGACGTCCACCACGACGAGATCCTCGAGGACGCGCACCACTGAGCCTCCTGAGTTCCGGCTCACCGACGAAGGCCCCCGCACCGTGCCGGTGCGGGGGCCTTCGCACAGCCCGGACTCCCGCCGCCGACCCGTGCTCGCCCACTCCCCCGGGTCGCTCACCAGAGCGGCCGGTGTCGTGCGGCACCATGAACGGGTGAGGTCGTCATGATGATGAGCCGGGAGCAGTTCGAGGAGGCCGTGGCCGACGCGCTCGACGCCGTCCCTGGGGAGCTTCTCGACATGCTCGACAACGTCGTGTTCCTCGTCGAGGACGAGCCGGAGAGCGGAGAGGAGCTCCTGGGCCTCTACGAGGGCGTCCCCCGCACCGAACGCACGTGGGGTGATCTGGGCCTCCCCGACCGCATCACGGTGTTCCAGGGGCCGACGCTGCGCATGTGCACCAGCGTGGAGCAGGTGCGCCACGAGGTCACGGTCACCGTCGTCCACGAGATCGCGCACCACTTCGGCATCGACGACGAACGCCTCCACGCCCTCGGCTGGGCATGAGCTGACGCGTCGGGCGTGTGCCTCCCGACGACCATGGCGCGCAGCGCGAAACTGGGAGGTCACGGGGCATCGGTGTGTCGACCGGCGCGACGTCCAGGAGCACCGCCACGGCCACCAGCCGACGACGACCACCCGACGACGGGAGTGCGGGGGGCACGGAGAGGCCACGACGCCCGGGCCTCACGGTCCGCAGACCCGCCTGGAGGACAGACCCCCGTCCGTGGGCGTCGGGGACCCTCGTCCGTGGCGTCAGGGAGTCGTCGTCGACGTCGACGGTGAGGGCGCAGCGGGCGCCGACGACGTGGACGACGACGAGGACGACGTGCTCGACTTCTTGGACGTCGGGGAACCGGTCGACGAGGAGGTCTTCTTCGCGAGGGCGCTGCGGGCATGCCACTCGTCGGCGCTGAACAGCCAGACCGACAGCCCGTCGCCGGGCTTCATCCGCCGGGAGGAGCCGGTGAACTCGACGACGTCACCGATGATCGAACCGCGGAAGACGTCGGCTGCCGCCCCCGGACCGAGGTTGACGCAGCCGTGGCTCACGTTCCGACGTCCCTGCGCCCACACCGACCAGGGGGCGGCGTGGAGGAACTCTCCGGTGTTCGTGACCCGCATCGCGTACCTGACCTCGGTGCGGTAGTAGTTCGCGTCCCCCTCCTTGAGCCCGAGGGTGCCCGCGTCCATGACGTAGTCCTCGTGCTTCTCGGTGATGACCTTGGTGCCCGAGCGGGTCTCCCAATCGGCCGTGGGCTTGCCGGCGCTGATGGGATAGCTCGCGACGCGCTTGCCGTTGTCGCTCACGCTCATCGTGTGGCCGGCGAGATCGACCTTCATGATGCGGGCCCGCTTGGCGACGGTGAACGTGCCGCCCTTGTCCTGCACGATGTACTTGTCGGGCCCCGTGGCGACCCCTGTGAGCGGCGCGGAGACCGTCACCTTGGTGTTGGGCTTCCAGTACGAGTCCGGCCGCCACATGAGCTGGCGTTCGTCCAGCCAGCCCCATGAGCCCTTCTGGGCGGGGACGACCTTGATCTTCATGCGCTTCTCGACCTCGGCGCGCATCTCCGGGGTGGTCACCGCGCTGTCGAACGTCACCATCGCCGGCATCCCGACACCGACGGTCGAGCCGTCCGGTGTCACGGTGTACGTGGCCTTCACACCCGGATCCAGCGTCGAGAACGACACGCTCTGCTGCGAGGTGGCACCCTCGGCGTTCTTGGCCGTCGCCTTCCACGTGTACGTGGTGGAGGGCTTGAGACGCATGTCCGCCGACGGCGACCAGACGCCGTCGCTCACCTTGCCCGGGATGACCGTCCCCTTGGGGTCCTGCAGGCGCACCGACACGAGGTCGCCCTGTCGAGCCTGGACGGTGAGGCGCTCGTCGGGCTTGACGCCCTTGCCCCCGTCCTCGACCGAGAAGGCGAGCTCCGCCGAGGGCACGGTCGGGCTCGCGTTCTCGTCCTCACCGCCGGCCCCGATGGCACCTGGCATGTCACAGGCCGTGACGAGCAAGGTTGACCCGATGGCCAGGCCGAGACCGACCACCCGGACATAGTCGATCCGCGTTCTCACGTGCACCCCGGAATTCCTCCTTGTCGGCCCCTGTCGTGCCATCGCATCCGCCGCCTGCAAGTCCACGCCCCGGCGCGGACCGGATGCCCCCACAATCGGCACTCCCCCCATGGTGACGCATATCGCCCGACGATTCCACCACCGGGGGCCGCGAGGCCCCGAAAAGCGTGAACCCCGCTGCGGGGCAGCGGGGTTCACGTCGATTGGGCGAAGCGGGGAGTCAGATCGCCATGTCCTGGCGGAAGTACTCGAAGACCCACCCGATGAGGGCGACGGCCCCGAACACGACGCCGACCAGGAAGACCCAGAGGCCGAGGCGCAGGCCGAGGAACACGATGATCGCCGACGCCGCGAGGGGCAGCGGCCACCAGGAGTGCGGGCTGAAGAACCCGTACTCGCCCTCCTGCATCCACTGCTCACCACGCGGGTCGTCCGCAGGGTCGCGGTCGAGCTTCTTCATGGTGAGGCGCAGGTACATGCCGAACATGAGACCCATGAGGCCCAGGAGCAGCATGGCCACGACCCCCACCGGCTCCTGCCACTTGGTGAAGAAACCGTAGATGATCGTCACGGGGACGAAGAAGATGAAGGCTGCGTTGAAGAGCGCCGAGGTCTGCTTCATCGCTTGCCACCTCCCTTCGACTGCCCCTCGAGCTCCGGTTCACCGAGCAGCTCGTCGAGCACGCCCTTGTCGGGGGTCGGCGTGTCGAACGAGGCCACCTCGGGGTGGTTGAGGTCGAACACCGGACGCTCGGAACGGATGCGCGGGAGCGAGTCGAAGTTGTGCCGCGGGGGCGGGCACGAGGTGGCCCACTCCAGCGAGGAACCGTAGCCCCATGGGTCGTCGACGGTGACCTTGGGCGCGTGCTTCTGCGTCTTCCACACGTTGATGAAGAACGGGATCATCGACGCGCCGAGCAGGATCGAACCGAACGTCGAGATCTGGTTGAGGAAGGTGAACCCGTCCTCGACCATGTAGTCGCCGTAGCGGCGCGGCATGCCATCGACACCGAGCACGTGCTGGATGAGGAACGTCAGGTGGAAGCCGAAGAACAGCATCCAGAAGTGGATCTTGCCGAGGCGCTCGTCGAGCATCTTGCCCGTCATCTTGGGCCACCAGAAGTAGTAGCCCGCGAACATGGCGAACACCACGGTGCCGAAGATCGTGTAGTGGAAGTGCGCGACCACGAAGTAGGTGTCGGAGAGGTGGAAGTCGAGCGCGGGACTCGCGAGGATGACACCGGTGAGGCCACCGAAGAGGAAGGTCACGAGGAACCCGAGCGCCCAGAGCATCGGCGTCTCGAAGGTGAGCGACCCTCCCCACATCGTGCCGATCCAGTTGAAGAACTTCACGCCGGTCGGAACGGCGATGAGCATCGTCATGATCGAGAAGAACGGCAGCAGCACCTGGCCGGTGACGTACATGTGGTGCGCCCACACCGTGGCCGAGAGGGCCGCGATCGCGATCGTGGCGAAGATGATGCCCTTGTAGCCGAAGATCGGCTTGCGGGAGAAGACCGGGAAGACCTCGCTGATGATGCCGAAGAACGGCAAGGCGATGATGTAGACCTCCGGGTGGCCGAAGAACCAGAACAGGTGCTGGTACAGGATCGGGCCGCCGTTGATCGGGTCGTAGATGTGCATGCCGTAGAGCCGGTCGCCCACGAGGGCGAACCATGCCGCGGTGAGCACGGGGAAGACCATGAGGACGAGCAACGAGGTGACCAACGACGTCCAGGTGAACACCGGCATCCGGAACATCGTCATACCCGGCGCGCGCATGCACACGATCGTGGTGATGAAGTTGACCGCGCCCATGATCGAGGCGAAACCGGTGGCCGCGAAGCCCAGGATCCACAGGTCGGCGCCGAGGCTGGGCGAGAACACCGAGTTCGACAGCGGGGTGTAGGCGAACCATCCGAAGGAGGCCGCGCCACCGGGAACGAGGAAGCCGGAGCACGCGACGATGCCACCGAAGGTGAACAGCCAGTAGGCGAGCATGTTGAGTCGCGGGAAGGCGACGTCGGGGGCCCCGATCTGGAGCGGGACGAGCAGGTTGGAGAACGCCGCGAACAGCGGTGTCGCGAACAGCAGCAGCATGATCGAGCCGTGCATCGTGAACATCGCGTTGAACTGCTCGAGGTTCTGCAGCACCTGCAGACCCGGCGAGAAGAGCTCGGCCCGGATGATGAGGGCGAGCAGGCCACCGATGGAGAAGAACACCATCGTGGTGACGAAGTACAGGTTCGCGATGACCTTGTGATCGGTGGTCGTGATGACCTTGACGAACCGACGCCCCAGGGACGTGGTCGGCTCAGGTGCCGGTCCGTGACCGGTGTGCTCGGGGCGAGTGATGATCGACGCCATCAGTTGCCACCTCCTTGCGGCTGGTACTGCTGGTAGCTGGGCTGCCCCTTCTCGAGGTGGGCCCGACTGAGGGAGTTGTCGAGGAGGCCGGTCTGACCCCGCGCCTTGAGGTCGGCCATGTGCTGGTCGAACTCCTCCTTGGAGACGACCTTGACGTTGAACAGCATCGTCGCGTGGTAGGCGCCGCAGAGCTCGGCGCACTTGCCCTGGAACGTGCCCTGCTGGCGGGTCTCGATCTGGAGCTTGTTGACCTTGCCGGGGACCATGTCGAGCTTCTGCTGGAACGCCGGCACCCAGAACGAGTGGATGACGTCACGAGCGGTGAGCACGAACTCGACCCGGGAGTTCTCGGGAAGGTACAGCGTCGGGAGCGTCTGCTCGACGCCCGGCTTTCCGGTGAGGTCGGCCTGGATGCCGGAGTCCCACACCTTGTCGTCGACGTAGTTGAAGTCCCAGCTCCACTGCTTGCCGACGACGTTGATCGTGTAGTCGGGCTTGGCGCTCGTGTCGAGCAGGACCGCCTCGTCGCGGGCGGTGAAGAAGAAGAGGACGCCCACCATCATCACGGGGATGATGGTGTAGAGGATCTCGATCGGCACGTTGTACCGAAGCTGGGGCGGCAGGCCCACGTCGTCCTTCTTGCGGCGGTACCGCACGATGCACCAGATCGTGAGTCCCCACACCAGGATTCCGACGGCGAGAGCCGCGATCCAGCTGGCGACCCAGAGGTTGGTGACGCGGTCGGCTCCGGCGGAGGCGCCCTCGGGCAGGTACCCCCGCTGCAATGCTTCGGAGCATCCGCTGAGCGTCAGCGCCGCAAGAGCGGCCACGCCGCCGAGCGCCAGGCGCGAGCGTCGTCCGCGCCTCCGTGAGTCATCGTGCCGAGGCAAGGTACACCTTCCGGTTCGGTGGTGACGTCCACCCCTGGGGGCGGACGCGCTCACCCGGGCGAGCTGCTCGTCCGGGGTCATGGACGTCGCCAGCATAGACCAGGCTCGACGGCGATGGTCGGTAGCGCGGCGCCCGGCTCCGGCTCGGCTCCCCCGAATCCGCGCCCAAGGCCGCGGTGCTCGCAGGGCGGACGGTGCGGGCCGCCGGCAGGCGGTGCGCGCGGCCGACCCGAGGCCCGACAGGGCGCATCGGTCCCCGCCACGCTCAGGAACCACTCTCCCCTGCTGCGTCCGGGCCGGGCGGGTGCCGCGTGGGCTGCCAGGTCGGAGCCGGCGCCTCCAGTGCCCGGGAGAGCCTGCGGAGGTAGTCCGACCGCGGGATGTCGACGACACCGAGGGACGCCAGGTGTGGCGTGGACCACTGCGTGTCGATGACCCTCCGCGTGTCGTGGTCCGCGAAGCACCGCTCCACGAGGGCCACGAGGGCCACCTTGGACGCGTCGGTCTCACGGTGGAACATCGACTCCCCCGCGAACAACCCCCCGATCGACACCCCGTACAGGCCGCCCACGAGGTCGCCGTCGCGGCGGACCTCCACCGAGTGCGCCCACCCGAGTCGATGCAGGCGCGTGTACGCCACGGCGACGGCCGAGGTGATCCACCGGCCGTCGCGGGAGGGGTCGGCGCATCCGGCGACGACGCCTTCGAAGTCGGTGTCGAACGTCACGTCGAAACGTCGCATCGACTTCCTCAGGGAACGCGAGATCCGCAGCCCCCCGGGCAGGAGCACCCCGCGCGGTTCCGGTGACCACCACACGAGGGGACCGGCGCCGTGCCGCCCCACGCCCATCGGGAACACGCCGGAGCGGTAGGCCTCGAGGAGGGTGCCCGGTTCGAGGTCCGCCCCCACACCGGCGATGTCCCGCCCCCACCCGCCGGTCGCGTCGAAGCGGTGCGGCGTCGGGGGCGGCTCGATCGGTCCCTCGGTGTGAACCTCGACGTCGTGCTCGGCCATGGGTCGATCGGGCCTGTCGTGCTCAGACACGGTCCTGGGGCAGGTGGGCGGCGATCGCGTCGGCGTCCGCGTCGCCGTAGGCCTCGGCGAGACGTGCCCGCAGGCCGGTGAGCCCCTCCGCGTACTCCTGCGTGCCGACGGTCTCGACGACGTGGGTCGCCATGACGGCCCCGAGTTGCGCGCAGTGGCGGTGCGCGAGACCGGCACCAAGGCCGACGAGGAACCCGGCCCGGAACGCGTCGCCGACACCCGTCGGGTCGGCGACCGTCCGCGCCTCGACGACCCCGACGTGGACCGGCTCCTCTCCCCATGCCGCGACGGTGCACCCGTTCGCCCCGCGCGTCGTGATGCGCACCTGGACCCGGTCGGCGATCTCGTCCGCGCTCCAGCCCGTCTTCTGTTCGGCGAGGTGGGACTCGTACTCGTTCGTGAACAGGTAGGTCGCGCCGTCGATGAGGCGGCGGATCGAGGGGCCGTCCATGAACGCCATCTGCTGGCTGGGGTCGGCGGCGAACGGGATGCCCCGCTCACGGCACTCGTCCGTGTGGCGGAGCATCGCCTCGGGGTCGTCGGGGCCGACGAGGACGAGCTCGAGGCCGCCGACACGCTCGATGACGGGGCCGAACTCGAGGTCACGGGCCTCCGACATGGCACCGGGGTAGAACGTCGCGATCTGGGCGAGCACGGAGTCGGTCGTGCAGACGAAGCGCGCGGTGTGCGCCGTCTCCGAGATGTGGACGGACGTGCAGTCCACGCCGTGGCGTTCCAGCCAGGAACGGTAGTCGGCGAAGTCGGCGCCGGCGGCGCCGACCAGCACGGGGCGGGCGCCGAGCACGGCCATCCCGAACGAGATGTTGCCTCCGACCCCTCCGCGTCGGATGTCGAGTCCGTCGGCGAGGAAGGAGAGGGAGACCTGCTCCAGCTGCTCGGCGAGGAGGGAGTCGGCGAACCGTCCCCGGAAGGTCATGAGGTGATCGGTCGCGATGGACCCGGCAACGGCGATAGGCACCCGGTCAATCTATCGCGCGACCACGGCTCCCCCACGACGGCCACGCCCGGGCGCCCCCGCACCCGCCGATCCCGCCGACGCCGCCCTCCCGTCGTACAGCGATGGGGCGAGAGGCCCTCCCCTCGGATTCCGCACTGCCGTGACCAGCGCCGATTCGAGCCGGCAAAACCTCGACGGGGTGGATGTTCCATCGATGTACGACGGAGGGGCACTCGGTCACCTCGGCAACGACACGGCGCCGCCGCCCCGAGGGACGACGGCGCCGTGAGGCACTGGGTGGGCGCGCGCGGCGCCGACCGGTCAGCTGAAGGAGTCGCCGCAGGCGCAGGAGGCGCCGGCGTTGGGGTTGTCGATCGTGAAGCCCTGCTTCTCGATGGTGTCGGCGAAGTCGATCGTCGCGCCGTCGAGGTAGGGGGCGCTCATGCGGTCGACGACGACCTCGACGCCCTCGAAGTCGCGCACGGCGTCACCGTCGAGGGTGCGCTCGTCGAAGTAGAGCTGGTAGATGAGCCCCGAGCAGCCACCGGGCTGCACGCCGACCCGCAGGCGGAGGTCGTCGCGACCCTCCTGTTCGAGAAGGCTCTTCACCTTGGTGGCGGCCACGTCGGTGAGGAGGACGCCGTGCTCGGCGGTCTGCGCCTTCTGCTCGTTCTGCACAGTCATGTTGCTCCCTAAGTCGTTCGGTGGGGAATCCCGTCGGAGGCCCCGGGGCCTGGCGCCCGGCGTGGTGACCGGACTCGATCGACCCGTGATGGGTGAGGCTACCCTTCACAACACCGTAGACGCCGAGGGTGTTCCCGCGCGAGGGGGGTCCGGGAACACGACCCGCACCCACCGTGGTGAGGGGAGGTCGGGGCGTCAGGGCGACCAGGTGCCCGCGACCCGGGCCGCGCGCGCCGTGAGAGAGCCGACGGGGTCGGCCATCATGTGCGTGCTCTGCTCGGCGTTCTCGGCCACGGCGTACACGCCAGACACCCCGAGCGCCATGGTCTCGCGCCTCCCGACGGTGACCTCCCCGGCGAGGACGACCGTCGGCAACCCGCGGATGGCCGCGAGAGCGGAGACGCCGGCGACCACGCCGCCCCGCAGTGAGGTCCAGTCGAAACACCCCTCGCCGGTGAGCACGAGATCGTGTCGTTCGAGGAGGCTCTCGATCCCCCAGGCCCGCTGGCCGATGTCGACGGCGCTCTCCACGTGCGCGCCGAGGACGAGCAGCGCGTAGCCGAGGCCGCCCCCCGCCCCGGCGCCCGGCTCCCGCTCGAGGCGCCGTGGCAGACCCGTGAGCAGGTCGAGGGCCGGAGTGCTCGTCCGGCGGACGAGGTCGTGGAAATGGCCGAGGGCGGTCTCGAGGGCCTGGGCCTGCACCGGGGAGGCGCCTCGCTCGGGTGCGTCGAGGGCGGAGGTGCCGTCGAACCCGAGGAGCGGGCACCTGTCCTCGGTCGCGATGACGAGCTCGGTGCCGGCGAGGAGGTCGCGGGCCTCGTCGAGGCCGGCGAGGGCGTCCGCATCCATCTCGTGCAGCGCGCCGCCGCCGCGGGCGAGGCGGGTGGTGTCACCGACGCCGAGGGCGCACAGCAGCCCCGCTCCCCCGTCGTTGGTGCCGCTGTCGCCGACGGCGACGACGATCCGGGACACCCCCTCCTCGAGGGCCGCGCGCACGAGTTGTCCCACCCCGAACGAGCTCGTGACGAGAGGACGACGTTCGTCGGCGGCGAGGAGGTGCAGGCCGTTGGCCTGCGCGGCCTCGATGTAGGCGGTGCGCACGCCCGGGGCGTCCTCGACGAGCAGGAGTGAGGCGGGCACGTCCCGACCGAGCGGGTCACTCACGGTCGTCGCCACCGAGACGCCCCCGACGGCCGTCGCGAGGACGGAGAGGAACCCCGGTCCTCCGGCCGACAGCGGTGCGAGTGTGAGGTCGTCCTCGGGCGCGCGGCGCCGCCACCCCTCCGCCATCGCCTCGGCGGCCTGGACGGCCGTGAGCATCCCGGGGAAGGCGGCAGGGCTGATGAGCACGCGCACGGTGGATCTCCTCGCGTCGGGTCGTCGGTTCTCGAATCAGTGTGCCGGGCGGAGCTTTCCGCCGGAAACACCCCGTCGGGGCGTCAGCCGGGCACCCTCATCCGTCGCTCCGCATGGTCCCGAGGCGCTCGAGCAGCAGGGTCTCGGCCAGGCAGGCCTTCTCCCATTCCGCGAGGTGGAGGCTCTCGTCGGGGCCGTGAGCCCGCGTGTCGGGGTCCTCGACACCGGTCACGAGGATCGCGGCGCTGGGGAAGGTCTCGGCGAACTGCGAGATGAAGGGGATCGACGCCCCGAGCCCGATCTCGGTGGGGTCGCTCCCCCAGGCGTCGGCGAGGGCGCTCTGGGCGGCCTCGACGACCGGGCCCTCCGTGGACGCGGTGAACCCGGCGCCGGCATCGACGAGGTCGACCTCGACCTGCACACCCCAAGGGGCGTGGGACTCCAGGTGGGTCTTGAGTGCCGCATAGGCCCGCATCGGGTCCTCGCTCGCGGCGATGCGCATCGAGAGCTTGGCCTGGCACGTGGGCGACAGCAGGTTCGCCGCCACGTCGACCGCGGGGGCGTCCAGACCGATGACGGTGATCGACGGCCGGCTCCACAACCGTGCGGCGAGCGGCCCGGTGCCGAG
The DNA here is from genome assembly GCF_032060985.1 of Mobilicoccus sp. NCBI lineage: Bacteria > Bacillati > Actinomycetota > Actinomycetes > Micrococcales > Dermatophilaceae > Mobilicoccus > Mobilicoccus sp. Next base: position 277,756 of record NZ_DAMBGD010000003.1, read on the forward strand.
CAGCCGGACGCCGTCGAGGACCCCGGAGTCGGCGCGCAACACGTCCTCGGGGTAGTCGACGTCGGGGTCGGGCTCCCAGGTGAGGCCCTCGACGGCGACGTCCCCTTCGTCGGTGTGCAGGGTGGCGAGCAGCCGGCACATCGCGGTGATCCCGTCGGGGACGGGCCCGCCGAACAGGCCCGAGTGGAGGCCGTGGTCGAGGCTGCGGACCCGCACGACGACGCGGACGTTGCCGCGGAGCGAGGTCGTGAGGCTCGGGGTGCCGATCGCCCAGTTGGCGGAGTCGGCGATGACGATCGCGTCGCAGTCGAGCCGGTCGGCGTACCGCTCGAGGATGGCGGGCAGGGACTCGCTGCCGACCTCCTCCTCCCCTTCGACGAAGAGGCGGACGGAGACCGGGGGCCGGCCGTCGTGGGCCCGGAGCGCCGCGACGTGGGCCATGACGCCCGCCTTGTCGTCCGCGGCACCGCGTCCGTACAACCGGCCGTCGCGTTCGACGGGCTCGAACGGCGGGGACTGCCAGTCCGAGTCCGGACCGGGCGGTTGGACGTCGTGGTGGGCGTAGAGCAGGACGGTCGGGGCCCCCTTCGGGCCGTCGACGCCCCCGATGATCGCCGGGTGGCCCTCGCCGATGTGCACGACCTCGACGTCGGCGCCGGCGTCGCGGAAGAGCTCGGCCACGCGCTGCGCGCTCGCCTCCACGTGGGCGGCGTCGAAGGAGTCCAGCGAGACGCTCGGGATCCGGACGAGGTCCTCCAGGTCCGCCCGCACCTGGGGCATGAGGTCGGCGATCCGGCGTCGCCAGTCCGCCGCCGACCGGGTGCCACCGTCTCCCTCGGGGCCGGAGCGCCCCTCCGTGTCGGGCGAGGAACCGGTGGGGGGAGGCGTGGGCTCGGTCATCGCCCCAGGGTACCGAGCGGGGTGGCCCTCGCGCGGCCCGTCGCGGATATGGTGTGGCACGTGTATCGATGGAAGAAGCAGGAGGAGACGCCGGTCGCGAGCGAGACGGCGTCGCCGGTCCGCCCGGGGGCGAAGAATCGCCCCACTCCCTCGCGCCGGGAGGCCGAGGCGGCGCGCCGTCGCCCGATCGTGCCCGCCGACCGGGAGGCGGCGAAGAAGGAGTCGCGGCAGAAGGAGCGCGCCGAACGTGCCCGCTACCGCGAGGGCATGTACCGCGGCGAGCAGTGGGCCCTCGGACCGCGCGACCGCGGTCCTCAGCGCCAGCTCATCCGCGACATCATCGACTCACGGTGGAACATCGGTGAGTTCCTCCTCCCGGTGATGATCGTCGCGCTCCCCCTCAGCCTCCTGCGGTACTCCTGGGCGTACACCGCCGGGTTCGCCGTGCTCTACGGGATGATGATCGTCACCATCCTCGACACGGTGTTCCTCAGTAGGCGCATCAAGAAGGAGATCTCCGAGCGCCTCGGTGAGGAGCCGAGCCGCGGCACGTTCTGGTACGTGTTCTCCCGGTCGGTCCAGATGCGGCCCGGGCGCGTGCCCCGTCCGCGTGTCACGCGCAAGGGGGAACGCGTCACACCGCAGGCACCGCGAGCCTGAGCCCCACACCCGCCGCTCACGGCTCAGCCTCGACTCTGGCGCCAGCCCGACGAATGGTCACGACGAGGAACGCCCCGCCGATGCGGCGGGGCGTTCCTCGTGTCGGAGGGACCCCCGCGCGGAAGGTCCGAGCACGTCTGGGGCGATGTCGGCTCGGTGATCGTGTCCGCAGCGGAGAGCCGCGAGGAGTCGCCACCGCGGGGGCGTCGGGCGCCGCTCCTCAGCCGGCCTCGAGGCTCATGGGGCCGTAGACCACGCGGTCGCCCTCGAGGAGCGTCACCTGCGCGACTCCCGCGTCGGCGAGGTCGGCCCAGGTGTCCGAGAGCCACGCCTCGGCCTCGCCCTGACCGGGGAACTCCGCCCTCGGCACGGCCGGGTCCTCGATCTCTCGGCCGTCCGCATCCTCGCACCGCCATGTCCATGCAGTCATGACACGACCCTAGCGGCGCCCGCCTTCGGACGGCGGTCGAGGACGATCCAGCCGCACACCGGCCGGTCTTCGCCTGGGGGCGACGACGTGCCGATCCGCGGCGGACCAGGCCGTGGCGGGCGGGGGCGGGCGGGGCTGCGGGGGCGCAGGTTGTCGGTCGTCGGCAGAGCGCTCGTCACCGACACACGGGCGCTGCTGGTCCACAGATGCCCAGGTCGTGGGAACCACCGGACTGTCGGGGCCTACCCGGGTCATGTCGAGCCAGGTGAGTCCGTCGGGGACGCGGCACGTCGTGAGTGCCTGGAGCAACTCGGCATCGGGATGGTCGACGCGTCACGCTTCCCGAGGTCATGCTCCAACACCAGGCCCCATGAGTACGCCTTCCCCGCCATCCGTCGGACCGGCGAACCCAGCAACATGGCACCTGACGAACACGACGACCTCGGTTGGTCCACTACCGATGACCTGACCCCGCTCAGGAGCTCCGAACACGCGGCCCTCATGGACCTGGTCGATGCGCTGCGCGACGTGAGACGAATCGGCCCGACTACGTCACGTGGGGACGAGCGCACCACAGGCATGGGCACGCGTGCGTCAGGGCCGTTCGAGGTGCGGCCGGTCGAGGTCGACCTTGTCGAACACCCAGGAGCTACGAGCCTTCGGGTCGGCCTCTGCCACATGGAGCCGCTCGCCGCCGACGTACCGCCGGTACATGGGGGCCATCGCGTCGGGGGCCAGGAGCGGGGTCACCTCGGTACCGCAGGTTGCCACGCGGCACGGTCACGTCGAAGCACGGTGGAAGCCCTCCGCGTCCCGGCCGGCGGCGACCCGGTGCGCCTCGGTGTGGTGGAAGCGGTCGATCGTCACCGACAGAATCGGCCGGTGGCAGAGGGTCGACGCGGTGACGAGCTCTGCGGCGAGGTGGCTCTTGCCCGCCCCGTCGAACCCGTCGATGGCGACCAGTGCGCGGGTGTCGGGGCGCACCCCTTCCAGCTCGTGGAGCAGCTGCCGGATCACCTGGTCGCGCGCAGGGTCCATCACGCGTCGCAGCCTGGACGCACACCCGTCGACATGGCCGGACGCCCGCGCGACGATGTCTCCGTGTTCATCGACATGGTCATCGTTCCACCGCAGGGTCCCACCGCGGAGAGGATCGTCGACCGACGGGATGGGCACGCGTGGTCGGTGGACGTCGCGCCGTTCCACATCGCCACCGCGCCCGTCACCGTCGAGGAGTGGGCCGGGGTCCATGGTGAGACGCCGACCGCGCATGGCCGCGGGATTCCCCAGGTGAACGTGACCTGGCGAGAGGCCGTCATCTTCTGCAACGCACTTTCGCAGCTCGAAGGCCTGCCTGCGGTCTACACCGTGACACAGCGCGAGGCACCGGTTGTCGCCGGTTGGCGGCCCCACGACGAACCCGAAGCCGACACCTGGCATGTCGAATGGGACCGGGCGGCTGACGGGTACCGCCTCCCGACCGAGGCCGAGTGGCAGGTCGCCTGCCGCGGCGGCACGACGGGCCCTCACTACGCGCATCTGGCCGACATCGCGTGGTACGACGCGACCACCACGAGCGGCCCACGCCCGGTCCGGCAGAAAGAGCCGAACGCCTGGGGGCTCTACGACACCCTCGGCGGAGTCTGGGAGTGGTGCTGGGACCTGTACGACGAGGACGTCTACGGCCCGTATCGCGTCATTCGCGGCGGGGGCTGGAGCGATCCCCACTGGAGCTGCCGTTCAGGCGTGCGTCGCAAGACGCACCCGCAGGCGTCCTTCGACGACCTGGGCTTCCGAGTCGCCCGCAGTCACCGCCCCTGACCCCCGACGTCGTCGGGTCGGTCACGGCGCGACGACGGGTGCGTGCGGCGGCACCGCTCACGGGCGACGCACACCCGTCGACATGGCCGGACGCCCGGGGACCCGGTTGTCTCGACCCCGAGGTCACTGCGGCTGCGGATGTGGTCGAGAACGAGACGCCCGACCGTTCGTGCACCCGTCACTCACCTGGTCCTCCGCGCGCCCCACCGACAGTCTCGAGCCGCACACCCGCCGGTCAGGACCCCTGCGCGAAGCGCGCGACGTCGCCGATGACGGTGACCGCCGGTGCCCGCACCTCCTGCGTCGCGCCGTCGGCGAAGCGCCCCAGGGTGGAGACGTGCGTCCGTTGACTCGGCAGGGCGGCGTCCATGACGGAGGCGACGGGGGTGTCGGCGTCGCGGCCGGCCTCGATGAGCGCCCGGGCGATACGCGGCAGGGTCTCGACGCCCATGAGGACGACGATCGTCACCCCGCTGCGCCCGAGGGCGGCCCAGTCGATCGTGCTCCGAGGGTCGTCGGGGGCCGCGTGGCCCGAGACGATCGCGAAACCCTGGACGAGGCCGCGGTGGGTGACGGGGATCCCGGCGAGCGCCGGCGCGGAGACCGCCGAGGTCACCCCGGGGATCACCGAGACGGGGACGCCGGCCTCGGAGCAGGCGATGTGCTCCTCCATGCCCCGGCCGAACACGAACGGATCGCCGCCCTTGAGCCGCACGACGCGCTTGCCCGCGCGGGCCCGGTCGACGAGGACGGCGTTGATCTCCTCCTGCGGGGTGAACCGGCCGCGGGGGATCTTCGAGACGTCAACGATCTCGACCTCCGGGCCCAGGTCGTCGAGGAGCGCGAGGGGGGCGAGGCGGTCGACGACGACGACGTCGGCACGCAGAACGGCCTCGCGCCCGGCGACGGTGATGAGCTCGGGCGACCCCGGCCCTCCCCCGACGAGGACGACCGAGCCACACCTCTCGCCGCGATCGCCGCCACTGCGTGCGGCCCCCGTGGACGGCTCGAGCGCGTCGTCGACCTCGACCGCGGGTGACGAGGTGACGTGTGAGGGTGAGGGCGTCTCTCGACGGGTCGAGCGCGGCAGCAGCAACACGCCGGCCGCCTCGGCCGCGTCGTGGACCGCGGCATCGAGGCTCGGCGAGTCGCTCGCGGGGGCGACGACGAGGATCCCGTGCAGATCCGCGGCGGTGAATTCGTGCGGCGACCACGTGATGAGGTCGCGCTCGACGAGGTCCTGCAGCGCCGTGACCAGGGTGGGGGCGACGACGTGCACCTGGGCGCGGGCGCGCAGGAGGCGACCCACGGGGCCGATCGCGTGGCCTCCCCCGCCGACGACGAGACAGGGGCGACCCTCGAGCAGGAGGTCGAGCGTCGGGGAACCGGACTCACTCATCGCGTTCGGACACCCCGGCGCTCTCGAAGGTCGCACCCTCGGCGAGCACCCGCGCCGCGCCCTGGACGAGCGGCGCCGCGCACACCGCGCCGCTGCCCTCGCCGAGGCGCATGCCGAGGTCGAGCAGGGGGCGCAGGCCGAGCTTCTCGGTCGCGTACCGGCACGCGGGCTCGGCGGAGTGGTGTCCGGCGAACCAGTACTGCCGCGCCGTCGGCGCGAGCGCGTCGGCGACGAGGGCCGCGGACAGGGCGATGACGCCGTCGAGGATGACCGGGGTGCGCAGCGCCGCGGCGCCGAGGAGGAACCCGACGAGGCCGGCGTGCTCGAAGCCGCCGACGGCCGCGAGGGCGCCGAGCGGGTCGTCCGCGCTCGCGCCGTGGGTCTGCACCGCCCGGGCGACGACCTCGGTCTTGTGGGCGAGCATCGCGTCGTCGATGCCGGTGCCGCGGCCGGTGACCTCGGCGGCGGGACGTCCGGTCATCGCGGCGACGAGCGCGGCCGAGGGCGTCGTGTTCGCGAGGCCGAGGTCGCCGGTGAGCAGGAGCCGGTTGCCCTGGGCGACGAGGTCGCGGGCGACGTCGATCCCGGCCTCGACGGCATGGGTGCACTGCTCGGCGGTCATCGCCGGGGTCTGCGTCATGTCGGCGGTGCCGCGGGCGATCTTGCGGACCATGAGGCCCGGCTGCTCGGGCACGTCGCCCTTGACGCCCATGTCGACGACGGCGACCTCGGCGCCGATGCCGCGGGCCAGCACGCTCGTCATCGCGCCGCCGGCGAGGACGTTGAGGACCATCTGCATCGTCACCTCCTGCGGCCACGGGGTGACGCCCTGGTCGTAGACGCCGTGGTCACCGGCGAACACCGCGAGAGCGGCGGGCTCGGGCACCGGCGGCGGGCACTGACCCGTGATCCCGGCGAGGCGGACGCTGATGTCCTCCAGCTCGCCGAGCGACCCCGCGGGCTTGGTGAGCAGCCCCTGACGGCCGAGGGCGGCCGCGCGGGCCTCCTCGTCCACCGGCGCGATGGCGGCGATCGTCTCCTCGACGAGTGACATCGGTTCTCCTCCCGGGAGGCGGCGTTCGCCCCACGTGTCGTGATGGACCGCCCACCCGAGGGGGCGGCGGCGGGCCCAGCCCGAGAGCGCGAGCTCCGGGGCGGGCGGGAACGTCTCGACGTGCCCGATGCAGAGGAACGCGACGACGTCGAGGTGGGCGGGCAGACCGAGTTCGGCGCGCAGCTCGTCGGGATCGAAGAAGCTCACCCAACCGATCCCGAGGCCCTCGGCGCGGGCGGCGAGCCAGAGGTTCTCCACGGCGCACGCGACGGAGAACGGGGCCATCCGCGGATCCGCGTGGCGACCGAGGGTGTAGGGACCTCCGCGGGTGGGGTCGCACGTGACGACGATGTTGAGCGGCGTCGAGAGGATCGCCTCGACCTTGAGCCCGTCGAAACTGCGCGCACGACCTCCCGGCAGCGACGCGGCGAACGCCTCCCGCTGGGCCGCGGCGAGGGCCTGGACGCGGGTGCGGACCTCGAGGTCGTGCAGGAGCACGAAGTCCCACGGCTGGGAGAACCCCACGCTCGGCGCCTGGTGCGCCGCCGACAGCACCCGCAGGAGCACCTCGTCGTCGATCGGGTCCATCGTGAACCCCGAGCGGATGTCGCGCCGGTTGGCGACGACGTCGGCCAACCCCTCCCGCACGCCGTCCGGCATCGGGGGCGTGACCGGGGAGGTCGCCGACTGCCCCGTCTGCGGCTGCGCCGTCGGGTGCGGTGGCGGGGTCGAGTGCGCTCGCGACGGCGCGTGCGAGGTCGTGTCGTCGCCCAGGGGTGCGGTGTTCTCCGTGGCGGACTCGTGGGTCGTCGTCATCGGTCCTCCCGATCGTCGTGGGGTGCGGGCGGCTGCGGGGTGGGGTGCTCGACGCCATCGGGGCGGTCGAGGTTCTCGTCGCGGCCGGCGGTGTGGGGGGTGGCGGCGGACCGGTCGTCGGTGACGGGGCTTTCGCTCTCGTCGACGTCGAGCTCCGCGCTGAGCAGGCGGGTGAGGGCGGCGAGGAGGACGTCGGTCTCGGCCCGTTCCCGGACGGCGATGCGCACGTAGCTCTCGTCGAGCCCAGGGAAGGTGTCGCCGCGGCGGACGGCGATCCCCTGCTCCCGCAGCGCGAGACGCAGTCGCGCCGCACCGGGGTGACGGGCGAGGACGAACGGCCCCGCAGCGGGCACGGTGACCTCGAACCCCAGCGAGGTGAGTCCGTCGACGAGGTGGGGACGAGCCTCGCGCAGTCGCTCGACGACCTCCGCCGTGTGGGCCACCCCCTGTGCGCTGCAGACGGCCTCGACCGCCGCGAGCGCCAGGCTGTTCACCGACCAGTGCGGCTGGACCGCGGCGCAGGCGGCGACGACCTCGGGTGCGGCGACGAGGAATCCCGCCCGGACCCCGGCCAGGCCGAACGTCTTCGTCAGGCTCCTGACGACGACGAGCCCGTCCCCCGAGGCCGCGTGGCGCAGCGCCGTGTCCTGTTCGCGGGGCACGACGTCGAGGAACGCCTCGTCGACGAGCACGAGCCGACCGGGTCGACGCAGCCGCAGCACCTCCGCCACGGGGTGCAGGCGGGAGGTCGGGTTCGTCGGGTTGCCGAGGACGACGAGATCCGCCGCCGAGTCGGTGCCGACGTCGTGGCCGGCGTGGCGGTCGGCCGCATGCTGGTCGGCCGCGTGCCGGTGCCGGTCCTCGTCGTCGGGGACGCGGCCGGTCCGGTCATCGGCCGTCCGGCCCGGGGTCTCGCCCGTGATCCTGCCGCAGGTGGAGGTGTCGCCGTTCAGGGCATCGGCGTCGAGGGCGAAATCGGGACCGGGGAGCACGTGCCGCTCGGGGACGTACCCGGCGGCGCGCAGGGCGGCCTCGGGCTCGGTGAACTGGGGGTGGACGACGACCGGCCGCCGCCACCCGCGGGCTCTCGCGACGAGGTGGAACGCCTCCGCGGCCCCGTTCGTGATGAGCACCCGCTCCTCCGGCACCCCGAGGTGCGCCGCGAGGCGGGCGGTGGCCGGACCGGGGTCCGGATAGGCGGCGAGCCCGTCGATCGCCGACGACATCGCCTCCCCGAGGAACGCCGGCGGCCTCGGCACGGCGACGTTCACCGCGAAGTCGCGCAGCCCACGGGCCTCGACGTCGCCGTGATGATCGAGGAGCGCCGCCTCCGTGTGAGCGCCTCGGGGGGCACGGTCGTCTCGGGTCGCCGGGAGCCCCGGCCCCCCGCGTGGGGTCGGATCGCTTCGCGCGCCCTGGTCCCCACGCACGTCCTGGTCGGCGCGGGCTCGGGCGGCGTCGTCGACCTCGGCCGAGTCACCGCCACCCGCGGGTCGAGCCACGGGAGCCGGCACGGTCACGTCATCTCCCCGGCCCCGACGGCCGCGGCGAACGAGGCGGCGAGGCGGGGGGCACCGGCCCAGTGCAGGTGCAGGTAGGAGGCGTGGACGGAGCCGTCGACCCAGCCGTCGCGACGGGTCTCGCCCTCGTGGTCACGCCACGCCCAGGCGCGGTGGGGGGCGTCGCCGTGAGCGGCCCCGATCGCGGGCTCGACGACGGTGCGGTGGAACTCGTGCCCCACGACGCGGGTCCCCTCGGGGCCGAGGACGCTGTCGGTGAGGGCGACCCCCTCGCGGTACCCGAGGGTGAGGCGTGGGGTCATCCGTCCGGTGACCGGCAGCACGCCGCACATCGGGTGGTCGTCGAGACTCCGGGCGAGGTAGAGCAACCCCGCACACTCGGCCGAGATCACCCCGCCTTCCGCCGCGAACGCGGCGATCTGGTCGCGCAGCGCGACGTTCGCGGAGAGTCCGAGCGCGTGGACCTCGGGGAACCCGCCACCGACGACGAGCCCGTCGACCCCGTCCGGCAGGGTGTCGGTGAGCGGGTCGAACGTGACGACCTCCAGACCGGCGGCCTCGAGCAGCTCGGTGTTCTCGGCGTAGGAGAACGTGAACGCCTCCCCTCCGGCCACGGCCACGCGCCGACGGCCGTCGGTGGGGAGCCACCCGGTCGCGGCGAGTTCGGCGGCAGGATCCCAGGGGTCGACGTCGTCGAGGTCGGGCGCGGTGCGGGCGAGCGCGAGGATGGCGTCGAGGTCCACGTGCTCGGCGACGAGACGGGCGAGCGCCTCGACCGCCGAACGGGACTCCGGTGCGCGCTCGGCCGCGGGCACGAGACCGAGGTGACGGCTGGGGACGACGACGTCCGTCCGCCGCGGGATGGCCCCGAGCACGGGCACGCCCGCCTCTGCCACCCCCGCCCGCGCCTCGCGTTCGTGCCGCGGTGAGGCGACGTTGTTGAGCAGGACGCCGCCGAGGCGCACCCCGGGGCTGAACGTCGCGAACCCGTGCACGAGAGCACCGACGCTGCGGGAGGTCGACGCACAGTCGACGACGAGGACGACGGGGCTGTGTGTGAGCTCGGCGATGTGCGCCGTGCTCGCGAAACCGCGACGCCCGAGCGCGCCGTCGAACAGGCCCATGACGCCCTCGATGACGGCGACGTCGGCGGGCTGCGGGACGAGGGCGCCGTGGAGCAGGAGCGGAACGATGCGCTCGGTGCCCTGCATGTGGGCGTCGAGGTTGCGCCCGATCCGACCGCAGGCCGCCGCGTGGTAGCCGGGATCGATGTAGTCGGGGCCGACCTTGTGGGGGCTCACGCGGACGCCCCGTTCGTGCAGGGCTGCGAGGAGGCCGGTCGTCACCATCGTCTTGCCGCTGCCGGAGGACGGCGCGGCGATGACGACTCGCGGCAGGGTCCATGAACGGCCATGCGGGTGGCAGGCGGTGTCGGAGTCCCCGGCGCCCGCAGACGGCGCTGACTGCGCGAAGGGGGAGGAAGACACGGACGGACCTCTCTTCCGGGATCCGCGCCCCGGAACAGCTCACGACCGACCGGAGTTCCTGGCTCCCACGGCGAGCGCGCCGTGGTCACAGTGGCGGGACCGCACCGGTGTCGCACCGGTTTCCTCCGAGGCGTCGGCCTTGCGACGACGTGCCGGCCCGAGCGGGTCGGCGGCGGTGAGCCTATCAGCGCGACGCGCCCCGGCGAGCGTGCTCCGGGCAGGGGTGACCTCCGTCCCGTGTCCCCGCAGGTCCGACCCACCCGCCCCCGCGCGCACGAGGCGCGGCTGCGCTCGGGCCCGGCGCCGGCCGGGTCGCGCCCGTTCGACCGGCTACCGACGACCGGCTACCGGCCTCCCCCGGTCTCGGCCTCGGTGGCGTCGTCGACCGTGCCGACCTTCCCCCCGGCACCGCTTCCGGGGTTCACGCCGAGCTTGGCGTCCGCCCTGTGCGCGTGCGCACTCACCCCGCGCGAACCCCCGGCACGGCGGTGCTCGGTGGCGCCCGCGCCCGCAGCGGCGTGGTGCGCGTCGTCGGGGCTCGAGGCGTGAGGACCGGCGGCGGTGGAGCTCGGGGCACCGGACGCAGGGGCGCCCGCCACGGGACCGTGCGGGGTGCCGTCGTCGGCCGGCGGATGCGGCGACGCGCCGGCCTTCTCGGCGCCGGGGTCGGCGCCGCCGCGGGTGACCTCGGCGACGGTGCCGGAGACGGGTTTACGGACGAGATCGGCGAGCGCGTCGAAGTGGACGTCCACGGACGAGGGCAGCGCCCGACGCCAGCCGTTGCCGAGGCGCAGGATGCGTGTGACCGCGCCGTCGGCTTGCGCCTTCGCCGTGCGCCTCTTCATCTCCTCCTTGCGGTAGGCGCTCGCGTACTGACCGTCGTAGTCGAAGGTCACCTCGACGTTCTGGAATCCCTTGAGGCTCTGGGCCCTGACGAGGCGGGCGTAGGCGGCCCGGTCGGCGACGGTGAGGTCGACGCGGTCGGTCATCGGGGTGAGCAGCGAGCGCGGGTAGAGATGGCGGGCGTAGACGATGTTCGTCTCGAGACACAGGACGAGCGAGATCGCCCCGATGTAGAGCCACGCGATGAGACCGAGGACGATCGCGAACACCCCGTTCGTGGCGGAGGCCCGCGCGACGACGGAGGTGACGAACGCACTCCCACCCGTCTGCAGGGCCTGCCAGGCGAATGCCGCGAGGATCGCGCCGGGGAGCAGCTCGGAGACCTCCGGCGGCTCCGCGGTGCCGAGTCGGCAGATCACGACGAACGCGATCGCCGAGAGCACGAACGACCCCAGCACCAGCACGATCGCCGACGTGTCGGTCGCCCACGGCAGGCTCGAGTCGAGGAAGGCACCCACCTGGGAGATGAACGTGGTCGCGACGACGAAGACCCCCAGCACCGCGAGGAGTGCCAGGCTGCGCAGCCGGCTCGTCACCGGGTTCGGTCGGTCGTGCCGACGCACGCCCCAGGTGACGTTCATCGCGTTCTGGATGGCCTGCGCCACCCCCAGCGAACCGAACACCGCCGTGCCGATCGCGATCGCGACGGCGGTGCCGCTGCCCCGGAGTTCGTGGGTCTCGATCTGCTGACCGATGACGGGGATCTGCCGAGCCGCGGATTCGAGGATCTGCGTCCGCAGGTGAGGGTCGTTCTCGAGGGCGAAGCCGAGGATCGTGGAGAAGAGGAGGAACAGGGGGAACAACGAGAGGAACGCGTAGAAGGCGATGAGGGCCGACAGGTAGAACCCCTGGTCGTCGAAGAACTTGTAGACGACGGCGAGGGGCCCACCGAGGATCGGATGGCGGCGTTGCCGCGTATCCAACCAGTGCACGAACCCGCTCATCCCAGCCCAGACTCCTTCCGCGCACGATCATCCCACGCAGGCGGCCTGTCCAGCTCGAGCCCTCGCCCTGGCATGGCGTGGGAGTCCCGCGGCGCCGGTGGCCCTGGACGACGTCGGCGCCGACACCGCTGTCGGCTCGGACTCACCACTCGATGCCGCGTTGCCCCTTCTGGCCGGCGTCCATGGGGTGCTTGATCTTCGTCATCTCGGTGACGAGGTCGGCGACCTCGAGCAGCCGCGGGTCGGCGTCGCGGCCGGTGATGACGACGTGCTGCCTGCCCGGCCGGTTGCGCAGCGTCTCGACGACGTCATCGACGTCGACCCACCCCCATTTGATGGGGTAGGCGAACTCGTCGAGGACATAGAGGTCGTGACGCTCCTGCGCGAGGCGGCGCTTGATCTCCTCCCAGCCCTCGCGCGCGTCGGCGGCGTGACGGGCCTCGGCGTCGTCGCCCTCGCTGCTGCGGCTCCAGCTCCACCCCGAGCCCATCTTGTGCCACTCGACCGGGCCGCCCTCGCCCGTCTCCTCGTGCAGTCGCCCCAGGCGGGTGAGCACGCTCTCCTCCCCCACCTTCCACTTCGCCGACTTGACGAACTGGAACACACCGATGTCCCACCCCTGGTTCCAGCCCCGGAGGGCGAGACCGAAGGCGGCGGTGGACTTGCCCTTGCCGACCCCCGTGTGGACGGCGAGGATCGCGCGGTTGCGGCGCTGACGCGTGGTGAGTCCGTCGTCGGGAACGACGGCCGGCTGAGCCTGGGGCATGGCAACTCCTGTGGTTCGGGGCGTCGGGTCGCGGGTGGACCTCGGTCCGCCCGACCGTATCGCCCTCCACCGACGACCGGTGGACCGGACACATCACCTCCGGCGGCGAGGAAGCCGGCCGCCGGCCATCACCCACCGGAGGCACCGAGCCCGACGAGCACGGCCTCGGCGATCCGTCGGTGACCGGCCGCGGAGGGATGATCGCCGTCGGCGAGCAGGAGGGGCGCGCCGCCCGCCGCGACCTGTGAGAACGGTTCGACGAGGTCGACCCATGTCGCGCCCGTCGGGCTCACCACCGCGTGGAGCGCGTCGTCGAACGCCTGCGTCACCGCACGGTTGTACCGGGTCGTGCCCGCGCCCACGGAATCCCCGTCGGTGAAGACGTTCCAGTAGTCGGTGACGACGATCCGGGCGTCCGGGTTGAGACCGCGGATGCGATCGACGATCCCGCCCACGCCGCCGGCGGCGCTGCGGGCGCGTGGCCCGAAGCAGGACTCCGCACACGCGGGCGTGTCGTTCTCCCTGCCCGCGAGGTCGAGGAGGTCGTTCGCTCCCGTCGTGACGAGCACGAGATCCGCCCGGCGGACGTCGGTGCGCACGTCGTCGTCCGCCTCGAGCTGCTGCCGGAGGAACCGCACCGTCGAGCCGTCGACGCCGTCCTCGGTCACGGCGACGCGGTGCCCGAGACGCGAGGACAGCCGGGCCGCGACGAGGTCGCCGAACGGCGTGCAGTCGCAGGTGGACCCGGTCGTCACGGAGTCCCCCAGCACGACGACGGACCGGATGCGAGACACATCCGTCGGCAGCGTGGAGGTCCCGGTCACGCCTTCGACCGAGCGTCGGCCCGCCGCTGCCGCTCCGACGGCGCGACGAGCCATCCCGAGGGCGTGGGAAGCGGTGGCGGGGTGACGCCCGAGCACGAGTCCGGCTGCGACCATGCCGCCGAGCAGCACGGCAAGGGCACTCGTGACGAGGATCCCGGGACGTCGTCCCGCACCGCCACGACGGCGTTCTCGGTGGTTCACGGGCACGGGACCTCCGACCCTCGATCGCGGCGACTCCCCCGAATCACGAGAGTAGACGCCCCGGACGCCGTGCGCCACGAGCACCGCACACGACGAGCACGGCGCCTGAGACCTCTTCGTCCCGACATCGACGCACGACCCCGACGACGCAGACGGCGAGACCTCCCGGTCGGCGGAGCCACGGCGATGACGTACGGGCCACCGCGACGACCTCGACGCCCTCACCGGCGTCGAGGTCATGGCGGCTCCGCCTCGTCGGCGGGCCGGCGAGCGTCCATCCGCCTCACCCGACGGCCCGAGCCGTCGGGGGTCTACTCGAACGGGTTCCGAGAACAGAGGATCTGCGGGCGCCCGAACACGGGGTTCACCGTGACGTCGCTCGTCCGGTAGGTGGTGAAGGTGAGGCGGAGCGCCCCGCTGATGTCGGCAGTCACACCGCGGAGGCGCCGAACCGGACGGGCTCGTCGACGACGACGGCGTTATCGGCCGACACCTCGACGCGACCCACCGCGGTGGACCTGTTCACGTCTGACACGCCCACCGTCGTCCGCAACATCGAGCAGACGCGGTTGACGTTCCAGTCAGCCGATGAGTCGCTGTACCAACCGGTGTCCTGCTTGATCGACAGCGGGTAGACGCGGCCGTTCACGGATTCGGTGGCGCCGTAGACGAGGTTGGTGCCGCGGGTGGGTTCGGTCGCCGCGACGTCGAACCAGGCGAAGACCGCCGTGCGGACACCAGAGCTCGTCGCGGGGGTCGGACCGGTGGCGACGGCACGCAGGGTGACGGATCCGGCCGTGGTGAGTCGGACACTCGCCGAGTAGGTGCCGTTGCGGGACACCCCCACGCTCGGGCGCACGGCGACCCACTTCCGCCCCTGAAGAGCCTGGATCGTCACCCGGGTCTTGAGCGGCGCTCTGCCGCTGACGGTGAACGGCTTCCCGGCCTCGACCCGGCGGGGCACGCTCAGCGTGGCCCGTCCCGTGCGGGGAGGGGCGAACGCCGTGGCGTCCACCGTGGTGGTCGAGGGACCGGGCGCCGCGGACGCGGCGGGGATCGGGGCGAGGACGGCGCCGAGGGCGAGGGCGGTGGGCACGGCGAGTGACAGAAGTCGAGGTGACATGACCTTCTCCTGGGAGGGGGAGCAGACACCTGCATCGTGCTCCTGCCCCGACGGGCGGCCACCGGCCTGCGTGTGGTCCGTCCGGGGGACACCGGCCGGGTGGGGTCGGGCCGAGGGACGGGTGGGGCACGCCTGCCTCGTGCCGGTGTCCTCGTGGCTCCACCCGTACTCGGTCACCTGGACCCTGTGCCTCGCCCCGGCCACCCCGACGCCTGTCACCTCGAGCGTCCCCCGGCTCGCCCACCGTGGCCACGCACACGCGTGCTTGCTCGCTCCGTCCCGAGGCACACCTCACCCGTGCACGTCACCCACGCCCCTCACGGGGTTCGCACCCGCGCGGCCACGCGCGCGAGCTCGGCGATCTGCTCCGGGCCGACACGGCAGCATCCGCCGACGAGGCGGACGCCGGCCTGGATCCAGCTCGGCGCGAGGTCGCCGAGGGATGCGGCCGTGCCCGTCCAGGATCGGGCGGCGGCGTCCCACCCCTCTCCGGAGTTGGGGTAGGCGACGACGGGCAGTCCGGTGACCTCTCGAGCGGTCCGCGCGGCGGGCAGCACGTCGCCCGGGGCGCAACAGTTGACCCCGACGGCGATGACCTCGGGGGCGTCGGCCGCCACCGCGAACGCCTCCGGCCACGGCTGCCCGGCTCTGGTGCGCCCGTCCTCGACGGTGTAGCTCAGCCACGCGGGCACCCCGCCACCGCGGACGAGGTCGAGGATCGCCTGCGCCTCGTCGGCGTCGGGGATCGTCTCGACCGCGAGGACGTCGGCCCCGCTGCCGGCGAGCACCTCGACCCGCCGGGCATGCCAGTCGCGCAACCGCCCCACGCTCAGTCCGTACCGGCCGCGGTACTCCGACCCGTCGGCCAGACTCGCCCCGTAGGGCCCGACCGAGGCGGCGACGACGGCCCGCCCTCCACGGCGTGGTCCGCCCCCGCCCTCGGCCTCGTACCGGTCGCGGGCCTCACGAGCGAGCTCCACGGACCGCAGGAGCAGACGCGTCGCCTCGTCCGCCTCGATCCCGGCGGCGGCGAACCCCGTGTAGGAGGCCTGGTAGCTCGCCGTCGTGACGACGCGCGCGCCCGCCCGCAGGAACGCCAGGTGGGCCTCGACGATCGCGCCCGGGTCGTCGCGAAGCAGCCGCGCCGACCACAGGGCATCCGTGAGGTCGTGGCCCATCGCCTCGAGCTGCGTCGCGAGGCCGCCGTCGGTGACCCACACCGTGTCGGGAGCCAGGAGGTCGAGCGTCGGCGTCGTCATGTCGGTGACCGTACCGGCCGCCGCCGACGCACCGGGCGGGACCGGGTGCCCGGCGGCTCGGGCCGCTGCGCGTCTCCGCGTCCTCTCCGCTGCTCCGCGTGTCCTCCCCGCGTGCTCCCCACGTCCTCCCGGACCCGCGGGAGCCCTTCTCAGGCGGTGCGGGCGGGGGCGAGGGAGGTCGCGAGCTCGGGCAGATCGACGTACTCGGCGCGCAGGTGGGCGGCGAGGTCGCGGGCCAACCCGAGCCGGAAGCCCGCCCGGGAGGACTCGCAGTCGACGACGACACACCCGAACGCGCCGGTGCGGGCGGCGTCCTGCGCGAGGCCGTCGGCGACACGATGGGCCCGCGACAGGGCCTGCCGGCCCCCGGCGCTCGCACGTCCGTCGGTGAGGACGACGAGCAGCGCGCGTCGGTGAGGATCACGGACCCGCTCGCGGCGCACGACCTCGTACGCGGTCGTGAGGCCCTCGGCCAGAGGGGTCCGACCACCGGTCGGGACGTCGGCGAGGAGTCGTTCCGCGAGGTCGACGCTGCTCGTCGGGGGCAGGACGACGGTGGCCCGGTGCCGGTTGAACGTGACGACGGCGACCTTGTCGCGCCGCTGATAGGCGTCGAGGAGCAACGAGACGCAGGCCGTCTTCACCTGACGGATGCGCTCGGCCGCGCCCATCGAGCCCGAGGTGTCGACGGCGAACACGACGAGGTTCCCCTCCTTGCCCCGCCGCACGCTGCGGCGCAGGTCGGTGGGGCGCACCTCGACCGCAGGGACGTCGGCTGCGCGTCGGGGCCGCAGCTCTCCGGCTGTCCCTGCCACTCCCCCGGTACGGGCCCCCACCTCGGCGGACGAGCCGTCGACACCGTCGTCCAGGGGCGGTGTGCCGTGCGCCGGCGGTGTTGCGTGCAGGGGCGGTGTGGCCGACTGCGACGCGTCACCGAGATGCCGGGTGACCGCGGCGAGGACGGTGGCCGTGGGGGCGATGCCCCGTCCACGCGGATCCTCGGGGTGAACGGCACGCACGTGCCGACCCGTCGCGACGTCGGCCGACGAGCGACGTCCCGCGACACCCGAGCCCGCGTGCGGGAGCGCGAACAGACGCGTCCGGTACGGGTTCCCGGGGCGTGTCCCCCGGGTCCCACCCGTGCCGGCCGACGACGGGGGACGTCTGTCCTCCGTCGGTGGCTCGGCGTCGGGCAGATCGTCGGGGAGCGCGTCGGACTCCGGGCGGGTCTCCGGCGCGGGGCCGTCTCCGGGAGGTCCGGAGGAGTCCTCCGGCGCGCCACCGCCGTCCGGACCGCCGGGCCCGTCGGGGTCGTCCGGATCGGTGGGGTCATTCGGGTCGGCGGGGTCGGTGGGGTCCTCCGGCGGCGGGGGCGGCGGCTCCTCCCCCAGGGTCTGGTCGAGGATGTCCTCGAGGTCGTCGCCGCTCTGGTCGTCGAACGGCGAGCGCCGGCGACGATGCGGCAGCGCGAGGCGGGCCGCGACGCGGACGTCCTCCCCGCTCACGTGGGTGCGCCCACTCCACGCGGCGTGCGCGCAGGCCGCGCGGGCGGTGACGAGGTCGCCGCGCATCCCGTCGACGTCGAACTCGGCACAGATCGTCGAGATCAGCCGCACGACGTCGTCGGTGAGGTCGACGTGGGGCAGCAACTCCTCGGCCCGGGCGATCCGCTCACCCAGCTCGTGCTGCTCCTCCCGGTACCGCGCCGCGAACGCGGCCGGGTCGGCCTCGAACGCGAGCCTGCGCCGGACGACCTCGACGCGCGTCTCCACGTCGCGGCTCGCGGCGACGTCGACGGCGAGACCGAAGCGGTCGAGGAGCTGCGGGCGCAGCTCTCCCTCCTCGGGATTCATCGTGCCGACGAGCACGAACCGTGCCGCATGCGTCACCGACACGCCCTCGCGCTCGACGCGCGCGCGTCCCATCGCGGCGGAGTCGAGCAGGGTGTCGACGAGGTGATCGGGGAGGAGGTTGACCTCGTCGACGTAGAGGATGCCCCGGTTGGCCTGTGCGAGCAGCCCCGGATCGAACTCGACCTGGCTGCTGGACAACAGCTCTCGCAGGTGGAGCGACCCGACGACCCGGTCCTCGCTCGCCCCCACCGGCAGTTCGACGAGCCGCACGGGACGGCCGTGGGAGGTCGAGCGGTGGCGGGTCGCGTCGGGGCAGTCGGGGTCGGGAGCGAGCGGGTCGCAGGCGAACCGGCAACCGTCGACGACGTCGATCGGGGGGAGGACGTCGGCGAGGGCCCGCACCATCGTCGACTTCGCCGTGCCCTTCTCCCCGCGCACGAGGACCCCACCGATGCCCGGCGCGACGGCGGACAGGCACAGGGCGAGCCCCATGTCGTCCATCCCGACGACGGCGGCGAACGGGAACGTGGCCTCGGCACTCATCGGTCGTCCTCGTCGTCACCCTCGAGGTCGCCCTCGGAGTCGAGGTAGGCCTGCCGGAGTTCGGCGAGGACCTCCGCGTCGGGCTCGGCCCACATGCGGCGATCGACCGCCTCGAGCAGACGCTCGGCCATGCCGTGCAGCGCCCAGGGGTTGGACTCGGCGAGGAAGTCGCGGTTGACCGGGTCGAGGACGTACTCGCGGGTGAGGCGGTCGTACATCCAGTCGTCGACGACGCCGGTCGTCGCGTCGTAGCCGAAGAGGTAGTCGACGGTCGCGGCCATCTCGAACGCGCCCTTGTACCCGTGCTCCCGCATCGCGGCCATCCACTTGGGGTTGACGACGCGGGCGCGGAACACCCGTGAGGTCTCCTCGAGCAGCGTTCGGGTGGCGACGAGTTCGGGGCGCGTGGAGTCCCCGATGTACGCCTCGGGATCGGCGCCCGTGAGCGAGCGCACGGCCGCGACCATGCCGCCGTGGTACTGGAAGTAGTCGTCGGAGTCGGCGATGTCGTGCTCGCGGGTGTCGACGTTCTTCGCGGCGACACGGATGCGCTTGTACGTGCGCTCCATCGTCTCGCGTGCGGGGACACCGTCGAGATCGCGCCCGTAGGCGTAACCGCCCCACACGCTGTAGACCTCGGCGAGATCGGCGTCGGTGCGCCAGTCGCGGGAATCGATGAGCTGCAGGAGCCCCGCGCCGTACGTGCCGGGCTTGGAGCCGAACACCCGGGTGCGGGCGGCGCGCTCGTCGATCCCGGCCGCGCGGTCCGCCTCGACGTGGGCGCGGACGTAGTTGTCGCTCTCGGGTTCCTCCTGCCCGGCGGCGAGGGCGACGGCGTCGTCGAGCAGCGCCGTGGCGTGCGGGAACGCGTCACGGAAGAAGCCGGAGATCCGCAGCGTCACGTCGACGCGAGGACGCCCGAGTTCGGCGAGCGGGATGACCTCGAGGTCCTTGACCCGGCGGGACGCGTCGTCCCACACCGGCCGGATGCCCATGAGGGCGAGGGCCTCGGCGATGTCGTCGCCGGCGGTCCGCATCGCCGAGGTGCCCCACAGCGACAGGCCGACGTTCGCGGGCGGTTCGCCGTGGTCGGCGACGTAGCGATCGACGAGGGAGTCGGCGAGGGCACGGCCGGTCTCCCAGGCGAGGCGGCTCGGGATCGCCCGCGGGTCGACGGAGTAGAAGTTGCGGCCGGTGGGCAGCACGTTGACGAGGCCGCGCAGCGGCGAGCCCGAGGGGCCGGGCGGGACGAACCCCCCGCCGAGGGCGTGCAGCACGCGGTCGATCTCGTCGGTCGTCGCCGCGAGCCGCGGGACGATCTCGGTGGCGGCGAACCGCAGGATCGCGGTGACCTTCGTGGTGTCGAGCGTGGTCCCGACCCCGGCCTCGCCGCGCACCCCGGCCGCGACGAGTTCATGGGCCCGGGCGGCGACGTCGTCGACCGCGTCGAGGGACCAGTCGGCGGCTTCCATCGCCTCGACGAGGCCGCGGGCGGCGGCCTCGACGTCGTCGGTCGCCTGGCGCTCCTTAAGCCCCTCGTCGAGACCGAGGGCCTCCCGCAGCCCGGGCAGCGCGTGCTCACCGCCCCAGATCTGCGCGGCCTGGAGCATCGCGAGGACGAGGTTGACCCGCGACTCCCCCGTCGGCGCCTCACCGAGGATGTGCAGGCCGCCGCGGATCTGGACGTCCTTGATCTCGCAGAGCCATCCGTCGACGTGGAGGATGAAGTCGTCGAAGAAGTCGGTGTCGTCGAGCTTGTCGTCGAGGGACCGTTCGCCGGTGAGCCCGAGGTCGTGGTCGAGGCGGGCGGCCTGGATGAGGGTCCAGATCTGCTGCCGCACCGCGGGCGCCTTGCTCGGATCCATGACGCTGACCTGCGCGTACTCGTCGAGGAGCTGCTCGAGCTTGGCGATGTCGCCGTAGGAGTCGGCGCGGGTCATCGGCGGGACGAGGTGGTCGACGAGGGTGGCGTGGGCGCGGCGCTTGGCCTGGGTGCCCTCGCCGGGGTCGTTGACGAGGAAGGGGTAGATGAGCGGCAGGTTGCCGAGCACGGCGTCGGGGCCGCACGTGGCCGCCATCGCCGTCGACTTGCCGGGCAGCCACTCGAGGTTGCCGTGCTTGCCGAGGTGGACGACGGCGTGGGCGCCGAATCCGCCCTCCTCGACGGGAGCCTCGAGCCACCGGTAGGCCGCGAGGTAGTGGTGGCTCGGCGCCATGTCGGGGTCGTGGTAGATCGCGATGGGGTTCTCCCCGAAGCCGCGCGGCGGCTGGATCATGACGACGACGTTGCCCGCGCGGACACCGGCCATGATGAGCGACTTCCCGGGCGTGTCACCGCGGCGGGCGGCGGTGTGCTCGTCGACGTACAGCTCACCGGGCGCCGGACCCCACGCCTCCTCGACGAGCTCGCGCAGCTCCGGCTCGAGGCGGGCGTACCACTGCTCGTAGAGGCCGGCGGGGACGCGCAGGGGGTTGGAGGCCAACTGCTCCTCGGTGAGCCACGCCTGGTCGTACCCGCCGGTGGCGACGAGCGCGTGGATGAGGTCGTCACCGTTGCCGGACTCGACGCCGGGCAGTGAGCCGTCACCGGTGCTCGGGCCGATGTCGTACCCGGCCTCGGCGAGACGGTGCAGCAGGCGGATCGCGCTCGCGGGCGTGTCCAGGCCGACGGCGTTGCCGATGCGGGCGTGCTTGGTGGGGTAGGCCGACAGGACGATCGCGAGGCGACGCTCCGACGGCGGGGTCGCCCGGAGGCGCCCGTAGGAGACGGCGATGCCGGCGACGCGCGCCGCCCGTTCGGGGTCGGCGACGTAGCGGGGCAGCCCACCCTTCTCCGGGGGGTCGACCTCCTTGAAGGAGAACGGCACGGAGATGATGCGGCCGTCGAACTCCGGCACCGCGACCTGGGTCGCGCAGTCGAGCGGGGTGACGCCGTCGTCGCTCTCGAGCCACTCCTGCCGGGAGGAGCCGAGGACGAGGCCCTGGATGATCGGCACGTCGAGCGAGGCGAGCGCTCCGGCGTCCCAGGCGTCCTCGTTGCCCCCGGCCTGCGCGGCCGACGGGACGGTGCCACCGGCGGCGAGGACGGTCGTGACGACGACGTCGGCCCGACGGAGGGTCGCCATGAGGTCGGCGTCGGGCTCGCGGAGCGAGGTGACGTAGAGCGGCATCGGACGGCCACCGGCCTCGACGATCGCGTCGGCGAGAGTGTGGACGAACGCGGTGTTCCCGCTCATGTGGTGGGCCCGGTAGAACAGGACGGCGACGACCGGGCGGTGGTCCTGCCCCTCGTGCGCGTCCTCGCCTGCCACCACGTCCTGACCCGCGAAGGCGCCCTGACCTGCGCCGTCGGCCTCCGACCACGCTCGGCACGCCGCGACGCCGCACTGGGGACGCTCGGAGGCCGGGATCGCGAGGCAGGCGCCCGTACAGCCGAGCGACCCCCACGCGGGAGCGGCCTGCGGCGCGGCGAACCCATGCCCGGTGAGGAGGACGGTGTCGGAGAGGAACGCCCCGAGCTGCGCGAGGTTGGCTGCCCCGCCGTGGGCGAGGTAGGCGTGGGCCTGCGTCGCCACGCCGACCGGGACCGTCGAGGCGGTCATGAGTTCGGCGTCGGGGGCCTGCTCCCCGGTGAGGACCACGACGGGTCGCGTCTGGTCGGGCGCGAGGAGGAGGTCGAGGCCCTCCTCCCAGGCGCGCCGACCACCGAGGAGACGCACGACGACGAGGTCGACCCCGTCGAGGAGTTCGTCGAGCTGCGCGGCGAGATGCGCCCGCCGGGAGGCGGCCCGGGCCTCCTCGTCGCCGTCGTCCGCCGCGAGGTGCAGCCGGTCGAGCTTGACCGGGTTGGCGTAGCGCCACTCGATCGGCGCCGCGCCGGGGGTGTCGGCCGCCTCGGCGTCAGGGGTCTCGGCGGCGCCGACGCCGAGGTCGTTGGCGGCGCGCGCCGACAGGAGGTCGGTGTCGGAGGTCGACAGCAGGAGGAACATCGTGGCCTCTCTCGGGGTCCGCGCCCCGGGGACGGAGGACGGGCGGCCGGAGTTCCTGACTCCCCCACGACCACCGACGACGTCGGCGACCGGGGGTCACAGTGGCGGGACCGTGCCGGGTTCTCACCGGCTTCCTCCGCTGTGCCGTCCGTCGGGTTGAAGGCCCGTCATCGGGCCCGCCGACGAGGCTAACAGCGACGCCCGACAACCCCCTCCCCTCCGTCTCGGCGGGGGAACCCGCGCAGCCATCTCTCACCCGCCCGGTGCCCCACCTCACACCGGAGGCGAGCATTTCGGACCGGAAGCCATGTCCTCCGGTCTCAGATCTCGCCTCCGGTGTGAGGTGTCGTGGCGGCGGTGTCCCGCGTGTGCGTCGCGC
Organism: Mobilicoccus sp.; assembly: GCF_032060985.1. Lineage (NCBI taxonomy): Bacteria > Bacillati > Actinomycetota > Actinomycetes > Micrococcales > Dermatophilaceae > Mobilicoccus > Mobilicoccus sp. Next base: position 300,627 of record NZ_DAMBGD010000003.1, read on the forward strand.
TGGGCGACTCCTCGGTCAGGTCGGCGTCGACGTGAGCTGCCGCAGGGCGTCCGTTCCCACGGGTTCGGTCGCGAGCAACGGGACGAGGGCGACGCGGGGCGCCACCTCCCGCACCCGTTGCAGGTGAGGCCCCTCGGCGAGCGCCCGGGCGGACAGCAGCGGGTCGGTCGTGCCGGTCGCGGCGAGAGAGGCGTTGACGACCCACGCCCACGGGGTGATGCTCGCGCGGCCGAGGTCGTCGGCGAGGTCGACCGCCTCCTGGACGGGCGTGGCCTCGGGGAGGGTGACGATGACGACTCTCGTGAGGTCCGGGTCCTGCAACCGCATCAGCGGGGTGGTGACATGCGCCGCGTCGTGAGGGGAGAGGTTGCGCACGATGTCGTGGTGGTAGGACCCGGTCGCGTCCATGAGGAGCAGCGTGTGGCCGGTGGGCGCGGTGTCGACGACGACGAACTGCCGACGCGCGAGGGAGACGAGGTGGGAGAACTCCCCGAACACCGCGACCTCCTCCGTGCACGGCGACAGGAGGTCCTCGGAGAGTCGCGCGCGACCCTCGTCGTCGAGGTGGGCGCCCTTGGTCGCGAGAACCCGTTCCCGGTAGGCGGTCGTCGCGGCGTGCGGATCGATCCGGGAGACCGTGATGGTCGCGGCGCGGTCGCTCTCGGCGAGGACGTCGTCGAGGTGGGCGGCCGGGTCGGTCGTCGACAGGTGGACCCGGTGGCCCTTGTCTGCGAGGGCGACCGCCAGGGCCGCCGCGACGGTCGTCTTGCCGACCCCGCCCTTGCCCATGCACATGACGAGGCCGTGGTCGGCGGAGGCCAGATCATCGACCAGCACGGACAGTCCCGGGAGGTCCGGACGCTCCACCGCGGACGGATCACCCGCGGGGCTGAGGACGGACGTGGCGGTGGTGGGACCTCCCAGCAACGCGCGCAGGAGGTCGACACCGAGGACCGCGGCGGGACGCAGCGCGACGGTCGTCGTGGGGAGTTCGGTGAGGGGCGCCGGCATCGCACGTATGGAGTCCTGCTCCCGGGCGTGAACGGCCCGCGCGAGGTCGTCGGCGTCGGGGCCGGGCGCCGGCATCGTCGCGTTGAGGACGAGGTGCTGCCCGGTGATGCCGACGGCGGCGAGTTCCTCGGCCGTCCGGGCGGCCTCGCGCACGGCGGCGGGTTGGGCGCGGGCCACGAGGACGAGGCGCGTCTGGGACGGGTCGCGCAGTCGGGCGAGGGCCGCGGCATACGTGCTCCGCGCCTTGTCGAGCCCGGCCATCGGGCCGAGGCAGGACGCATCGCCCCTGCCGGCTTCGAGGAAAGAGGTCCACTCCCCGGGCAGTTGCAGGAGCCGGATGGTGTGACCGGTCGGTGCCGTGTCGAAGACGACGTGGTCGTACGGCGCGATGAGGGCGTCGTCGGCCAGGAGGTCGGTGAACTCGTTGAACGAGGCGATCTCGGTCGTACACGAGCCGGAGAGTTGCTCGGTGATCGTCGCGATCTCGGCCTCCGGGAGCAGGCCGCGCACCGGACCGACGATCTTCTCGCGGTAGTCCTCCGCGGCGGCCTCGGGGTCGATCTCGATGGCGTCCAGCCCCGGCACGGACGTGATCGGCGTGAGGTGGTTGCCGATCGTCTGTTCCAGGACCTGGGCGACGTTGGAGGCCGGGTCGGTCGAGACGAGGAGGACGCGTCGTCCCTCGTCGGCGAGACGGACCGCGCTCGCGCACGCCAGCGACGTCTTCCCGACGCCGCCCTTGCCGGTGAAGAACACCACGCGCGGGAGGTCGGTGAGGAACGCCGCGGCCATGGGGGTCTCGGTCGCGGGGGCCATGGTGGCGTCGGACATCGGTCAGCAGCATCCGGGAGTCGTGGTGGTGCCGCTGCAGCAGCCGCCGGACCCCGAGGCGGGCGCGAGTCCGAGGTCGGGCCCGTGCGTCTGCGGGGCGTCACCGGTCGGCCCGGAGGCGGCGATCGCACCGGCATCTGCGCGACCGGAGAGGCGCAGGAGCTCGGCGCGGTCGGGGTATCGGCCGGTCGCGACGGTGACCGCGTCGACGAGGACGAGCGGCAGACCCGCCGATCCCGCCACCTGGAGGAAGGCCGCGACCGGAGGCTCCGCGGCGAAGGCGCCCGGATCGTTCGCGAGGTTGTGCCGATCGATGTCGATGCCCATGCCCTGCAGGTGCGCGAGGTCGGCGGTGAACGTCACGAGCGCCTCGTCCACATCCGGCCCGCACACGCCGGTGTTGCAGCACAGGGCGGGCTCGTAAACCCGGATCCGTGGGCCGGAGGTGGTGTCCCGCGGGCCCGTCGCCGCGTTCTCCGGAGCCCCGTCCTCGCGAGTGAGGTCGGTGTACAGGGCGCGGACGCGGGCGTCGATGTCGTCGCGCACCAGCCTCATCCGGTCCATCCCGTCGATGCCCCGCAGCGAGGGCTCGTCGATCTCCCAGGTCTCGATCGTGCCGCGCATGCCGGGCATCGGCTCCACGACCGCCTCGGATCCCAGCACGACGACGCGGTCGGCCCCGGCCAGGACCGCGGGATCGATGGCCTTGGGCCTCTCCCCCACCATCGAGACGCCGACCTCGACCATGGCGGCCTCGGACTCGCGGTTGAGCGACGAGCCCGGCTTCGTGCCGGCCGATGACACCGCGACGGCGTCACCGGCGAGCCGCCGCATGAGCGCCGCGGCCATCTGCGACTTCCCGCCGTTCTTCACACAGACGAACAGCACCGACGGACGCTTCGACATCTCCAGCCCTCTCGACGTATCGACGATCATCGATAAGCGAGTCAACGCCACACATGGACGTTTGTCAATACGTTCGGTACGGTGGAAGCCATGTCGACCCGCCACGCTCCGACCGATGACGCATCGGACGACGCGTCGGCCGTCGACGAGGTCTGCTGCCCGGGTGCGGAGTGCGACCTGCTCGCAGCGTCCGAGGCGCAGGCACTCGCCGTGGTCTTCAAGGCGCTGTCCGACCCCACCCGCGTGCGCCTGTTGCGATACATCGCCGCCTCAGTCGCCGGCACCGCCTGCGCGTGCCACCTCCCCGACGCCCTCGGCATCTCACAACCGACCCTGTCGTTCCACATGGCCAAGCTGCACGACGCGGGACTCGTGACCCGCGAGAAGCGTGGCCGGTGGGTGCACTGGACCGTCCGCCCGGAAGCACTCCACGACGTCCGCGCCTTCCTCGACCTCCCACCGGCGGACGCCACCTGCTGCTGAGGACAGGTCGTCCAGGGACGGGGATGACCGCACCCTCGTGTGCGGGGCGGTCGACGGCGGCCCACACGATCGAGCGGCGCCTTCCTATACCGACCGGCCCAGCCGCGGCCCCGCTGCGCCCGACGACGCAGGTGACGACGCGGCCGGGTGGTCGTCCTGGCGACCACGTCACCGCATCCTTTCCTGCGATCTCACGAGGCCCCGCCAGGTGCGGCGCGTCAGTGGTGGTGACACCTCCCGTGCACGCCACCGCAGGTCCCATGCCGACGGAGGGCGCAGGGAGGCACGCTCTGCCGGCGCACCTTCAGGGCGAGGATCACCAGGCACCCGACCATCACGACGGCCGCCTTGACCCCCAGCACCTGGACCGCGGTGAGAGTGACTCGCAGCGAGGTGACCAGCAGGACGACGGCGATGACACCCCCGCCGGAGGCGACGAAGGGACCGGGCGTGAACGGGAACGACATCTCGAACGGGCTCTCGACGGACATGGTGGCTCCTCTGCTCGACGGGTGCCGGTGGTCACCGGCCTTCCACGTACTCGACGCACTCGGTCGCGCCGCCACCCGACCACCGAGCAGCGGCCCGCCCTGTCACCAGCTCTCGTCGCCGCCTCCGGGGTGGTCGCCCCGACGGACGGCGGTCTTCCGCGTTCTCACTGTCGCGGTTCCGGCGGCGTAGGGAAAGGGCCGCGGTGATCGCCCGTTCGGGGGACATCGCCGAGCGCGCCGCGTCGTCGCCGAACGAGCCGGGGCCCGCCGCATGTGGCCACCCTGGATGAAAATCACCCGAACGGAAGCTGGGCGAAGACACCCGCAACGCGGACAATCTCGCCATGGACACGCTGCGGTTGGCGGTCGTCGACGACCACCCCGCGATCCTCCACGGAGTGGTCGAAGCCCTGGCCGGGTACCTCACCTGCACGATCGACGCGATCGTCGCCCGCGACCTCGCCCAACTCATCGTCGCCGCGGGGACCGACGGGGTCGATCTCGTCCTGTTGGACATCCAGCTCGGTGACGGCTCCGACCCGGCCGACAACGTCGAGACGCTCCGCCGACGGGGATGGCCGGTCCTGCTGTTCACCCAGGAGGTGAGGCTGCGCATCATCGCCTCGTGCCTGGCGGCCGGTGCGCTGGGGATCGTCGGCAAGCACGAGGAGCTCTCGGAGCTCGCAAGGGCCGTCCGCCACGTCGTCGACGGCGAGCCCTACCTGTCGGACATCTGGGCGGCCGCCCTCGACAACGACGCCGGTTGGCAGAGCCCGCACCTCTCCGCGAGGGAGCAGGAGGCGCTGCGCCTCTACGCGACCGGTCTGCCGCTCAAGTCCGTCGCCCGTCGCATGATCGTCACGCCGGACACCGTCAAGGAGTATCTGCTCCGGGTGCGGCGCAAGTACACCGAGCTCGGTCGCCAGGCGGGCACGAAGACCGACCTGTACATGCGGGCCGTCGAGGACGGCTTCCTCCCCCCTCCGGACGAGCCCCACATCGACCTGCGATGACCACCCGCATCCTCGACCGCGCCGTCATCGGCGTCGGCATCTGCCTCGCGGCGTTGTCGGTGCTCACCACCGTCGTCCAGATGCTCGCGCTCGAGGACGTCCGGGTGGGCGACCTCGTCGCGGTGGCGTTCGTCGCCGTGGCCATCGGGGTGGCGACACTCGACCTCCTCCGAGGTCGGAGGCGCAGCACCGCGCTGAGCGCCTACGCCGTGGCGGGACTCGTCGTCATGCCGCTGGCGTTGCTGGTCCCTCGGCCCGGTCCTGGATCCGTCTACCCGCCTCTCATGTACCTCGCCGCCCCGGCGGTCGCCGTGAGCGTGCTGCTGTTCCGCCGCTGGGAGTGGGCGGTGCTGGTGCATGCTCTCGTCGTCCCCTTCCTCCGGGCGCCCGTCGTCGGCTGGCCGCAGGCGTTGTTGGAGACGCTCGCGCACAGCAACACGATGGTCGCGATCCGGGTCGGGCGCTCGATGCTCTACGAGGCGGCGACCGACGTCGAGGCGGCGTCGCGGCGACTGTGGCGCGCGCAGGAGGACCTCGCCCGAGCGGCGGCTCGACTCGACGAGCAGGAGCGGTGGAAGGGCATCGTCCACGACAAGATCCTCGGCTCGCTCCGGTTGGTGGGCCGCGCCACGAGCGCGGAATCCGACCGTCACGCGCGGCTTCTCGCGGCAGAGGCGGTCGACGCGCTGACCGCCCGGTCCCGCTCCACCGAGGAGATCGCCCTCGATGAGCACATCCTCCACCTCGGCGCCCGGTTGGGGCTCGACCTCGACCTCGACGTGCGCGGCACCTGCTCGGACCCCGACGTCACCGACGCACTGGCGCGCGCCGCAGAAGCCGCCCTCACCAATGTCGCCCTGCACTCCGGTGAGTCGCGCGCACGCGTCGTCGGCGCGGTGGACGAGGTGGGCGCCGAGGTGACCATCACCGACGCCGGCGCGGGGTTCGACCCGCGCATGGTGTCCCCCCGCGGACTGGGCCTCACCCACGGCATCGAGAGCCGCATGAACGCCGTCGGTGGGACGGCCTCCGTCGTCTCGTCCCCCGGCGCCGGGACCACCGTCACGCTGAGATGGCGGAGATCGGACTCCCTGCGCGTGGCCGCCACCCACGGCTGGGACCGCAGCCGGTACTGGCCGGCCATCGGCTGCGGCACCGTCGCGCTCGTCGTCCCGCTGTGGATCGGGGCCCTCAACCTCCGCCACTTCCGTTCTCCGCCGACCGTCCTCGCGGCCATGGCGGTGGTCGTCATCACGACCGCGTTGCTCGCCTTCCTGCCCACGTGTCACGCCTGGGCCTCGTGGGTCATCGTCGGGGTGCAGGCCCTCACCGTCGGCGTCCTCGGGTCGCTGCTCCTGCACCCGGAGGTCGACGACTGGCGGTACTGGTTCATCCCGGGCCTCATCGCCCCCCTGGCCGCCCTGTCGCTGAGGTGGCCGGTCGCGACGGCGCCGGCGCTCGTCGTGCTGGCGGCGATCGCCCTCGTCACCGCGCACGCCGGGCAGGGACGAATCCACCTGTCCAGCATCGACTCCGGCCTCACGGCGGTGGTCGCCCACCTCATCCCCTTCCTCGGCGTTCGTGGCGCGCTGCGCTCGACGACGCTCCGAATCGCTGAGCGGGACTCCCGGCAGGGGTATGCCCGACTCGCCGCGGCGGCGGCCGATGCGCGAGTCGGGCACATCGCCTCCCGGGCGCGGCGCCTCGACGCGGCGGTGGTCCCGATCCTGCAGGACCTCGCCGACGGGGTGGAGCTGACCCCGGACCTCCGCTCACGGTGCCTGACCCTGGAACGCACCATTCGGGACGAACTGCTCGCGGATTCCCTTCTCGACGACGACCTGCGGGCCGCCATCGCCGCGGCCCGGACGCGCGGGGTGATCGTCGAGCTCGTGGTCGAGGGTCGGCGGGGGGCCGTCGAGGTCTTCCGGCGCCTCGTCGGCATCGTCGTCGGAGCCGCTCCGTCGGGGAGCACCGTCCGGGCCCGCTACCGTGCCGACGCGACGGGGCGCATCGGATCCCTCGCCGTCATCGACGCGCCCGGGCGGGCGCGGTGGGTGCGGCAGGCGGAGCGGCAGGCTCGAGCCGCGATCCGGACGAGTGACGAGCTGGAGGTCACTGCCGACGAGAACACCGTGCTCTGGCTGCTCTCCGGCGCCCTCGACGGTGCACCCGAGGTCCCGACCCCCCGCACCCCACTCGATTCACGACCCCTCCCCGCCGGGCCGTGGGCGAGCGTGACGCGAGTCTCCCGGCCCGACCGGAGTCGTCGCACGTCGGGGCCGGTTGACACGGCTCCCCCGGAACGAGGCAGGTGTCGATGCGGACGCGACCCGCGATCCGGGCAGGGGTGCCGGTGAGGCGACGGACGACGGACGACGGGTCGAGACTGAGGACATGAGGTCCTTGACGGGTCGGACTCCGCCGGTGGGAGTCCTGGCGGCGCTGGGCGCGGCCGTGTTGTTCGGTGCGGGGACGCCGGTGTCGAAGACGCTCCTCGGCGCGACGAGCCCGTGGATGCTCGCGGGGGTGCTCTACGGCCTCGGGGGTCGCCCTGTGGGCCTATCGGCGGGGTCGGCGCGCTCCCGCCGTGCGACTCCCCCGTACCGACCGCGCCGCCCTGGCCGGGGCGGTGGTCTCCGGCGGCATGATCGGGCCGGTCCTGCTCATGTCCGGGCTGGCGAGGATGCCCGCATCCGGGGCATCGCTGCTGCTCAACGCCGAGGGCGTCCTCACCGCGCTCATCGCGTGGGTCCTGTTCCGAGAGAGCACCGATCGCCGCATCGTCACCGGCTTCGCCCTCATCGCGGCGGGAGCGGTCGTCCTCAGCCGACCGGGGCAGGCGACGTTCGCGGGCGCGCTCCCCGTGCTCGCCGTCCTCGGGGCGTGCCTCGCCTCGGGCATGGACAACAACCTCACCGGCCGCCTCTCCCTCACCGATGCCACGTGGCTCGCGATGATCAAGGATCTTGTCGCCGGCCCGGTCAACCTCGCCCTCGCCGTGATGCTGGGCGCACGATGGCCGGGAGCCGGAGTCCTCGCCGCGGGGGCGGCCGTCGGCGTCCTCGCGTACGGGGTGAGCCTCGCGCTGTTCATCGTCGGCATACGCCACCTCGGCACCGCGCGGGCCGGGGCCTACTTCGCGGTCGCGCCGTTCTTCGGGGCCGTGCTCGCAGTGGCGACCGGCGAGCCCGTGACGCCCCCGCTCCTGATCGCCGGTGTCCTCATGGCCGCAGGCGTGTGGCTCCACGTCACCGAGCGGCACGACCACGAGCACACCCACACCCCGATCACCCACACTCACGCCCACCGCCACGACGACCTGCATCACGACCACGCCCATCACGACGACGCGCGTCTCGGCCATGGTCATCGCGAGCACGTCCATCCCGACCAGGGTGATCCGGAGCGGACGCGCGACGGACGCACACGTGTCTCCCAGACGCGCGACGGGAGGGCACGCGACGCCACGACCGCCTCCGGCCGGTCAGATGACGACTCCCGCGGACAGGGCGGCATCGACGTGCGCGGCGGCATCCACGGTCACGGACGGGCGGACGGTCACGACGGCCCTCCCCGGCACGACCACGTGGCGCCCGTCATGTGCCCGGACGTGACCCACGTGCACGAACACACCCACGATGCCCGCACCCACCGCCACCGGCACTACCCCGACGCCCACCGCCGCCACCCGCACTGAGCCCTGATCCACCGTCCGGATTCTGTGCTTCGGCTCGGGGGTGAATTTTG